>DATCQX010000801.1:0-20015 GCA_036569285.1 Streptomyces sp.
CCACGCCTTCCACTCCCCCGCGATGGACCCCATCCTCGACGAGTTCCACACCATCGCCGAAAGCGTCACCTACAACACCCCCCACATCGCCCTTCACGACCAGGCCACCTCCCCCGCCTACTGGACCCGCCACATCCGCGAAACGGTCCGCTTCACCGACACCCTACACACCCTCCACGACCAGGACATCTCCCTCTTCCTGGAAGTCGGCCCCGACCCGGTCCTCAGCACCATCGGCGCCAACACCGTCCCCGACGCCGTCTTCGTCCCCTTCCTCAAGGACGGCCTCCCCGAGGAACACACCCTCCTCACCGCCCTCGCCCACGCCTGGACCCACGGCGCCCCCGTCGACTGGGCGAGCCACCTCGCCGCCCCACCCCACCTCGACCTCCCCACCTACCCCTTCCAACGCCAGCGCTACTGGCTCGACGTGGCGTCCAGCGACCCCTCACGGGCCTTGGCGGACGCGGGGCTCGGCCCGGTGCGGCACCCCCTGCTCGGAGTGGCGGTCGAACTGGGCTCCACCGAGGGGCTGTTGCTCACCGGGCGGATCTCGACACGCACTCACCCCTGGCTCGCCGACCACGCCATCGGTGCGGCCGTGCTGCTGCCCGGCACCGGCTTCGTGGAACTGGCTCTCCAGGCTGCCGAGTCGTGCGGCGCGGGAGCCGTGGAGGAGCTGACGCTCCAGGCCCCGCTGGAGCTGCCCGACGGGACCGGGGTCCAGCTGCGGGTGGCCGTGGACGGCCCGGACGGGTCGGGGCGTCGCGGGCTGGCCGTGTACTCCCGTGAGGAGGGTGCCGACGAGGGGATGCCCTGGGTGTGCCACGCCACGGGTGTCCTCGCCCCGACCGGCGCCGCCCCGGACTGGGACCTGGCCGCCTGGCCCCCGGCCGACGCCGAACCGGTGGACGTCAGTGGCCTCTACGACGCCTTCGCCGACGCCGGTTACGCCTACGGCCCGGCGTTCCAGGGCCTCCGGGCGGCCTGGCGGCGCGGCGAGGAGACGTTCGCCGAGGTCGCCCTCGACGAAGCCGACGCCGACACCGCCTTCGGTCTCCACCCGGCGCTCCTCGACGCGGCCCTCCACACTCTCGCCATCGACACGGACACCTCCCGGGCCCTGCTCCCCTTCGCCTGGCGCGGCGTGACCTTGTGGGCGACGGGCGCGTCCCGGCTGCGTGTGCGGGTGGCCCCGGTGGAGGACGACGCCGTCTCGGTGTCCGTCGCGGACGACACGGGCGCCCCCGTCGCCGCCGTGGACGCGCTGGTCACCCGCGCCGCCGTGCCGCGAACCGACCGCCAGGAGTCGCTGTTCCGCGTGGCCTGGAGCCTCGCGTGCGCAGACCTTCCGGCCGGTGACGAGGCAAGTCTCACCGTCGTCGGCGGCGAGAGTCTGGCATCGCTGGACAGCGACCGGATTCCCGAGACCGTCGTCGTCCGTCTCGTCCACCCGGACACGGACGACGTTCCCGGTGCGGTCCGTGAGACGGCCGGCCAGGTCCTGGCGTTTCTTCAAGGGTGGCTCGCGGACGAGCGCTTCGCCCAGTCGCGTCTGGCCCTGGTGAGCAGCGGCGGAGCAAATCTGGTGAGCGCGCCCGTCCGGGGGCTGGTGCGGTCGGCGCAGACCGAGCATCCCGGCCGTTTCCTGCTGCTCGACCTCGACTCCGAGTGGGACGCCGTCCCCGGAGCCGTCGCCTGGGCTTTCCAGGAGGACGAACCCCACGTCGCCCTGCGTGCCGACGGCGTCCACACGCCTCGCCTGATCCGGCACACTCCCGCGCCGGGCTCCTTCGCGTGGGCGCCCGAGGACTCGGTCCTCATCACCGGCGGCACCGGCACACTCGGCTCGCTCGTCGCCCGCCACCTCGTGACGGAACACGGCGTCCAACACCTCCACCTGATCAGCCGCCAGGGACCCGACGCCCCCGGCGCGGGACAACTCACCGCCGACCTCACCGACTTGGGCGCCCAGGTCACCGTCACCGCCTGCGACGCCTCCGACGAAGACCAACTCACCGCACTCCTGGACGGCATCCCCGACCTCACCGCCGTCATCCACACCGCAGGCACCCTCGACGACGGCCTCCTCACCAGCCTCACCCCCGACCGTCTCGACACGGTCCTGCGCGCCAAGGCCGACGCCGCCTGGCACCTGCACCGGCTCACCCGGCACCTCGATCTCAAGGCGTTCGTGCTCTTCTCCTCCGCCGCCGCCACCCTCGGCAGCGCCGGGCAGGGCAACTACGCCGCCGCCAACACGTTCCTCGAAGCCCTCGCCGGCCACCGCCACGCCGAAGGGCTTCCGGCGCTCGCGCTCGGGTGGGGGCTGTGGGACCAGGACTCCGGTATGACGGGGCAGTTGACCGAGGCGGAGCGGGCGCGGATCGCGCGGGGCGGGATGCGCGCGCTCTCCGCCGCTGAGGGGCTGGCGCTGCTGGACGCCGCGCTCCTCACGGCGGGTGCGGACGAGGCGGTGCTGCTGCCGGTCCGGCTGGACCCGGCGGCGCTGCGGGCGGCGGGGCCGGTTCCGGCGGCGCTGCGGGGGCTGGTCAGGAACCCGGTGCGCAGGGCCAGGGTCGCCGACCGTGCGGGGGCCGCAGCGACGGCCGACGGGCTCGTGGCCAGGCTCCTGGCGTCGAGCGAGGACGAGCGGGTGCGGGCGCTGACCGACTTGGTGCGGGGGGAGGTCGCGGCCGTGCTCGGCCACGCCTCGCCCGCTGCCGTCGAGGCGGAGCGGACCTTCAACGAGCTGGGCTTCGACTCGCTCACCTCCGTCGAACTGCGCAACCGGCTCCAGGCCGCGACCGGGCTGCGGCTCACGGCGACCCTGATCTTCGACCACCCGAGCCCCGTGGCGCTGGCCGGGCATCTGCTCTCCGAACTCCTCGGTGACACGGCGGAGTCCGCGAGCGGGACGGCCGTCGCGGTCGCCGACGCCGCCGACCCGATCGTCGTCGTCTCGATGAGCTGCCGCTATCCCGGGGGCGTCGACTCCCCTGAGGGTCTGTGGGAGCTGGTCGCGGACGGCCGCGACGCCGTCTCCGGGTTCCCCGCCGACCGGGGCTGGGACGAGACGATCCACGACGCGGACCCCGACCGGGTCGGCAAGAGCTACAGCACGCAGGGCGGATTCCTGTACGGGGCGGCCGACTTCGACCCCGGCTTCTTCGGCATGTCACCGCGCGAGGCGCTGGCCACCGACCCTCAACAGCGGTTGCTGCTGGAGACGTCCTGGGAAGCCGTCGAGCGCGCGGGCATCGACCCGCAGACGCTCAAGGGCAGCCGTACCGGCGTCTTCGCGGGGGTCATGTACAACGACTATGCGTCTCGTCTCTCCGCCGCTCCCGACGGGTTCGAAGGGCACATCGGCAACGGCAGCGCGGGCAGCGTCGCCTCCGGGCGTGTCTCCTACACCCTCGGCCTCGAAGGCCCTGCGGTGACGGTCGACACCGCCTGCTCTTCCTCCCTCGTCACCCTCCACCTCGCCGCCCAGGCCCTGCGATCCGGCGAGTGCACCCTCGCACTCGCCGGGGGTGTCACCGTCATGTCCACCCCGAACACCTTCGTCGAGTACAGCCGGCAGCGCGCACTGTCCTCCGACGGCCGGTGCAAGGCGTTCTCGGACAGCGCCGACGGCACGGGGTGGGGTGAGGGGGTTGGGATGCTGCTGCTGGAGAGGCTGTCCGACGCCCGGCGCAACGGGCACCCCGTCCTGGCGGTCGTACGCGGCTCGGCCGTCAACCAGGACGGCGCCTCCAACGGGTTGACCGCGCCTAACGGCCCCTCCCAACAGCGGGTCATCCGCGCCGCGTTGGCCAACGCCGGGCTCTCCACGCAGGACGTCGACGCCGTCGAGGCGCACGGGACGGGGACACCGCTGGGGGACCCGATCGAGGCGCAGGCCGTCCTCGCCACCTATGGGCAGGACCGTGAACAGCCCCTGTATCTCGGCTCGTTGAAGTCCAACATCGGGCACACGCAGGCCGCCGCCGGGGTCGCCGGGGTCATCAAGATGATCCAGGCCATGCGCCACGGCGTCCTGCCCCGCACCTTGCACGTCGACACACCGTCCACCAAGGTCGACTGGACCTCTGGAGCCGTCGAGATCCTCACCGAGGCACGCGACTGGCCGTCCGTCGAACGGCCCCGCCGAGCCGCTGTCTCCTCGTTCGGGGTGAGCGGGACGAACGCGCACGTGATCCTGGAGCAGGCCCCGACCGTCGATGAAGCGTCGGGCACCGACACCGTCGTCCCCCTGCCGCTGTCCGCGAAGACCGAGGCGGCCCTCCACGAGCAGGCGGCACGGCTCCTGACCCGCCTCGAAACCGACCCGGGCCTCTCCGTCACCGACGCGGCCTGGACGCTCGCCACTGGGCGGACCGCCTTCAGCGAGCGCGCGGTCCTCGTCGGGGACCGGGAGCAACTCCTCGCGCAGCTCAAGGAGTTCGCGACGGGCGACATCGTGTCGGGGACAGCCGGAGGTCTCGGGCGGACAGTGTTCGTGTTCCCCGGGCAGGGTGCCCAGTGGGTCGGCATGGGGCGCGAGCTCCTGGACGCCTCGCCGGTGTTCGCCGCGTCGATGCGTGAATGCGCCGACGCGCTCGCCGAGTTCACCGACTGGAACCTCCACGACGTCCTCGGCGACCCGGCAGCACTGGAGCGCGCCGACGTCGTCCAGCCCGCCACCTGGGCCGTCATGATCTCCCTCGCCGCCTTGTGGCGCTCCCACGGCATCGAACCCGACGCCGTCATCGGACACTCCCAGGGCGAGATCGCCGCAGCCCACATCGCCGGCGCCCTCACCCTCCGCGACTCCGCCCGCATCGTCGCCCTGCGCGGCAAACTCATCCGAGACCAGCTCTCCGGAAAGAGCGGCCTGGTCTCCGTGGCCGTCTCCGCCACCGACGCCCACGAACTCACCGCCCGCTGGCCCGGACGCCTGGAGATCGCAGGCACGAACAGCCCCTCCAACACAGTCCTCGGCGGCGATCTCACGACCCTGGACGAACTCCTCGCCGCCTGCGCGGCGGACGGCATCCGCGCCCGCCGCGTCCTCATCGACTACGCCTCCCACACCAGCCACGTCGAACCCGTCGAGGACCAGCTCGCCCCACTCCTCACCGGCATCGAGCCGCGAGCCGCGAGCATCCCCTGGTACTCGACGGTCGACAGCACCTGGCTCAACGGCCCGGAGGCCGACGCCACTTACTGGTACCGCAACCTCCGCCAGCCCGTCCGCTTCCACCAAGCCGTCACCGACCTCGCAGCGGACGGTTACACCACCTTCGTCGAGGCGAGCCCGCACCCGGTGCTCGTCATGAGCGTCGAGGACACCCCGGGCGTCACCGCCCTGGGCACGCTCCGCCGCGGCGACGGAGGCCTCACCCGCCTGTGGACGTCTCTCGCGGAAGCCTGGACGCAGGGCCTCCCCGTGGACTGGACCCCCGCCTACGGCGACGCCACGCACGCCGACCTCCCCACCTACCCCTTCCAGCACGAGCGCTACTGGCTCGACGCACCCGCCCCTGTCGCCGCATCCGACGACACCGACGCCCGTTTCTGGGAGGCCGTGGAGCGCGGGGACATGGATGCGCTGGCGCGGACGCTCGATGTGGAGGACACCGGCGACGAGGCGTCGCTCGGGGCGTTGTTGCCCGCGCTGTCCTCGTGGCGGCGACGGCAGCGGGTGCGGGCCACCTTGGACGGCTGGCGTTATCGGGTGATGTGGCGGCCGATGGCCGAGCCTGCCGCGCAGGCCGGTGGGGCGGGGGCCTGGGTGCTCGTGGTGCCCGGCGGCCTGGACCCGCAGTGGGCCGACGTCTGTGCGGAGGCCCTGGGCGACGCGGTCACGGTCGTCACCTGGGACGCCGCCGAGGAGGATCCGGGCGTGCTCGCGGCGCGGCTGCGGGACGCCGTGTCCGACGGGCCCGCCCCGGCCGGTGTGCTGTCTCTGCTGGCCCTCGACGAGGCGTCGCACCCGGTGCGGCCCGGCGTGTTCCGGGGTGTGGCCGGGACGCTGACCCTGGTGCGGGCGCTCGGTCCGGCCGGGCTGGGGGTTCCGTTGTGGCTGGCGACCCGGGGGGCGGTGTCCACGGGTGACGAGCCCGAGGCGGTCAGTCCGGCGCAGGCTCAGGTGTGGGGGCTCGGCCGGGTCGTGGGGCTCGAACACCCGGACCGGTGGGGCGGGTTGATCGATCTGCCGCCGGTCGTGGACAGCCGTACGGCGGCCCGGCTGCGGGCCGTGCTCACGGCGCCTGTGCCGGAGGGGTCCGGGGCGCCGACCGGGCTGGGGGCCGAGGACCAGGTCGCGGTGCGGGCGGCGGGGCTGTTCGCGCGGCGGCTGGTGCCCGCGCCGCTGGGCGACCGGAGCGCGGTGCGGGAGTGGCGGCCTCGGGGCACGGTGCTGGTCACCGGCGGTACCGGGGGGATCGGTGGCCTGGTCGCGCGGTGGCTGGCGCGGCGCGGTGCCGAGCACCTGGTGCTGACGAGCAGGCGGGGTCTCGACGCGCCCGGTGCGCGGGAGCTGGAGGCGGAGCTGTCCGCTCTGGGGGCCCGGGTCACGGTCGTCGCGTGCGATGTCGGTGACCGTGCCGCCGTCGCGGACCTGCTGGCGGGGCTGGCGGCTGACGGCGCTGCGGTGCGGGCGGTGTTCCACGCTGCCGGGGTCGCGGAGAGTGTGCCGCTGGACGGGACGGATCTGGACACGCTGGCCCGGCACACGCTGGCCAAGGCGTCCGGAGCCGACCATTTGGACGAGCTGCTGGACGACGGTGAGCTGGACGCGTTCGTGCTGTTCGCCTCGAACGCCGGGGTGTGGGGCGGTGGCGGTCAGGGCGCCTACGCCGCGGCGAACGCGCATCTCGACGCGCTGGCCGAGCGGCGCCGGGCGGCGGGCCGGGTCGCCACGTCGGTGGCGTGGGGTGCCTGGGCCGGTGACGGCATGCTGGCCGACGACGCTGCCGCGGAGCATGTGCGGCGGCGGGGGGTGCTGCCCATGGATCCCGGGTACGCCCTCGAAGCGCTCCTCCAGGTGCTGGAGCACGACGAGTCGTCCACGGTGGTCGCGGACGTCGACTGGGCGCGGTTCGCGCCGGGGTTCGCCGCGCTGCGGCCCCGGCCGCTGCTCGCCGGGGTACCGGCCGCGCGGGCCGCGCTGACGGACAGCCCCGCCCTGACGGCTTCCGAGAGTGGTGCGCCGTCGGGTCCCGAGGCGTTGCGTGCGCGGCTCGCGGGGCTGTCCGGTGCCCGTCGTGACGCGGTGCTGCTGGACCTCGTCCGCACGTCGGCCGCCGCCGAGCTGGGGCACAGCGGTCCGGACGGGGTCCGTGCGGACCAGGCGTTCCGGGAGCTGGGCTTCGACTCGCTGATGGCGGTCGGGCTGCGCAACCGGCTCCGCAGGGCGACCGGCCTCGACCTGCCCGCCTCGCTGGTCTTCGACCGTCCGACGCCCGCGGAGGTCGCGGCGTATCTGCGCGGTGAGCTGTCCGGGGCGGACGTCGCGGGTTCCGACGCGGACGTGCTGGAGGTGCTGGAGGTGCTGACGTCCCGGGTTCTTGCTCCGGCCACTGTCAGTCGGCTCACCGGCGAGGAGGAGCTGCGGACGGAGGTCATGGACCGGCTCCAGGGGCTGTTGACGCAACTCGGTGGGTTCGGCGCTGCGGCGTCCGTGAGCACGGAGTCCGTGGACGCCGAGGAGAAGCTCGAACAGCTCGGTACGGGGAGCGTCGACGACCTCTTCGACTTCATCGACCGGGAGTTCGGCGCGCACCCGGATTCCGCCGACGGCCCGGACGTCCGGTGACGGCCGCACCGGTACCCGCGTCCGGCGACACAGTGAGGAAAGCAGGTCAGGGGAACATGGCGAACGAAGACAGGCTCCGGGAGTATCTCCAGCGGATCACCGCCGACCTGTACCGGACGCGGCAGCGTCTGCAGGACCGGGAGAGTGCCGAGCGTGAGCCCCTCGCGATCGTCTCGATGAGCTGTCGGCTGCCCGGCGGTGTCCGTACGCCCGAGGACCTGTGGGACCTCGTCGCCGAGGGCCGCGACGCGGTGTCGGAGTTCCCCGCCGACCGGGGCTGGGACGTGGAGGGCATCTACGACCCCGACCGGGAGGCCGGCCGCGCTGGTACGACGTACGCGCGGGAGGGCGGGTTCCTGTACGACGCCGGGGAGTTCGACGCGGCGTTCTTCGGGATCTCGCCGCGTGAGGCGCTGGCGATGGACCCCCAGCAACGGCTGCTCCTGGAGACCGGGTGGGAGGCGTTCGAGCGGGCGGGCATCGATCCGCGTTCCCTGCGCGGCAGCCGGACCGGGGTGTTCGTGGGCGGTTCGGGCAACGGGTACGGGGGCCTGGGCGAGAACGTGCCCGAGGACGTGCAGGGTTATCTGGTGACCGGGGGCGGGGGCGCGGTCATGTCGGGCCGGCTCTCCTATGTGTTCGGTCTGGAAGGTCCGGCGGTCACGGTCGACACCGCGTGTTCGTCGTCGCTGGTGGCGCTGCACGAGGCCGTGCACTCCCTGCGCCGGGGGGAGTGTTCGCTCGCGCTCGTCGGCGGGGTGTGCGTGCTGTCCACGCCGGGCGCGTTCGTGGAGTTCAGCCGGCAGCGGGGGCTCGCGTCCGACGGCCGGTGCAAGGCGTTCTCCGACAGCGCCGACGGCACGGGCTGGGCGGAGGGGGTTGGGATGCTGCTGCTGGAGCGGCTGTCCGACGCCCGGCGCAACGGGCACCCCGTGCTGGCGGTCGTACGCGGCTCCGCCGTCAACCAGGACGGCGCCTCCAACGGGCTCACCGCGCCGAGCGGTCCCGCGCAGCAGCAGGTGATCCGGGACGCGCTGGCGAGTGCCGGTCTGTCGAGCGCGGACGTGGACGCCGTGGAGGCGCACGGGACGGGGACGACGCTGGGCGACCCGATCGAGGCGCAGGCTCTCCTCGCCACCTACGGGCAGGGGCGTCCCGCCGAACAGCCGTTGTTTCTGGGGTCGTTGAAGTCGAACATCGGTCACACCCAGGCCACTGCGGGCGTCGCCGGTGTCATGAAGATGGTCCAGGCGCTGCGGCACGGCGTGCTCCCGCGCACTCTGCACGTGGACACGCCGTCCGGCAACGTGGACTGGACGGCGGGTGCCGTGGAGCTCCTGACCCGCGAACGCCCCTGGCCGTCCGTCGGGCGCCCGCGCCGGGCCGCCGTCTCCGCCTTCGGGGTCAGTGGGACGAACGCCCACGTGATCCTCGAAGAGGCCGAGGAGCCTGCCGTCGAGAGGCCGGACGACGACGGCGCCGTCCCGCTGCCGCTGTCCGCGAGGACCGGTGCCGCTCTGCACGAACAGGCGGCCCGTCTCCTGCACCGCCTCGAAGCCGACCCGGCGCTCTCCCTCAGGGGCGCGGCCCGGACCCTCGCCACCGGGCGCACCGCCTTCTCCGAACGCGCTGTCCTGATCGGTGGCCGTGAGGAACTCCTCGCCGGGCTGCGCGAGTTCGGGACCGGTGGCGGTGTGCGGGGTTCGACGGCGAGCCCCGGCCAGACCGTGTTCGTCTTCCCCGGCCAGGGGTCTCAGTGGGTCGGCATGGGGCGCGAACTCCTGGACGCCTCGCCGGTGTTTGCCGCGTCGATGCGTGAATGCGCCGACGCCCTCGCCGAGTTCACCGACTGGAACCTCCACGACGTCCTCGGCGACCCGACGGCGCTGGAGCGCGCCGACGTCGTCCAGCCCGCCACCTGGGCCGTCATGATCTCCCTCGCCGCACTGTGGCGCTCCCACGGCATCGAACCCGACGCCGTCATCGGACACTCCCAAGGCGAGATCGCCGCAGCCCACATCGCGGGCGCCCTCACCCTCCGCGACTCCGCCCGCATCGTCGCCCTGCGCGGCAAACTCATCCGAGACCAGCTCTCCGGGAAGAGCGGCCTGGTCTCCGTGGCCGTCTCCGCCACCGACGCACACGAACTGACCGCCCGCTGGCCCGGACGCCTGGAGATCGCAGGCACGAACAGCCCCGTCAACACAGTCCTCGGCGGCGACCTCGCCACCCTGGACGAACTCCTCGCCGCCTGCGCGGCGGACGGCATCCGCGCCCGCCGCGTCCTCATCGACTACGCCTCCCACACCAGCCACGTCGAACCCGTCGAGGACGACCTCGCGCGGGCGCTCGCCGGTCTCGAAACGGGAGCCGTGACGATCCCCTGGTTCTCGACGGTCGACGGCACCTGGCTGGACGGCCCGGAGGCCGACGCCGCCTACTGGTACCGCAACCTCCGGCAGCCCATGGCTTTCCAGCAGGCGGTGCGGACGCTCGCGGAGGCGGAGTACGGCACGTTCATCGAGGTCAGCCCGCACCCGGTCCTCACCATGAGCATCGAGGAGACCGCCGGGACCGCCCTCACCCTGGGCACGCTGCGGCGCGGTGAGGGAGGACTCGCCCGCTTCTGGACGTCCCTCGGCGAGGCCTGGGTCCGGGGCCTGCCCGTCGACTGGACGCCCGCCTGCGACGGCGCCGCCCACACCGACCTGCCCACCTACCCCTTCCAGCGCCGCCACTACTGGCTGCCCTCGGCGCCCACGGGCTCCTCGGACGCGACCGGCCTCGGTCTGACTCCCGCCGGGCACCCGCTGCTCGGGGCGGCGGTCGAACTAGCCGACGACGGGGGCCTGTTGCTCACGGGCCGGCTGTCGCTGCGCACCCATCCCTGGCTCGCCGACCACGCCGTCGGAGCGGCCGTGCCGCTGCCCGGTACCGCCTTCGCCGAGCTGGCGGTGCGGGCCGGGGACGAGGCCGGGTGCGGGTCGGTGGACGAGCTGACCATCCACGCCCCGCTGCTCCTGCCCCGGCGGGAGGGTGTCCGGCTCCAGGTCACGGTCGGCAAGGCCGACGGGTCGGGGCGGCGCACGCTGGCCGTGCACTCCCGTGAGGAGCACGGCGTGGCGTGGGTGTGCCATGCCACGGGCGTTCTCGCACCGACCGGCGCGGCCCTGGACTGGGACCTCGCCGCTTGGCCGCCCGCCGACGCCGAACCCGTGGACGTCAGCGGGCTCTACGACACCTTCGCCGACGCCGGTTACGCCTACGGGCCCACGTTCCAGGGGCTCAGGGCCGCCTGGCGGCGCGGAGAGGAGACCTTCGCCGAAGTCGCCGTCGAAGAGACCGAGGACGGCTTCGCACTGCACCCCGCGCTTCTCGACGCCGCCCTCCACACCTTCGGCCTCACCACCGGCACTGCGCGGCCCCGCCTCCCCTTCGCCTGGCGCGGTGTGACGTTCCACGCGAGCGGTGCCGCCGCGCTGCGGGTCGCCGTCTCCCCCGCCGGGGACGGTTCGGACGCGGTGACGGTACGCCTGGCCGACGTGGAGGGGCGGCCCGTGGCCGGGGTGGAGGCGCTCGTCATGCGGACCGTCGACCTGGCGCGGCTGCCGGGTCCGGCCTCCGAGGACCTGTTCCGTGTCGAGTGGAGTGAAGCCGGGTCCCTCGAACTCGACGGCTCTGAGGGGTGGTTGCTGGTCGAGGGAGATCCGCTGGAGTGGCTCGCGGGTCTGGCTGCGGACGCCGTCCTGCCGGACACGGTCGCCGTGACTGTCCGGGCTCCGGCTCTCGATGACGTTCCGTCAGCCGTCCGTACCGTGCTGCACGGTGTGCTGGAGCTGCTCCAGCGCTGGGGGACGGACGAGCGCTGCGCCGGTTCACGGCTCGCGATCGTCACCGAGGACTCGGCCGATGTCGTCGTCGCGCCCGTGTGGGGCCTGGTGCGGGCCGCGCAGTCCGAGGACCCCGGCCGTTTCCTGCTCCTCGACCTCGACGGCCGCCCGGAGTCCCGGGACCGCCTCGCCGCCGCCCTGCGCTGGTCCCAGGACCGGGACGAGCCGCAGACGGCCCTGCGCGCGGGCCGCGTCCACGTGCCCCGGCTGGTGCCCGCACCAACTCCCGACGGCCGTACGGACTTCGGCTCCGGAACAGCTCTGATCACCGGCGGCACCGGCACTCTGGGCTCGCTCGTCGCCCGCCACCTGGTGACGGAACACGGCGTCGAGCGCCTCCACTTGATCAGCCGTCAGGGCCCCGACGCCCCCGGAGCCGCCCAACTCACCGCCGACCTCAAGGCATTGGGCGCCGACGTCACCGTCACCGCCTGCGACGCGGCGGACCCGGACCAGCTGGCCGGGCTCCTGGACGGCATCCCCGACCTCACCGCCGTCATCCACACGGCGGGGACAGTGGACGACGCTCTCGTCACCGACCTGAGCCCGCACCGACTCGACACCGTCCTGCGCGCGAAGGTGGACGCCGCCTGGCACCTGGACCGTCTCACCCGGCACCTCGGCCTCAAGGCGTTCGTCCTGTTCTCCTCGGCCGCCGCCACCCTCGGCAACCCCGGGCAGGGCAACTACGCCGCCGCGAACGCCTTTCTCGAAGCCCTCGCCGCCCAGCGCAGGGCTCAAGGGCTCCCGGCCATGGCTCTCGGCTGGGGACTGTGGGAGGAAAGCTCCGCGATCACGGGCCGGTTGAGTGAGACGGACCTCGCGAGGCTGCGGCGTGCCGGGGTCGTGCCGCTGAAGACGCCGACGGCGCTCGCGCTGCTGGACGCGGGGCAGCGCGGGGACCGTCCGGTGCTGCTTCCCGCGCGGTTCGACGGCGCCGCGCTGCGCCGTGCCGCGCACTCCGAGGGATCGTTGCCGCCGCTGCTGCGGGGGCTCGTGCGGGAACCGGTCAGGCGTGCCGTGACGGCGACGGGTGCCGTGCCTGACGCGGAGTCGTTCATGGCCAGGCTGTCGGCGATGCGTCCCGCCGACCGGGACGGCGCGCTGCTCGGTCTGGTCAGGTCCCATGCCGCCGCTGTGCTGGGCCACTCGGGGCCGGACGCGGTCGAGCCGGGCCAGGGTTTCCTGGAGATCGGCTTCGACTCGCTCACGGCGGTGGAACTGCGCAACCGGCTCGGCGCCGCGACGGGGCTGCGGCTGCCCGCGACCGCCGTCTTCGACCATCCCACGCCGGCCGCGCTGGCCGGTTTCCTGCGCACCCACTTCGGCGCGGACCCCGACCCGATGGCGGCGATCACCGCCCAACTCGACCGACTTGAGCTGACGGCGGCGGAGTTGGCGGCCGACGACCTGGACCGGATGACCGTCGCGGTCCGCCTGAAGTCGATCCTGGCGACGCTGTCGGGACCGGCCGACGCCGACGGCACCGACCCGCAGGACGACGATCTGGCGTCCGCGTCGGACGACGAGCTGTTCAGCGCCCTGGAGAACGAGCTAAGGAAATCCTGACCATGACCAACGAGAACAAGCTCCGCTCCTACCTCAAGCTCGCGACCACGGACCTGCGCCAGGCCCGTCGCCGGGTGGAGGAGCTGGAGGCCAAGGAGCGCGAGCCCATCGCGATCGTCGGCATGGCCTGCCGTTACCCGGGCGGGGTCCGTACGCCCGAGGACCTGTGGGAACTCGTGGCGCAAGGCCGGGACGCGATCGCGGAGTTCCCCGACGACCGGGGCTGGGACACCGAGTCGCTGTACGACCCCGACCCGGACCGCCTGGGGCACAGCTACGTCCGGGAAGGCGGATTCCTGTACGGGGCCGCCGACTTCGACCCCGACTTCTTCGGCATGTCCCCGCGCGAGGCGCTGGCCACCGACCCCCAGCAGCGGTTGTTGCTGGAGACGTCCTGGGAGGCCGTGGAACACGCGGGCATCGATCCGCACTCCCTCAAGGGCAGCCGTACCGGTGTCTTCGCGGGGATCATGTACAACGACTACGCGTCTCGTCTCTCGGTGGCGCCCGACGGTTTCGAAGGGCACATCGGCAACGGCAGCGCGGGGAGCGTCGCCTCCGGGCGCGTCTCCTACACGCTCGGCCTCGAAGGGCCCGCCGTCACCGTCGACACCGCCTGCTCCTCCTCCCTCGTCGCCCTTCACCTCGCCGCCCAGGCCCTGCGATCCGGCGAGTGCACCCTCGCTCTCGCCGGTGGCGCCACCGTCATGTCGTCGCCGACGGTCTTCATCGAGATCAGCCGGCTGCGGGCCCTTGCGCCGGACGGCCGCTGCAAGGCGTTCGCCGAGGGCGCCGACGGCACGGGGTGGGGTGAGGGGGTGGGGATGCTGCTGCTGGAGCGGCTGTCCGACGCCCAGCGCAACGGGCACCCGGTTCTCGCGGTCGTGCGCGGCTCCGCCGTCAACCAGGACGGCGCCAGCAGCGGCCTCACCGCCCCGAACGGGCCGTCGCAGCGCCGGGTGATCAGGGCCGCGCTCGCGGCTGCCGGGCTCAGTGCCTCGGACGTGGATGCCGTGGAGGCGCACGGGACGGGGACGCCGCTGGGGGACCCGATCGAGGCGCAGACGTTGCTCGCGACGTACGGGCAGGATCGTGAACGGCCCCTGTATCTCGGCTCGTTGAAGTCCAACATCGGACACACGCAGACGGCCGCCGGGGTCGGCGGGGTCATCAAGATGGTCCAAGCGATGCGGCACGGCGTCCTGCCGCGCACGCTGCATGCCGATGTGCCGTCCACCAAGATCGACTGGACGACGGGGGCCGTCGAGCTGCTTCGCGAAGAGCGTGCCTGGCCGTCCGTGGAGCGGCCTCGGCGGGCGGGGGTGTCCTCGTTCGGGGTGAGCGGGACGAACGCGCACGTGATCCTGGAGCAGGCCCCGGACGACGCTTCGACGCCCGGGGGCGACGGTGTCGTGCCTCTGCTGCTGTCCGGGAAGACCGAGGCGGCTCTGCGGGAGCAGGCGGCTCGGCTGCAGGCTCGCCTCGAAGCCGATCCGGGGCTCTCCGTGAGGGACGCTGCCTGGACCCTCGCGACCGGGAGGGCCGCCTTCGCCGAGCGCGCGGCCCTGGTCGGGGATCGGGAGCAACTCCTGGATTCACTCAAGGAGTTCGCATCGGGTGCCGGCGTGCGGGGGACGTCCGGGTCGCTGGGGCGGACAGTGTTCGTGTTCCCCGGGCAGGGCTCGCAGTGGGTCGGGATGGCGCTCGAACTCATCGACGCCTCACCCGTGTTCGCCGCGTCGATGCGTGAATGCGCGGACGCGCTCGCCGAGTTCATCGACTGGGACCTGTACGAGGCCCTTGCCGACGCCGACGCGCTGGAGCGGACCGATGTCGTCCAGCCCGCGCTCTGGGCCGTCATGGTCTCCCTGGCCGCGTTGTGGCGCTCTTACGGTGTCGAGCCCGATGCCGTGATCGGCCATTCCCAGGGGGAGATCGCCGCCGCCCATGTCGCGGGCGCGCTCAGTCTGCGGGACTCCGCCCGAGTCGTCGCGCTCCGCAGCAAGATCGCCCTCGCCCACCTCGCGGGCAGCGGCGGGGTGGTCTCCGTCGCGGCGCCCGAAACCCTGATCGCGCGCTGGGAGGGGCGTCTTGAGGTCGCGGCGACCAACGGCCCCAACAGCACGATCGTCGCAGGTGAACTCTCGGCGCTGGACGAGCTTCTGACGGTGTGTGAGGCGGAAGGCATCCGTGCCCGCCGCGTCCGCGGCGACTACGCCGGCCACAGCAGCCACGTCGAACCCATCGAGGACCACCTCATCAAGGCCCTCACCGGCATGGAGCCGGAAGCCGCGAAGATCCCCTGGTACTCGACGGTCGACGGCACGTGGCTGGACGGCCCGGAAGCGGACGCCACTTACTGGTACCGCAACATGCGCCGGCCTGTCCGCTTCCACCAGGCCGTCACCGACCTCGCGACGAACGACCACACCACCTTCGTCGAGATCAGCCCCCACCCCGTGCTCCTCATGAGCATCGAGGACACCCCCGGCGTCACCACCTTCAGCACCCTGCGCCGCGACGACGGCGGACTGCCCCGCCTGTGGACCTCCCTCGCCGAGGCCTGGACCCACGGCCTGCCCGTCGACTGGACCCCGGCCTACGGCGAAGCGACCCGAGTCGCCCTCCCCACCTACCCCTTCCAGCACGAGCGCTACTGGCTCGACGCGCCCACCTCCTCCGCCAACGACATAGACGCCCGTTTCTGGGAAGCGCTCAGCGGCGACGACCTCACCACCGTCTTCGGCATCCACCCCGACGAACCCCTCCGCGACGCCCTGCCCGCCCTCACCGCCTGGCGCGACAGCCAACAGGCACACGCGCAGATCACCAGCTGGCAGTACCGCATCACCTGGCAACGGATCCCCGAACCCACCACCCCACCTCGTCTGAGCGGTACTTGGACGATCGTCCGCTGGGCCGACAGCACCGCCGACGCCGAGGCCCTCGCGACCGTGAAGGCCGCACTCACCATGGCCGGCGCCGACACCGTCGTCCACGAAATCGACGACACCAACAACCCCCTGCAACTCCCCGACGGCACCACCGGCGTCGTCTCCCTGCTCGCCTTCGCGCCCGAGGGCGGTCTCGCGGGCACCCTCGCCCTCCTTCAGGCCGGCAGCCCGGCTCGCCTGTGGTGCCTGACCCAGAACGCGGTGGCTGTCAGCCCCGGTGAGGTCAGCGCCCCTCAGCAGGCCGAACTCTGGGGTTTCGGGCGTGCGGCAGCGCTGGAGGACCCGGAGCGTTGGGGCGGGCTCATCGACCTTTCCGCCGATCCTGACGTCACCGCGCTCGCCACGCTCCTGACCGGCAGCACCGGCGAGGACCAGACGGCGATACGCGGCACCACCGCCTACGCCCGCCGACTGCGCCACCACACGCCGAGCCACGCCCCCCACACCTGGGACCCCGACGACACCGTCCTCATCACCGGCGGCACCGGCGCCCTCGGCACCCTCCTCGCCCACCACCTCGCCACCCACCACGGCGTCAAGAACCTCCACCTCGTCAGCCGCCAGGGCCCCGACGCCCCCGGCGCGGACCGGCTCACCGCGCTGGGCGCCCAGGTCCACGCCTGTGACGCCTCCGACGAGGACCAACTCGCCAGGCTCCTCGACGGCATCCCGAACCTGACCGCCGTCATCCACGCCGCGGTCGCCCTCGACGATGCCCTCATCACCAACCTCACACCCGACCGGCTCCGCACGACCCACGCCCCCAAGGCGCACGCGGCCGACCTCCTCCACCGTCTCACCCAGCGCTACGACCTCAAGGCGTTCGTCCTGTTCTCCTCCACTTCAGGCACCCTCGGCAGCGCCGGACAGGCCAACTACGCGGCGGCCAACGCCCACCTCGACGCACTCGCCGCCCAACGCCGCGCACAAGGGCTCCCCGCCACCTCGATCGCCTGGGGACGCTGGGCGGGAGAGGGGCCCGTGGCGCAGGAGAACCGTGTGCAGTGGCTGGACCGGGGCGGGTTCCGGGCGATGGACCCGGCGCGGGCGCTGCTGGCGTTGGATCACGTGCTGGGCGGGAGTGAGCCCTGTGTGACCGTGGCGGACATCGACTGGGAGAGGTTCACGCCGTCGTTCACGTCGGTCAGGCCGGCTCCGCTGCTCGCCGGGATACCGGCGGCTCAGCGTGCGTTGAAGGAGGCCACCGCGGAGCGGGGTGTCCAGGCGGTGGGCGGCGCGGAGGAGTTGCGTGGCCGGCTGGCCGGGATGCCGGCCGTCGAACGGGACCGGGCGCTCGGGGAGTTGGTCCGTACGCACCTCTCGCTGGTGCTGGGGCACGGCAGTGGCGAGCGGCTTTCCGCGGGCCGGTCGTTCCGGGAGCTGGGGTTCGACTCGCTGACCGCCGTCGAACTGCGTAACCGTCTGCAGAGTGCGACGGGGCTGGCGCTGCCGACGACCCTCGTCTTCGACCATCCGACGCCGGACGCGCTGGCCCGTCATCTGCGGGACGAGCTGTTCCCGGACGGTTCGGATCCGGACGGTTCCGAGGAGGCCGCCGTCCGCGCGGCGCTGGCGGCCGTGCCGTTGAAGGCGTTGCGGGACGCCGGGCTGCTGGAGCTGCTGCTCAGGCTGGCCGGTTCCCCGGACGTCGACGTGCCACAGGACCCCTCGGGCGTCGAGGCGCCCGGGCTCGACTCCATCGACGACATGGACGGCGAGGATCTGCTGCGGCTGGCGTTCGGCGGCTCCGAACGCCTCGATCCGTGACCCCTCCCCCACTGCGGCTCCAGCTCCAGCGAACTGCCCGGATCAGCACCTGAAACGGAATTCCATGATGAAAGAGTCGGCCGACAAATACATCGAGGCACTGCGGCACTCCCTGAAGGAGGCCGAGCAGCTCCGCCAGGAGAACCGGCGGCTCTCGGCTGCGGCGCGCGAGCCGATCGCCGTCATCGGAATCGGCTGCCGTTTCCCGGGCGACGTCAACTCCCCCGAAGACCTCTGGCAGTTGCTCGCCGACGGCACGGACGCGGTGTCCGGCTTCCCCACGGACCGGGGCTGGGACCTGGAGTCCCTCTACGATCCGGACCCGGAGAGCCAGGGCAAGACGTACGTCCGTGAGGGCGGTTTCCTGTACAGCGCCCCGGACTTCGACCCGGCGTTCTTCGGGATCTCCCCGCGCGAGGCGCTCGCGATGGACCCGCAGCAGCGCCTGCTCATGGAGGTGGCGTGGGAGGCGCTCGAACGGTCCGGTATCGACCCGGAGTCGCTGAAGGGCAGCCGGACCGGGGTGTTCGCCGGGACCAACGGACAGGACTACCTCTCGCTGCTGAGCGAAGCGCCTGACGGGTTGGAGGGCTACCTCGCCACGGGCGTCTCGGCGAGCGTGGCGTCCGGGCGGCTGTCGTACACCTTCGGCCTCGAAGGGCCTGCCGTCACCATCGACACCGCCTGCTCCTCGTCCCTCGTCGCCCTCCACCTCGCCGCCCAGGCCCTCCGCTCCGACGAGTGCTCCCTCGCCCTCGCGGGTGGCGTGACGGTCATGTCGGGTCCCGGTCTCTTCGTGGAGTTCGCCCGGCAGGGCGCGATGCTCGCCCCCGACGGCCGCTGCAAGGCGTTCGCGGACGCCGCCGACGGCACGGGGTGGAGTGAAGGCGCCGGGATGCTGCTGCTGGAGCGCCTCTCCGACGCCCAGCGCAACGGGCACCCCGTCCTCGCGGTGATACGCGGGTCGGCCGTCAACCAGGACGGCGCCTCCAACGGGCTCACCGCGCCCAACGGTCCGTCCCAACAGCGCGTGATCCGGGCCGCGTTGGCCAACGCGCGGCTCGTGGGCGCGGATGTGGACGTGGTCGAGGCGCACGGGACGGGGACGACGCTCGGCGACCCGATCGAGGCGCAGGCGCTGCTGGCGACGTACGGACAGGATCGTGAACAGCCCCTGTATCTCGGCTCGTTGAAGTCGAACATCGGTCACACGCAGGCCGCCGCCGGGGTCGCCGGGGTCATCAAGATGATCCAGGCCATGCGCCACGGCACCCTCCCCCGCACCCTCCACATCGACGCGCCGTCCACCAAGGTCGACTGGACCGCCGGATCCGTCGAACTCCTCGCCGAGGAACGCGACTGGCCGTCCAGCGACCGGCCGCGCCGGGCCGCCGTCTCCGCGTTCGGCGTGAGCGGCACGAACGCGCACGTCATCCTGGAGGAAGCACCCGCCGAAACCCCCAGGCCGCAGGAGCCGTCGGCCGGTGTCCTCCCCTGGATCCTCTCCGCTCGCAGCACCGCCGCCCTGCGCGACCAAGCGGCCCGACTCCTCTCCCATGGACTGGACGCCGTCTCCCCGACCGCCGTCGCCTCGGCCCTCGCCACCGCACGCACTCAGTTCGAGCACCGGGCGGCGGTCATCGGCGAGGGGCCCGAACTCCTCGACGGGCTCGGCGCGTTGGCGCGCGGCGAGACTGAAGCCGTCGTCACAGGCCGGGCCGACGACAGCCGACTCGCTCTCCTCTTCTCAGGGCAGGGCTCTCAACGCGTCGGCATGGGCCGCGAGTTGTACCAGCGGTACCCCGTCTTCACCGCCTCCCTCGACGAGGCGTGCGCCGCGCTCGACGCCGAACTACCCGACGACACACGCCCCATACGGGACGTCATCCTCGACGGCGAGGGACTCGACCAGACCCTCTACACCCAGACCGCACTCTTCGCCGTCGAAACAGCCCTCTACCGACTCGTCGAGTCGTACGGCATCCGCCCCGACGCCGTCGCCGGACACTCCATCGGCGAACTCACCGCCGC
>DATCQX010000802.1:0-8553 GCA_036569285.1 Streptomyces sp.
GCCGCCGTCTCCGTCGCTGTAGGTGCTCTTGACCCACGTGAAGCCGTGCGGATCGGGGGTGTTGCTCATCTTGCGTGCAGAGCCAAGGAGCGAGCCTCGGACTCCGCCGCCGAGCGAAGCCGGTCATAGCGGTCCGACCACGTTCGCACGTCGGACGCGGAGTCGCTGACGAACCCCTTGCCAGCGGCCTCCGAGAAGCGTGATGTGCGGCAACGCGGCCATTTCCTTGAGGTGTTGCAACTGCCCGACCATGACCTCCGGGGAACCGACCACCGTACGCAGCACGGCCTCGTTGAAGATGACCCACAGGAACGGCGGGTTCTTCCGCTCCAGGATCTCGCGGCGCTGCATGCGGAGTCCCATGCGTGCCTGGATCTGCTCGGGGGTCTCGCGGGGATGTGCCGCACGGTAGACCGCCTCCATGTACTCCGGGGTCTGGAGCATGCCCATCACGAAAGTGGTGCTGTAGTCCTCGATCCTGTGCGCGTTCTTCTCCAGTTGCGCGTACGGCACGAACCACCCCGGATGCCCCCGCTCGCTGATCCGCACCAGCAACCGCTCGAAGTACCCCGACGTGTTGAAGAACTTGTCGCACGCCTTCGCGAACAGCACCGACGGCATAGCCTTGCCGTTCTTCACGCGAGCCCGTCCACGGGCTCCGGCTCTTCGCTCACGCGTTCAACTCCCTTATTTGCCAGGTCCTTTGGCAATGCCTGAACCCTTTCGAGAGTACGCACCTGTACGCCACTCTGGAGCCGAAACAAGAAAAGGCGCCCACCGGCGCATCTATGGCCAAAGGATGCTAGTCATGGCGATCTGTTCCTCCTCCCTCATCATCACCGAAGAAATCTGGGAAGCCGCCCTCAAATTCCCCAACGGCGCCCCCGGTGACGATTCCTGCCCGGAGTGGGTCGGCTGCGAACTCGACCGCCACGAATTCGGCGACCACGCCGCCATCCTCCGCGACCTCAACACGAACGACCCCGGCTCCGTCTGGGCCACCTGGTCCGACCCCGACAACCCCACGGTCGTCCACCTCATCCACTGCCCCTCTGTGGGCCCCGAAAAGGAGAACGCCTGCTGGCTGGCGACCGGACACGCCCCACCCGTGACCCGGTGGCTCGCGGTGCCCGCCGACGGCTCGCACCGGGTCGGCGGCCACGACCTGGAGGAACTGTGGGACGCGGCGGCGGAGGCGCGTCGGTGGGACTCCAAGTGCGGGGGCGGCACGTGGAGGTCGTCCGGTGTGGTCGCGTGCCTGCGGGACCGGGCCGTTCCCCTGCTGCACGGCACCTAGAGCGACCCCGTCGGCCGTGAACTGTTCTCCGCGACCGCCGAGCTCGCGCGCGTCGCGGGGTGGAGCGCCCTCGACATGGGGCATCACGACGTCGCCCAGCGGTACTTCGTCCAGGCACTCAGGATGGCCCGTGCGGGCGGTGCCCTGGACATCGGCTGCCATGTGATGACGACGATGGCCCTGCACACCGCTCTCCGCGGCTACCCGGACGACGCCGTCGACATGGTGCAGGGAGCCTACGACCGGGCCCGCCGCCACACCGCACCCCGCGTCCTGGCGTTCGCGAAGCTCATCGAGGCCCGTGCGCACGCGAGGCTCGGGGACGGCCGGTCGGCGGGGGTGGCTCTCGCCCTGTCCGAGCGGCTCCTTGAGCGCGCGGAAGAAGGACAGGGCGACGAGCCCGAATGGATCGGCTACTACACCCCCACCCGCCTCGCAGCCGACGCCGTCGAGATCCACCGAGACCTCCGCCACCCCACCGCAGCCCTCCGCTGGAACGACCGGGCAGCCGCCATGCCCGCCGGCGCCTTCACCCGCTCGGTCGGCCTGCGCATGACGGTCCTGGCCACCACCCACGTCCAGAACGGCGACCTGGACGAGGCCCTCGCGTACGGCCGTCGCGCCGTCACGATCCTCCACCGCGTGCGCTCCGCCCGAGCCCACGAGTACGTCACCGACGTCGTCCGGGCGATGGCGCCATGGCGAGGAGACCCCAGGGTCAGGGAACTGGCCGACCTGGCCCGCACCCGTCACCCCCGCCACCCCACTCCGCGTTCCGGGTGACCTCACAGCGCGCCCTCCCCGCCGCCCGCCCCCGGCCGAGTTACGCCTGATCGCATGATGAACAGACGAAACGCAGCCGCGACCCTGGCCCTGGCCCTGGCTGTGCTGACCCCGGCCATGACGGCCGCTGCCGCCCCCGAAGACGAACTCGTGCCCGGCGTGCGCCAAACCGGGATCGTCGACACCCCGGACCAACTGCTGGCGCCGAAGACATACACGCCGAGCGCCGAAGAAGACGCCGTCGACCCGAAAGGAGCGGACCGCGACGCGTACGCCCTCGTCGAATACGTGCCTCTCGGGGAAGCCGTCGCGAGAGTCGGGTGTACCAAGAAAGCCGGGCCCTATCAGCGGCAGGTCGAGCGGTGGCTGAAGGTGAAGGTGGATGGGAAGCAGTCCGCGAAAGACTGCCAGGCCATCAAGGCGTTTCAGAAGAAGCAGAAGATCAAGCCTGCTATTGGGTTTGCCGGGCCGGTTACGTGGAAGCGGATGCAGTATCTGTCCGCCAGGAAGAATCCCAACTCCGCGAAAAAGTGCCCCGTCAGGAATTACCGCATCGCCTGTGTGGATCTCAACCGGCAGATCACTTGGGTGCAGAAAGGGAAGAAGGTCGTCTTCGGCCCCGTCTCCATGCGGAGTGGGAGAACCGAGCACCCCACCCGAACCGGTTGGTTCAAAATCTACTGGCGGCACAAGAACCACTTCTCGACGCTCTACAAGACGCCGATGCCGTATTCGCAGTTCTTCAGCGGCGGTCAGGCATTCCACGCGGTGTACGGGAGCATTCACACGACCGTCGGATCGATGGGCTGCGTCAATCTCACCGTGCCGGACGCGCGGAGGCTGTGGGGGGTTCTGAAGAAGGGGGACCGGGTGTACGTGTGGGGGAAGAGGCGGCTCTGAGAGACTGGGGGAGATGAGCGAGACGGAGACGGCGGCGCGGGCCAGGGCGGTGATCGACCTGGGGGCGCTGCGCGAGAACGTGCGTGCGCTGCGGGCGAAGGCCCCGGGCGCGGCCTTCATGGCCGTGGTGAAGGCCGACGGCTACGGCCACGGCGCGATTCCGTGTGCCCGGGCGGCGGTGGAGGCGGGGGCCACCTGGGTGGGGACGGCGACTCCCGAGGAGGCGCTGGCGCTGAAGGCGGACGCCGGGCTGCCGGACGACGTGCGGGTCATGTGCTGGCTGTGGACGCCGGACGGCCCATGGAGGGAGGCCGTCGCGGCGGGGATCGACGTGTCGGTGAGCGCGGGGTGGGCGCTCGAAGCGGTGATCGGTGCCGCCAGGGCCGTCCGTAAAACCGCCCGCGTCCAGCTCAAGGCGGACACCGGTCTCGGCCGGGGCGGCAGTCAGCCCGCCGACTGGGCCGACCTCGTGCGGCGGGCGCTCGACGCCGAGCGGGACGGCGTCGTCCGTGTCACCGGGCTGTGGTCGCACCTCGCGTGCGCGGACGAACCCGGGCACCCCTCGACGAAGCAACAGCTCGACCTGTTCCGGGAGTTGGTGGCGTACGCCGAGGCGCAGGGCGTTCGGCCCGAGGTGCGGCACATCGCGAACTCGCCCGCGACGCTGACGTTGCCGGAGGCGCACTACGACCTCGTCCGGCCGGGCGTCGCGATGTACGGGCTGTCCCCGAGCCCGGAGCTGGGGTCGCCGGCCGATCTGGGCCTGCGTCCGGTGATGACACTCAAGACGCCGGTCGCGCTCGTCAAGCACGTGCCCGGTGGGCACGGCGTGAGCTACGGGCACCACTACGTCACCCCGGGCGAGACGACCCTCGCCCTCGTACCTCTGGGGTACGGGGACGGCGTCCCCCGGCACGCGTCGGGCGCCGGGCCCGTCCTGATCGGCGGGAAGTGGCGGACGGCCGCCGGGCGGATCGCGATGGACCAGTTCGTCGTCGACCTCGGGGGGGACGAGGTCGAGGCCGGTGCGGAGGCCGTGTTGTTCGGACCGGGTGATCGTGGGGAACCGACAGTGGAGGACTGGGCGCAGGCCGCCGGGACCATCGGGTATGAGATCGTCACCCGGATCTCGGCGCGCGTTCCCCGCGTCTATGTGGGTGGGTAGGGCCCAGAGGCGGTAGTCCTCAGGTAGTCCCCGGCTTACATCTCAGGTATCTCAGGGACTACACCCCAGGTATCTCAGGGACATCCCGGTGTGGAGAGGAGCGGTACGTGAGCGAGAGCGGTGTGGAGGCGGTGGCTGACGCCCTCGTCTCCGCCACGGGGGACGCTGCGGGCAACTGGCGCCGGGCGACCGGCATCGCCGGCGCCGCGATAGGGGTGATCGCGGCGGGCGCGGCGGCCGGTGTCGCCCTGGAGCGGATGACCGTCGGGCGCGGCATGCGCAAGAAGGCGCGTCTCGCCCTGGACTCCGCCGGCCCGTACGGGGCGCTGCGCGGCACCCCCGGCAGGGCGTACGCGGACGACGGCACCGAGCTGTACTACGAGGTGGACGACGTCGAACCCGAGGGCGGCTCGGCCCCCCGGCGCCGACGCCTGTTCGGCCGTAAGGCACCGGCCCCCGTCACCGTCGTCTTCAGCCACGGCTACTGCCTCACCCAGGACTCCTGGCACTTCCAGCGGGCGGCGCTGCGGGGCGTCGTCCGGACGGTCCACTGGGACCAGCGCAGCCACGGCCGCTCCGGGCACGGCGTCGCGCAGCTCCAGGACGGTGTGCCGGTCAGCATCGACCAGCTCGGGCGGGACCTGAAGGCCGTCATCGACACCGCCGTCCCCGAGGGACCCGTAGTACTCGTGGGGCACTCCATGGGCGGTATGACGGTGATGGCGCTCGCCGCGCAGTACCCGGAGTTCGTGCGGGAGCGGGTCGTCGCGACGGCCTTCGTCGGGACGTCGTCCGGGCGGCTCGGGGAAGTCAACTACGGGTTGCCCGCAGCCGGGGTCAACGCCGTGCGGCGGGTGCTTCCCGGGGTGCTGAAGGTGCTCGGGCAGCAGGCCACCCTCGTCGAGAAGGGGCGGCGGGCGACGGCCGAGCTGTTCGCCGGGATCATCAAGCGGTACTCGTTCTCCTCGCGGGACGTCGACCCCGCCGTCGCCCGGTTCGCCGAGCGGATGATCGAGGGGACGACCATCGACGTCGTCGCCGAGTTCTACCCGGCGTTCACGGAACACGACAAGACCGGGGCGCTCGTCCACTTCCAGGACATGCCGGTACTGGTACTCGCGGGGGTGGGGGATCTGGTGACGCCGAGCGAGCACAGCGAGGCGATCGCGGATCTGCTGCCGGACGCCGAGCTGGTGCTCGTCCCCGACGCCGGGCACCTCGTCATGCTGGAGCACCCCGAGGCCGTCACCGACCGGCTCGCCGACCTGCTGGCCCGCGTCGGCGCGTTCCCGGCGGGCGCTACCGTGGGCGGTTATGGAAGCAGCAGCACCGCACAGCCTGGCTGAGCTGACCGTCACCTCCCCCGAGCAGATGCGTGAGCTGGGGTTGAGGCTCGCCTCGCTCCTGCGCGCCGGGGATCTCGTCATGCTCAACGGTGAACTCGGCGCCGGGAAGACGACGCTCACCCGAGGCCTCGGGGAGGGGCTCGGCGTCCGGGGTGCCGTCACCTCCCCGACGTTCGTCATCGCCCGCGTCCACCCCTCCCTCGTGGACGGGCCGCCCCTCGTCCACGTCGACGCGTACCGCCTGGGCGGCGGGCTCGACGAGATGGAGGACCTCGACCTCGACGTCTCCCTCCCCGAATCCGTCGTCGTCGTCGAGTGGGGCGAGGGGAAGGTGGAGGAACTGACCGACGACCGGCTGTGGATCGGCATCGCGCGGGCCGTCGGCGACACGACGGACGAGGTCCGGCATGTGTCCCTGCGGGGGATCGGGGCGCGGTGGGGCGGGGTGGATCTGGGGGCTGTGCTGGGGGTGTGAACGTTCCGACGGGGCGTCGGCAAGATGTTGCATATGCGGGAGCGGGCGTGGTCATATGGTATCCGGCTCGTGGTTAGGTATGCCTAACCAGTCCGCTGGAGGTGCCCATGTCCATGCCGGTCGTATCGATGAGGGAACTGCTCGCGGCGTGCGCGGCGGCGGAGGCGGTGTCGCTGCCGCCGAGGGCGCCGGAAGTGGTGGAGGAGGACAGGGAGGCGGTGGAGGTCCGGGACGCCGCTTGACGGCTACCGGATGACCATCACCTTCCGGCCGACCGTCGCGAAGTCCCACATCGCGTCCCCGTCCGCCCGCGTCTCCCGCACACCCCCCGTCTTCACCATCGTGTCCGCCTCCGGCAACGCCCCGTTGACGGCCGCACTGAACCCGATCGCCATCCCGTCCTCCGTCTCCGCGAACCGCACCACATGCTCGATCCGCGTCCCGTCCGTCGCGGTCACGGCCCCCGCACGAGACGACACCACATACGCCCCCGGCTTCGGATCGAGCCCCCCGGGATAGACCCGGAACGTCCGCGCGACCTTCCCGTTCTCGTCGACCAGCCACACCCGGTCGTCGTCCAGGGAGTAGACGACGCGCTGCCCGCCCCCGGAGTTCACCGGCAGAGCGTCAGGGTGCCGCTTGTCGCGGGGTGCCTTGGACGCCACGGCCCGCGCCACCGCCTCCCGGTCCCGCCCGAGATCCGCGCTGGCGGACGCCTGCCAGGCCAGCACCCCCACCGTCGTGAGCGCCGCCGCCGTGAGCCCGGCCACGAACCCCGCGCTACTGCTTGTCACCTGTATGCACCTCTGCGTAGAAGGTCCGGTTTGCGGTGGACGGTAGCAGCCGGGGCGGTACCTCACCCCCGCGCGCCGTAGGCTGTTCGCGTGCTCTTGCTCGCTCTGGATACCGCCACCCCCGCCGTCACGGTCGCCCTGCACGACGGCGACGAAGTCGTCGCCGCGTCGAGCCAGGTGGACGCGCGCCGGCACGGCGAACTGCTGCTGCCGACCGTCGACCGTGTCCTCGCCGAGGCGGGGGTGAGACTGGACGCCGTCACGGGGATCGTCGTCGGAACCGGACCGGGGCCGTACACGGGCCTCAGAGTCGGGCTGATGACGGCGGACACGTTCGGCCTCGCGCTGGACGTCCCGGTGCACGGCGTCTGCACGCTGGACGGCCTGGCGTACGCGGCGGAGGTGGACGGCCCGTTCGTGGTCGCCACCGACGCGCGGCGCAAGGAGGTGTACTGGGCGCGGTACGACGACACGCGGACGAGGGTGAGCGGCCCGGCGGTGGACCGCCCCGCCGACGTCGCACAGGACGTCCCCGCGTTCGGCGCGGGCGCGCTGCTGTACCCGGAGCACTTCGACGTCGTCCCCGGCCCGGAACACGTCTCGGCGGCCTCCCTCGCGGCCCTCGCGGCCGAGCGGCTCGCCCAGGGCGTCGAACTCGACGAACCCCGCCCCCTGTACCTGCGGCGGCCCGACGCGCAGGTACCCAAGAACTACAAGGTGGTCACACCGAAGTGACCGTCGAAGTGACCGCGCCCGTGCTGCGCGAGATGCGCTGGTGGGACATCGATCCCGTGATGGAACTGGAGCGCGCCCTGTTCCCCGAGGACGCGTGGTCGCGGGGGATGTTCTGGTCGGAGCTGGCGCACGCGCGGGGGCCGGAGGCGAACCGGCGGTACGTGGTGGCGGTGGAGGCGGACGGTGAGCGCATCGTCGGCTACGCCGGACTCGCCGCCTCCGGCGACCTCGCCGACGTCCAGACCATCGCCGTCGCCCACGAGCTGTGGGGCTCCGGCCTCGGCGGCCGTCTCCTCACCGAACTCCTGCGCGCGGCGACGGAGTTCGAGTGCCCCGAGGTCATGCTGGAGTGCCGCATCGACAACATCCGCGCCCAGAAGCTGTACGAGCGCTACGGATTCGAGCCGATCGGCTTCCGGCGCGGCTACTACCAGCCGGGCAACGTCGACGCGCTGGTGATGCGCCGCACCGACCCCGCAACGTCCGCAACTCCCGTACGAGGAACCGAGAACGATGGCTGACGAACCCCTGGTCCTGGGGATCGAGACCTCCTGCGACGAGACCGGTGTCGGCATCGTCCGGGGCACCACCCTGCTGGCGGACGCGGTCGCCTCGTCCGTCGACGAGCACGCCCGCTTCGGCGGCGTCGTCCCCGAAGTCGCCTCCCGCGCCCACCTGGAGGCGATGGTCCCGACGATCCAGCGCGCCCTGAAGGACGCGGGCGTCTCCGCGAAGGACCTGGACGGCATCGCCGTCACCGCGGGTCCGGGGCTCGCGGGCGCCCTGCTGGTCGGCGTCTCGGCCGCGAAGGCGTACGCGTACGCGCTCGGCAAACCCCTTTACGGCGTGAACCACTTGGCCTCGCACATCTGCGTCGACCAGCTCGAACACGGCCCGCTCCCCGAGCCGACGATGGCCCTCCTCGTCTCCGGCGGCCACTCCTCGCTGCTGCTCTCCAGCGACATCACCTCGGACGTCCGTCCGATGGGCGCGACGATCGACGACGCGGCCGGCGAGGCCTTCGACAAGATCGCGCGTGTGCTGAACCTGGGCTTCCC
>DATCQX010000803.1:0-7778 GCA_036569285.1 Streptomyces sp.
GGGACGCTCAGGCAGCCCTCGTAGAAGGCGGACCTGTCGGAACCCACTGCTTCGTACGTCGGGTTGATCAGGACCCGGAACGGCTGGGGCGTGCGGGTGCGGGCGGACTGGATTTCGGGTGGGACTGTCGCTGGGTCCTCGATGACCGCGATGCGGAGGGGGACGCCTACTTGGGGAGCGGCGAGGCCGACGCCGGGGGCGGTGTGCATGGTGGTGCGGAGGGCGGAGACGAAGCGGGCGAGGAGGGCGGGGGAGAGCTGGCCCTCGTAGGGGAGCGCGGCGGCGCGGAGGACGGGGGCACCGGCGGAGACGATCCTCAAGGGGCCGTCCGTGGAGAGGAGTTGCTCGATCTGGTCGGTGAGGAGGGTGTTCGGGGATGGCATTGGGTCAGGATGCCATGGGGCCGGAGTCGTGTGATGCAGGTCACTTAAGTCGCCGGGAACTCGACCACCCCCTTCCCCGACTACTGGACCGCAACGCCTGACACTCGTCCCCAGCCCACGGAGAATCCCCGCCGATGTCCACCGCTCCCCCGACCACGACGGACGACACCGCGAGAACCGAGCCGGCGTCGAAGAAGCGAGGCACATGGGCGCCCCTGCGCCCCCTCGCCCTGCGGCTGCACTTCTACGCCGGAATCCTGGTCGCCCCCTTCCTGCTCGTCTCCGCGCTGACGGGGCTGCTGTACGCCGCCTCGTTCCAGGTGGAGAAGGTGGTGTACGACCATGAACTCACCGTCCCCGTCGGCGACACGAAACTCCCCATATCGAGGCAGGTCGAGGCGGCGAGGAAGGCACACCCGGAGGGAACGGTCTCGGCGGTCCGCCCCTCCCCGCAGGACGACGCGACGACTCGCGTGATGCTGACCGGCGTGCAGGGCGTAGCCCCCACGCACACCCTCGCCGTGTTCGTGGACCCCTACACCGCGGAGGTCCGCGGCGCCCTGGAGCAGTACGGCTCGACCGGCGCCCTCCCCGTCCGCACGTGGATCGACGAGTTCCACCGCGACCTGCGCCTCGGCGAGAACGGCCGCCTGTACAGCGAGTTCGCGGCGAGCTGGCTGTGGGTCATCTCGCTGGCCGGCGTCGCCCTGTGGTTCTCGCGCCGCAGGGCACTGCGCAAGGTCCGCGGCACCACCGGCCGCCGCCGCGTCCTCGGTCTGCACGGCACCCTCGGCGTCTGGGTGGCCCTCGGCTTCGTGTTCCTCTCCGCCACCGGCCTCACCTGGTCCAAGTACGCGGGCGAGAGCGTCACCGAACTGCGTACCTCCCTCGGCCAGACCACCCCCTCCGTCTCCTCGGCGGTCTCCGGCGGCGAACACTCCGGCCACGGCTCCGCCTCCGCCGCCGGCGGCACCGGCGAGCACGGCGTCGGCCTCGACAAGGTCCTCGCGGCGGCGCGGGCGAAGGGCCTCGGCGACCCTGTCGAGATCGTGCCCCCGGCGGACGCGGAGTCCGCCTACGTCGTCCGCCAGGTCCAGCGCACCTGGCCGGAGAAGCAGGACTCGGTGGCCGTGGACCCGGCGACGGGCGAGGTCACCGACACCGTCCGGTTCGCTGACTACCCGGTGCTCGCGAAGCTGACCCGCTGGGGCATCGACGCGCACACCGGCGTCCTGTTCGGTCTGGCCAACCAGATCGCCCTGATGCTGCTGGCGCTCGCCCTGATCGTGATGATCGTCTGGGGCTACTGGATGTGGTGGCAGCGGGGCCGGGGCAGCTCCTTCGGGCGGCCGATCCCGAGAGGCGCGTGGGCGGAGGTCCCGCCGTACGTGCTGGTACCGGCGATGGCGGCCGTGGCCGCGCTCGGCTATTTCGTCCCGCTGCTCGGCATCCCGCTGGCCGCGTTCATCGTGGTGGACGTGGTGCTGGGGGAGATCGCGCACCGGAGGAAGAAGACCGCGGCGGTCTGAGGTGAGCACAGGGCCCGGTTCCCGCAGGTACCGCCGACAGGAACCGGGTCCTGTCCGCCACCTTGGACTCATCCCCGCGGAGCCGTCAGTGCCGTGAGTTCCGCGTTCGCCCGCTGGGTCACCAGGCCGAGGACGCGGCCCGCCGTGGTGAGGTCCTCCTCGGGGATGCCGGCGTAGATCCGGGCCGACACCTCCGCGATCTCGGCGGTGGCCGTCGTGAAGAGGGCGCGGCCGGCGGGGGAGAGGGTCAGGCGCAGGGCGGCGTCCTGGTCCAGGTATCCCTTGGCGGCGAGAGAGGTGACCGTCTCGCGGTACTGGACGGGGTCTCCCTTGAGGGAGGTCGTGAGGTGGTCGGTGAGTTCCTCCAGGGTGAGGGGGCCGTCGGCGGCGTGGGCCGCGCGCAGGGCGAGGTGGTCGAAGAAGGCGAGGCCGTGGCGGTCGAGGACGCGCTCGGCGACCGCGCGCCCGGCGTAGTGGGCGAGTCCGATCGTGCGGCCGTCGGTGGTGGTCATGACTTCTCCCGTGTGGTGGTGTCGGTGTCAGGGTCGCCGGAACGGGTGAGGGGGCGCTCCGAGGGCTCCACCCCCTCAGGAGCTGCCGTGAGACCCTCCAGGGATGCCGCCAGTGACGCCTCGACCGGCGTCAGCAACGGCGTCTCCAGCAGGGCCCGCAGCTCGGCCGCGAACACCCCCGCTCGCTCGCTGCTCTGTCCCCCGAGAGGCGCGAGCATCTGGTCGAGGAGGGTCTGGACGACGCCGATCGCGCGGGTGGTGACGGCGCGGCCCTCCGAGGTGAGCGTGAGGCGCATGGCGCGCGGGTCCTTGGGGTCCTTCTCGCGGGCCAGGAGTCCGGCGGACTCCAGGGCGCGGGCGAGCTTGGACACGTAGAGCGCTTCGAGGCCGGTGTGGTCGGCGAGTTGGCGCTGGCTGGGGGTGAGGCCCGTGCGGCGCATGCCGTGCAGGGAGGCGAGGACGACGTACTGGGCGTGGGTGAGGCCGTACGGGGTCAGCGCCCTGTCGACCGCGACGCGCCACTTGTTGGCGAGGCGCCAGACCAGGTAACCGTGCGTCGCCTTCTCGTCTCCTGTGCTCATGCCTCGATACTGTACATGGCTACTATGTCCATGGCTACTATTTTCTCGAACTCCCCAGCGGACTTCCCAGCGAACCCCTCGGCGAACTGCACGGCCACCCCGCCGCACGCCCCTCGCGCCCCCGCCCGGAACCTTCCCGCGCATCCCCGCGAACCCTTCCGGGCGGCAGACGCCACCCCTCCCGCGGGTCTAGGTTGTGCCCCATGAGCAACCTTGATCGGGCCCCGGTGCCCGCCCTCTGCGGCGGCCGGGGATTCGTCGTGGCGGAACCGGTCCGCGAACTCCTCACCCCCCGCCGGGTCCAGCTCGGCGGCTCGACCGAAGTCCGCCGCCTGCTGCCGAACCTGGGCCGCAGGATGGTCGGCGCCTGGTGCTTCGTCGACCACTACGGCCCCGACGACATCGCCGGCGAACCCGGCATGCAGGTCCCCCCGCACCCCCACATGGGCCTCCAGACCGTCAGCTGGCTGCACGACGGCGAGGTCCTGCACCGCGACTCCACCGGCAGCCTCCAGACGATCCGCCCCCGGGAGCTGGGCCTCATGACCTCGGGCCGCGCCATCAGCCACTCCGAGGAGAGCCCCCGCGACCACGCCCGCATCCTGCACGGCGCCCAGCTCTGGGTGGCCCTCCCCGACAGCCACCGCCACACGGAACCCCGGTTCGAGCACCACGCCACGCTCCCCGAGGTGACGGCCCCCGGCCTCAGGGCGACCCTCATCCTCGGCACCCTCGACGGCGTCACCTCCCCGGGCTCCGCCTACACCCCGATCACCGGCGCCGACCTCACCCTGGCCGAGGGCGCGGACGTCCGCCTGCCCCTGGAGCCGGACTTCGAGTACGCCGTCCTCGCCATGTCCGGCGAGACCCACGTGGACGGCGTCCCCGTCCGGCCCGGCTCGATGCTCTACCTCGGCTGCGGACGGGCCGAACTCCCCCTGCGCGCGGCCACCGACGCGAGCGTCATGCTGCTGGGCGGCGAGCCCTTCGAGGAGGAGCTCGTCATGTTCTGGAACTGGATCGGACGTTCTCAGGCGGAGATCGAGCAGGCCCGCGCCGACTGGACGACCGGTACCCGCTTCGGCGAGGTCAAGGGGTACGACGGGGACCGGCTGCCCGCGCCCGAACTCCCCGCCACCCCGCTGAAACCCCGCGGGCGCGTGCGCTGAGCGTTCACAAACCGCACCCAAGGTGAACCCGGTCGTACAGAACCTGAACTCCCGTATACGGAAAGCGTGATGGGCCGGTGGTCCACAGGCCGGCTCGGTAGGCTCTTTCGGCGTGGTGGAGAAGATCCGTCTCGCGGACGTCGAGCACGTACCGACGGACGAACTGGTGCCCCTGATCAGTGACCGGTTCGACAACCTGGTCACCGTCGCGGTCGCGGAGGCCGTCAGCCGCTATGTCCCGCAGCGCACCCGGCGTCTGCTGCGCAAGGCGGAGTGGCGGCAGGACTGGCAGGACGCGCTGCTGTGCGCGGACGGCGAACTCCAGGTCGCCACCGAGCGCATGCGCTACGCCCACGACCCGAGACTGGAGACCACCGAACACCGGCTGCGCCGGGTCCGCGTGCGCCGCAACGAGGCGAGCGTGCTGGTCAAGAAGCTGCGCCGGCACGACTTCCTGGGCAGCGTCGAACGCAGGACGGGCACCGACTCCCGGCTCACCGCGCAGGGCTGGCTGCGGGCCGCGTTCCCCGAGGAGTACGCCGACCTCCTCACCCGCGAGCGCGCCCGCCTCGGCGTCACCGTGGAGACCGGGGAACCGTCGTTCCGCGACGTCCACGAACAGATCGAGTACGCCTGCGCCCACGGCCTGCTCACCGCGCCCCGCACCCCCGAGGTCGACGGCCTGCTCGCCGCCGCCGACGCCGTCGTCCGCCATGCCACCGCCGACGACGCGAAGGACCAGGAGGGGCGCAACGCCGCGCTGCGGCATCCGCTGCTGCTCGGGCGGTGGGAGAACGCGCTGCGGGAACTGGGGCGGATGACGGCGGCGCGCGCGTGCGCCGAGACGCCGCACGCGCTGGGCGTCCTGCCGGACGACTTCTACGCGCTGCCGCGCCCGGAGGCGACCGGCGTCCTCAACGCCCGCCGCTTCCTCGCCGCCCTCCAGCAGCGGCGGCTCGAATACAAGCGGTACGTCCGCCAGCTCACCCAGGTGCTGCGCGAGCGGTCCCGGGAGAACCCGTACGTCGTGGCGGCGGCCGAGGCGAAGGCGGCTGCCTGCGCGCTCCTGGTCGCCCGGTACCCGGACGAGTACGCGTACGTCCTCGCCGCGCTCGCGCCCCACGAGGAGCGCGACGGAGTGCTGCCCATGGCGCTCGTCTCCAGCCCCCGGCGGGCCGAGCTGAAGCGGGAGGTCCTGGCGGCGCTGGCCGACGGGACGTGGACCACGTCCGGGTGAATCCCGGCGGGAGGGGAACTGGGGTCGCGCGCACTGGAGTTCGAGAGGTGTGCGGTCATTCTTCGATGGTCGACTTGCGGTGATTTGTCCGAAACATAAGCTTTGTTATGTCATCCCCTCTCTAGGAGCTGATCTCCATGGGCATGGAACGCACGTTGCCGACCGAACTGACCGTCCAGGTGGACCATCTGGTGGACGCACCCGAACAGGACGGCGTCTACCAGGACAGCGCGGAATGCGCGGCCCTCCTTCTCGTCGGCGGCCTGCTGCTGCTGTCACCGCCGACCCCCCGCCCGAAGCTCCCGGCGAAGAGCTGAGGGGAGCCGCGTTGGCAGAGCAGGCCCAGGAAGCGGTCCCCCTGCACACTGCGGTCGCCGACGCGGCAACCGGGGTCACCCTCGCCCTGCGCGAGGGTGGCCCTTACGCCGTGTCCCGCGTCCTGCGCCCCGAAGACCCCCTGACCCCGGCCGCCGTCCGCGTGCTCGGCGCCGACACCCTCGTCCCCTTCCGGCTGGGCCGAGGCCCCGCCGACGACGACGGGCCGCTCGTGAGGCAGGCGCTCGCCGCCTACCCGCCGACCGCGGGCTCCGCCGTCTCCGCGTGGAGCCACCACGGGCTCGCCGAGGCCGCGCGCACGCTGCTGCCCGGCGTCTGGCCCCACGGCGGGGCACCCGACACGGACTGGACGGCCCGCGAGCCCTGGCCACGCCTGTCGTACCAGGTGTCCCAGCTCGCCGCGCTCGCCGCGCCCGGACTCGCGCCGGACCTGGAGGAGCGGCTCGCCGAGCGGACCGTCGACCTGGCGCGGGGCTTCGTGCGCGCGGTGCGGCGGCGCGACTGGCTCCAGGCCGCGGGCGTCGGACGCTGGCTCGCCCGGCTGCCCGGCGTCCCCGACTCGCTGGGGCTCGACGCGGGCCTCGTCTTCGTCGGCAAGTGGGGCGCCGCCGACCCCCGCGTCGGACTCCAGGTGGAGGCGGCGCGACGGCTGTTCGGGCCCGGCCGGTGACCGCCGCCGGCCTCGACCGGACGGCGGAGAGGGCGCTGCGGTGGCTCGCCGCGCACCGCGACGACTTCCGCCTCCCGCCCGACGCCACCACGGACGCCGACCGCGACCTCACCTGGAAGCCCCTCGGTGAACTCGCCCAGCTCACCCGGCGGATCGCCACCGGCCACCCCCGCGCCGACCTGCGCGCGGAGGCGGCCGGACTGTTCGCGTTCGCCTGGGCCGAGACCCGCGAGGGCGCCCTGTTCGCGGAACTCGTCCACCGCGAACCGCACGCGACGTACCCGGTCGAGATCTACGGCGTCTTCGCACAGGCGGGCCTGCGGCACCCGGTCACCGACGAACTCATCGGCGCCACCGCCCGGTTGCGCGCCCGGCGCATCGCCCGCGACACCCCGACCCGCACCCTCGGCCTGCTCATCGCCGAGCGCCGCGTCGGCGTCGTCCCGCACGGCGACCCCGCCGCCGAACTCGCCCGCACCTGGCTCGGCGAACGCCCCGAACCCTGGGCCCTGGACCGCCGCACCGCCTACGGCCTCACCCACGACGTCTTCCACGTCACCGACTGGGGCGCCGACCGCACCGGGCTCGACGCGCAGGCCGCCGACTATCTGCGGCTGTGGCTGCCCGCGTGGTTGGACGGCTGGCTCGCGGAGGGGGAGTGGGACCTCGTCGCCGAACTCCTGGCGGTCGGGGCGTGTCTGCCGGACGGCGACGCCGCCCCGTACGACGAGGCCTGGGCGCGCCTCGCGGATGCCCAGTCGGCGGACGGCGCCGTCCCGGAGCACGAGAACTTCCCCCGGGACTCCTTCCGGGCCTGCTACCACGCGACGCTGGCGACGGCGTTCGCGGCGACGCTGGCCCGCACGGCACCGGCGGGCAAGGCACCGGCCCCGGAGGCGCTCGCCCGCACTCCTGACGCTCTCACCGGAAGGAACCTCGCGTGATGACCGTGACGGCAGCCTCCCCGGCCCTGCTGCACCGGGTCGGGGAGCGGGCGCTCGACTGGCTCGACACCAACAGGGACCGCTTCCGGATCACCCCGCAGGACCACGTGTCGGGGCTGGCACTCGGCGAACGCCTCAAACCCGTCGGCGAACTCGCCGTCAACACAAGGGTGTTGTTCCGCGAGGGCGTCGCCGGGTCACGGCAGCGGGAGCGGGCCGGGGCCCTCATCGACTTCGCGTGGCGCGAACTCCTCGACGGGGGCGGCGTGCTCGCGTCCCTCCAGGAGCAGGAGCCGCACACGCCGGTCGCGTTGGAGGTGTACGTGCCGTTCCACGAGAGCGGCTACCGGCACCCCGGCCTGGAGGAGATGCTCGCGGTGTCCCGGCGCACGAAGAGCTGGGCCGCCGTCGAACGGC
>DATCQX010000804.1:0-4785 GCA_036569285.1 Streptomyces sp.
GTGACGGTCGATCCGGTGCTGCTGGGCGGGACGGCGCTGACGCTGACGTACTCGGCGTACGTCGCGGAGGTGTTCCGCGCGGGCATCGAGTCCGTGCACCCCTCGCAGCGCGCGGCGGCCCGCTCCCTGGGGCTGACCAACCGGCAGGCGCTGCGGCACGTGGTGCTCCCGCAGGCGGTGCGCCGTCAGGTGCCGCCGCTGCTCAACGACCTGGTGTCGCTCCAGAAGGACACCGGTCTCGTGTCGATCGGCGGCGCGATCGACGCGGTGCGCGCGGCGGACATCATCGTCGGGCGGAGCCTGAACTACACGCCGTACATCGTCGCGGGGCTGCTGTTCGTGGCGCTGACGATCCCGATGACCCGGTTCACGGACTGGGTGACGGCGCGGATGGACCGTCAGCGGTCCCAGGGAGGTACGGCATGAGCGACGCGCCGGTGCTGCGGATGGAGTCCGTGCGCAAGACGTTCGGCGGTTCGGTCGTCCTCAGGGACGTCGATCTGGAGGTCGCCCCGCACACGGTGACCGCGCTGATCGGGGCCTCCGGGTCGGGCAAGTCGACGCTGCTGCGGTGCACGAACCTGCTGGAGGACATCGACGACGGCGCGATCTGGCTGGACGGCGAGGAGATCACCGACCCGCGCGTGGACCAGGACGCGGTGCGGCGCCGGATCGGCGTGGTCTTCCAGTCGTACAACCTGTTCCCGCACATGACGGTCCTGGAGAACGTCACGCTCGCCCCGCGCCGCGTCCACGGCGTGCCCCGCGAGGAGGCCGAGGAGCGGGCCAGGGAGCTGCTGGAGCGCCTCGGACTGGCCGCCAAGGCGTCCGCCTACCCCGACAGGCTCAGCGGCGGCCAGCAGCAGCGTGTGGCGATCGTGCGGGCCCTCGCGGTGCGGCCCCGGCTGCTGCTCCTCGACGAGATCACTGCCGCCCTCGACCCGGAGCTGGTCGGCGAGGTCCTGAACGTCGTCCGCGACCTGAAGGGCGACGGGATGACGATGGTGCTCGCCACGCACGAGATGGGCTTCGCACGCGAAGTCGCCGACCAGGTCTGCTTCCTGGACGGCGGCGTGGTGCTGGAACGCGGCAGCGCCGAGCAGATCTTCGGCGACCCGCAGGAGGAACGCACCCAGCAGTTCCTGCGGCGGATCGTGGAGGCCGGCCGCCTGTAGCGAGCACCGGCGTAAGGGGCGTCGTCCATGGCTGACGCCCCTTACCCAGGCTCCCACGCTCAGGCCTGCGCCGTCCCCTCCCCCGCCAGCGCCGCCACCCGCTCCACCCCGAACACGTACCCCTGCACCCCGCACCCCGCGATCACCCCGTCCGCGCGCAGCGACACGTACGAGTGGTGCCGGAACGCCTCGCGCTTGTGGATGTTGGAGATGTGGACCTCGATCACCGGCAGCCCGTCGCAGGTGTTGAGCGCGTCCAGGATCGCGACGGAGGTGTGCGAGTAGGCGCCCGGGTTGATGACGATCCCGCAGTGGTCCAGCCGCGCCTCGTGGATCCAGTCGACGAGTTCGCCCTCGTGGTTGGACTGCCGGAAGTCGACCGTGCCGCCGTGGGCCGCCGCCGCCTTGACGCACATCGCCTCGACGTCGGCGAGCGTGTCGGACCCGTAGATCTCCGGCTGACGCTGACCGAGGAGGTTCAGGTTGGGGCCGTTGAGGATCATGATCGGGGCGTTGGCCAGGGTGCGGGGCACGGTTCCTCCGGTCCGTTCGGGGCGCCCCGGGGCGAGGCCGCCGCTCACCCCCGGTTTATCACGGTGCGCCGTCCGGGTGAGGCCCCGTAACGTGCGGACATGACAGCTCCCGCGTACCCGCCCAAGCCGTCTCCCGGCGACCGCGTCGCCGTCGTCTCGCCGTCCGCCGGGCTGCCCGGTCTCTTCCCGCGCCCCTTCGAACTCGGCCTCGCGCGCCTGCGGGACGAGTTCGGTCTCGACCCCGTCGAGTACCCGTCGACCCGCACGATGAACGCCACGCCCCAGCAGCGCGCCGCCGACCTGCACGCGGCCTTCGCCGACCCGGAGATCAAGGCGGTGATCGCGTCCGTCGGCGGCGACGACCAGATCACCGTCCTGCCCTTCCTGGACCGCGAGCTGATCCGCGCGCACCCGAAGCCGTTCTTCGGGTACAGCGACAACACGGCTTTCCTGGCCTACCTGTACGGCACGGGGATCGTCGGCTACCACGGCGGGAGCGTCATGGTGCAGCTCGGCCGCCCCGTCGCCATGGACGCGCTGACCGTCGACTCCCTGCGCGCCGCCCTGTTCACCTCGGGCCCCTACGAACTGCGCCCCGCGGACCGCTGGAACGACGTCGAGGGCGACTGGGCGGACCCGCTGACCTTCACGCGCGTGCAGGAGACGCGCCCCGGCACCGGCTGGAGCTGGCTGAACGCCGGCCGGGTGGTGGAGGGCCGCGCGTGGGGCGGCAACGTGGAGATCCTCTCCTGGCTCCTGATGGCCGACCGCGAGATCGCCGCCGACCCTTCCGTGTACGACGGCGGCGTGCTGTTCCTGGAGACCTCCGAGGACCTGCCGAGCGCCAAGGAGGTCTTCTACGTCCTGCGCTGCATGGGCGAGCGCGGCCTCCTGAGGCGCTTCCCGGCGCTTTTGACGGGCCGGGCCAAGACCTGGTCCTTCGAGCACCCCAACGGCCCTCAGGCGAGCGCACAGTACGCCGCCGACCAGCGCGCGGCCGTCGAGAGCGCGCTGAAGACGTACGCCCCCGACACGATGGCCGTCTTCGACGTCGACCTCGGTCACACGAACCCGCAACTCGTCGTCCCTTACGGCGGTGCCGTCCGGGTCGACGGCCCCGCACGGCGCATCGTCGTGACCTACTGACGCCCCCGATGCTCCGCGCGCCGCCGTGACCCACAGTGGTGACGGCTGGTTGACGCGGTATGCAGCCTGCACACACCGTGACACCTCCCTCCGTGACACCACCGTCCATGCCCCGGCTCGCCGCCGCCGCGCTCGCCGGGACGGCCATCGAGTTCTACGACTTCTTCGCCTACGGGACGGCGGCGGCGCTCGTCCTCGGCCCCCTGTTCTTCCCGACGTTCTCACCCCTCGCCGGCATGCTGGCGGCCTTCGGGACGTTCGGCGTCGGCTTCCTCGCCCGCCCGCTGGGGTCGATGCTGTTCGGGCACGTCGGCGACCGCTACGGGCGGCGACCGGTGCTGGTCGTGTCGCTGCTCCTGACGGGAGCCTCGACGGTCGCGGTCGGCTGCGTCCCGTCGTACGCGGCCATCGGGGTCGCCGCGCCGGTGCTGCTGCTCGTGCTGCGGTTCCTCCAGGGGCTCGGGCTCGGCGGGGAGTGGGGCGGGGCGGTGCTGCTGACGGCGGAGCACGCGCCGCCCGGCAGACGCGCGCTGTGGGCGAGCTTCCCGCAGGTGGGTCCGGCCGTGGGCTTCGTGCTCGCCAACGGGGTGATGCTCGGGCTGTCCGCGGGTCTCTCCGAGGCGCAGTTCGCGTCCTGGGGGTGGCGGGTGCCGTTCTGGGCCGCCGGGGTGCTCGCCGTCGCGGGGCTGTGGCTGCGGTCGTCCCTCACCGAGAGCCCCCGGTTCCTCGAAATCGACGACCACGCGCGCGTGCCGCTCGTCGAGGTGTTCGTCCACCACCGCCGGCTCGTCCTGCTGACGGCCGGCGCGCTGGCCGCCGGGTACGCGGTGTTCTACGCGGTGACGACATGGTCGCTGGCCTACGCGACGGAACGGCTCGGAGTGAGCCGCCCGGTCATGCTGACGTGCATCATGGCCGCCGTCGTCGTGAAGGGCGCCCTCACCCCGCTCGCGGCGCATCTGGGCGACCGGTTCGGACGGCGTCCCCTGTGCATGATCGGGTGCGCGGCGATGGCCCTGTGGATGTTCCCGACAGTCGCCCTCCTGGCGACCGGCGAGCCCCTGCTGATGTTCCTCGGCTTCCTGGGGGCGCTGCTCGCGTTCATCACGACGTACTCCGTGATCGGTGCGTACCTGCCGGAACTCTACGAACCTCGCGTCCGTTGTACCGGTGCGGCGGTCGGCTACAACCTCGGCGGGGTGCTCGGGGGCGCGCTCACCCCGATCGTCGCGACGGCACTGGCCGAGGGGTCCGGCAGAGTGCCGTGGGGCGTCGGGGCCTACCTGACGGCGGTGGCCCTGCTCAGCCTGGGGTGCTTCGCACTGCTGCCGGAGACGCGCCCGGTGAACGCTGGAGGGGCGGTACCGGCGGGCGGGTGAGGGCACGCGGACCGGGTTGGCGGGGCGGGCGCGACGCGGATGACTGGGACGGCGCTCGACCGAGCGCACGTCCGCCCCCTGCTCGCGGCGCTCCCGCTCCCGGCCCCCCTTTGGGCACGCACTCCGGACAGCCGCCGACCGACACGGAACTCCCCCGTACCCCCCTACGGATTGACCGCCAACTCCAGATACGCCGCGAACAACACCAGATGCACGCCCCCTTGCAACGGCGTGGCCCGCCCCGGCACCACCGTGAGGATGCTGACCCCGACGGTCAGCGCGAGCAGCACCATGTGGGTCGAGCCGAGCCCGAGGACGAGCGGCCCGGAGAGCCAGACGGAGGCCAGGGCGACCGCGGGGATCGTCAGCCCGATGCTCGCCATGGCGGAGCCCAGCGCGAGGTTGAGACTCGTCTGCACCCGGTCCCTGCGGGCGGCGCGCAGCGCGGCGATGGTCTCGGGGAGCAGGACCAGCAGGGCGATGACGACGCCGACGACCGCGTGGTGCAGCCCGGCGGACTCGACGCCCGACTCGATCGTCGGCGAGACCCCC
>DATCQX010000805.1:0-7977 GCA_036569285.1 Streptomyces sp.
CCCCCTGGTCCCCCTGGACCCCCCTCGCCATCTGGCTCTCCGTCCACATCCTGTTCGCCGGTTTCCCCGCCAAACTCTGGCGGGAGGAGGCGATTTCGCACCTCGGCCCCGACGCGGTCCCCCTGTTCGCGACGGACGGACCGGCCACCTCCGGCAGCAACGGCTGGATCCTGGACGGCAGTCGGACCGTCAGCGGCGGCGCGCTGATCGCGGGCGATCCGCACCGGTTCATCGAGGACCCCGGCATCTACCAGCAGATCCGCCTCGCCTGCGACGAGTACGACGTCGTCGGCCTCGCCGTCCCCGGTGTCCCCGGCATCGCGCACTTCGGGCACACCGGGACGGTCGCGTGGGCGATCACCAACGCGATGGCCGACTACCAGGACCTGTACCGGGAGAAGCTGCGGCGGACGGGCGCCGGGGTGGAGGCGCTGGACCCGGACGGGGTGTGGCGGCGGATCTCCCGGCACACGGAACTGATCGAGGCCGCGGGCGAACCCCCGGTCGAGGTGGAGGTGTTGGAGACACCCCGGGGGCCGGTCGTCGTGGGCGGGCCCGAAGGGCTGGACGACGGGACGCCGTTGGCGTTGAGCCTGCGGTATCCGCCGCGTGTGACGGGGGAGTTGGGGTTCAGTGCCCTGCTCAAGCTGCTGCGGGCGCGTGACGTGGCGGACGTGGACGCCGCGTTCGACGACTGGTGCGAGCCGGTGAACGTCGTCCAGGCCGCCGACACCGCCGGAGGCACCCTGCACCGGGTCGCCGGCCGCGTCCCCGTCCGCGCGCAGGCGAACCGCGTCCGCCTGGTCCCCGCCTGGGAACCCGGCCACGACTGGACCGGCTGGCACGACATGCCCCGCGCCGAACTGACCGACGGCATCGCCGTGATGGCCAACCAGCGGGGCCCGGCAGCGGAGTTGGGCGTGGAGTTCGCCCCACCCCACCGTGCCGACCGCATCCGCCACCTCCTCCAGGAACGCCGCCACTGGACCCCGGAGGGCCTCGGAACGATCCACACGGACACCCAACTCGCCTCAGCGGAACCCCTGTTGGGAAGAATTTCGGCGTTGGAGGCCCTGACCCCGGCCGCTACAGCCCTGCGGGACCGCCTGCTGAACTGGGACCGCCGCATGGACGCCGCCAGCACGGAAGCGGCGTCGTACGCGGCCCTCCGCGGCGAGGTCGTCCGACGGCTCGCCGCCCACCCGGCGTTCGCCGCCCTCACCACGCCGCCCGCCTACCCGGACGTCCTCCTCCCCTGGCTCGCCCTCACACCCCGGATCGGCTTCGCGCTCGAACACCTCCTGTGCGCCGAGGAGTTGTACGGGATCGACCGGGACACGGTCGTCCGCGAAGCCCTGGAAGCCGTCGCCGTCCGGCCGCTTGCGAAGTGGGGCGACACCCACCGCCTGACCCCCTGGCGCGCGCTCCCGGACGACACCTACGAGCCGCCGCCGCTCTCCGGGGACCACGACTGTGTGCTGTGCACCTCGGCGGTTCCCGGCGTCACCGACCGGGCGGCCCGGGGGCCGGTGGCGCGGTACGTGTGGGACGTCGCCGACCGGCAGCGCAGCCGCTGGATCGTACCGGGCGGCGATCAACTCCCTTTGTGGCTCAGGGGAGATCTGGCCCCGGTAGTGACCGACTGGAACCGACTGCACAAGGAGCAGCAGCACGATGTACGTCCATGAACAGACCGTCCCCGGCTTCGGCACCGTCCGCATCCGCCCCCTCGACCCCGAGGGGGACGCGCGGACGGTTCACACCTGGGTCAGTGCCGAACGCGCCGCGTTCTGGGGGATGAACGGGCTCACCGAGGACCAAGTCGCCGAGATCTACGAGCACATGGGAACGCTGGACACCCATCACGCCTTTGTCGCCGAGCTGGAGGGCGTTCCGGTGGCTCTGCTTCAGCTGTACGACCCGGCGGCGGATCGGGTCGGGGAGTGCTACGACGTTCAGCCGGGGGACGCGGGGGTGCATGTGCTGTTGGCGCCGGGGGAGCGTCAACCGGGTTGGTCCGCCTGCCTGTTCGGGGTGTACGCGGCGTACGTGTTCCTGGTGCGGGGGCACCGGAGAGTCGTCGTCGACCCTGATCCGGACAACGAGAAGGCCGTCGCCCGCTTCCTGCGGCAGGGGTTCACGGCGGGGCCGGTCGTCACGCTCCCGGAGGTCGACCTCCCGGACGTGTACCTGCCGCCGAAGCGGGCCCAACTGGCCTTTCTGAACCGGGAGGTAGCCTTCGCCGGGTGACTCCGGAAGACCTGATCTCCCACTACTCCCTGGAACCGATCCCGCGCGAGGGCGGCCTCTTCCACCGCACCTGGACCGGCCCGCCGACCCCGGACGGCCGCCCCTCCGGCACGGCGATCGTCGCCCTCCTGCGCGCCGACGAGTACTCGGCCCTGCACCGCCTCCCCCACGACGAGACATGGCACCACTACCTCGGCGCGCCCCTGGAGATGCTGCTCCTCGCGGAGGACGGCACCTCCCGGACGGCCGTCCTGGGGCCGGACGTCCTCGGCGGGCAGGCCGTCCAGCTCACCGTTCCCGCCCGGACCTGGATGAGGGCGCGGCCGGTCGGGGGGTGGACGCTGTTCGGCTGCACGATGGCTCCGGGATTCACCTATTCGGAGTATGAGCACGGGGAACTCGGGGTGCTCACGGAGAGTTATCCAGTGCAAGCGGAGCGTATCGGGCGGTTGTGCAGGCCGTGAGGGGGGATTGCCGGTGGGGCAAGTGGTGAGCGGAGGGGGGACCGGAGCCGTACGTACAGGGAGATATGGACTCAGGGGGCCGTACGGAGGCGGAGTGAACGACGTGGGTGAGATACGCCGAGCGCTGCGGCGCGGCGCGGTACTGCTGGGCACGCTCCTGGTGCTGCTGGTCTTCGGCGGCGCGGGCACGGCGTCGGCGCACGCGGCGCTGGCCGAGACCGGCCCGGCCGACGCGAGCGTGGTCCCGACCGTCCCCCGTGAAGTCACCCTCAGATTCACCGAGTCGGTGGGGCTGCTGGACGACTCGATCCGCGTCCTCAACCCCGAGAACAAGCGGGTGAAGACGGGCGAGGCGAGTCACGTGCCGGGCCGTTCGGACGCCGTGCGGGTGTCGATGCCGGCCGACGCGGGGACCGGTACCTTCACCGTCGCCTGGCGCGTCGTCTCCGCCGACAGCCACCCCGTCTCCGGCGCCTTCACGTTCTCCATAGGCAAGCCGTCCCCGACGCTGGCGCCGCTCTCCGCGGGGCCGACCGAGAACCCGACCACCAACAGCGTCTACACGCTGGCCCGTTACGTCGCGTACGTCGCCGCCGCGCTCCTCATCGGCACGGCCGTCTTCATCGCCGTCTGCCGCCCGCCGGACACCCGCGCGCTGCGGCGCCCGCTGAAGGTGGGGGGCTGGACGCTGGCGGGGGCGACCGTCTTCCTGCTTCTGCTGCGCGGGCCCTACGAGACCGGGACCAGCCTCGCCGGGATCTTCGACCCGTCCTCGCTGTCCCGGACGATCACCACGCGTCCGGGGCTGGCGCTGCTGGCCCGACTGGTGCTGCTCGGGGTGCTGACGCTGCTCATGTGGCAGAAGTGGTGGTCCAAGAAGGTCACGCTGGCGGCCGGCGCCGTCACCATCGTCGGCCTCTCCCTGACCTGGGCCGCCGCCGAGCACGCCTCCGCGGGGATCCAGGTGCCGGTCGCGATGACCTCCACGGTCCTTCATCTCCTGTCCATGGCCGTATGGTTGGGGGGTCTCACCTCTCTGTTCTCCGTGCTGAACCGGAGTTCCGTTCCGGTGCCCGCGCGGGTGATCATTGCCTTCTCCCGTACCGCCGCGACCTGTGTCGTCGTCCTCGTGGTGACGGGTGTCTACCAGTCCTGGCGAGGTCTTGGTTCGCTCACCGCGCTCACGGATTCCTCCTATGGCCGCGTGCTTCTCGCGAAGCTGGTGGCCGTGGTGATGCTGCTGGCGGTGGGGGCGTGGTCGCGGGGGGTTGTGAGGCGGTTGAAGGCGGCCGAGAGTCTTAGTGAGACGAGGGGAAGTGCGGTGAGTTCTGTACTTGAGGTGCGGGAGCGCGTGGGGGTTTCCGGGGGGTCTGTGGGTGTGGTGGATGCGGAATCGAGGGTTGTCGAGGGGGGTGGGGCTGCGGACGGTTCGAAGGAGTCGGGTGATTCGGGGAAGCCGGACGTGCCCGAGGTGCCGGATTCTCCGGCCTCGTTGCTGAAGTCCCGGTTCGATCCTGAGGAGTTGACCCCGGCCGAGCATGCGCATCGGCGTGCGCTGCGGCGGTCGGTCCTTCTCGAGGTCGTCGTCTCCGTCATCGTCCTGGTCATCACGACCGTCCTCACCGGGACGCTGCCGGGGCGGGCCGAGGCGGAGGCGGCGACGCGGTCCAGTGGGGAGAGCGGCATCCTCACCACCTCCGTCTCCCGTGTTCCCTTCAGCCTCACCGTCCCTGGCAAGAAGGCCGAGGGCACCGTTCAGGTCACCCTCAATCCCGGGCGTGTGGGGCCCAACTCCCTCGAAGCGGTCGTCTATGCCGCCGATGGTGGGTTCGCCACCGTTCCCGAACTCCGTATCTCTTTCAGCCTCGACAGTCAGGACATCGGGCCGCTGGCGGTGAAGCTGGTCAACCGGGGCGGGTATTGGGCTGCTGACTCCGTCAGCCTGCCCATTGCCGGGGAGTGGACTATGCGGGTGACGGTTCGGGTGTCCGAGGTGGATCAGGTGTCTGTGGAGCAGAACGTGTGGATTCAGCGGTAGGGGGAGGGGGCCGGGTTCGGGAGGGGTGGGGCTGTGGATTGCGGGGTGCGGGTGCGTTGTGACTGGTCGCGCTCGCGCGGCGGAGCCGCATATCGACATGGCTCCGCGTCCCTGGTTCGGAAGGGCGGCGTAGGTTCGGCTGAAGCTCGGGGGTGAGCCGGCCTGTTGTCTCCGGCTCCCTCGGCTTGAGTGCGGGGGCTGGCTCGTAGGTACTACGGGGTTCCACAGGGGCCAGGGGGTGGCCCCTGTGACCCTGGCGGTAACGGCGGTGTGCCGCCGGACCCGGCAGCGGAACGGGGGGTGGTTCCGCTGCCGGGTCCGACCGCTATGCCGCTCCCCGTCCCCACGGGATACGGCACGTGCCGGAACCGTTTCCGCTGGGGGCGGTTCCGGGGTGTTGGGCCCGCGGCGGGCGGGGCGCCGTGGGGTAGGGGCCCTGACTTGCGGGGCCAGGGGCGGTCAGGGGCGGTGGTGGCCCCAGCCGTGCCAGGAGGTGACGAATGCCGTCAGGCCGGCGCCGAGGAGCCCTACGCCGAGGGTGCAGAGGAAGAGCGCGCTCATCGTCGTGCGCCGTTCTGGGCCGACCTGGACAGGGACTTGAGGGCCTTCCAGAGAGGTATGACGACCACGGTGGTGTCCGGCATGGGGTCACTCCTGGGTATTACGGGGGCGGTGGGGGGAGTCGGAGAGCTAGGGGGCCGGCCCTGACATGCCTGGAGGCCGAACTGCCGTGAGGCCGGTGCTCCACCCGTATGGGGGCCGGGTGGAACAGGGCCAGACTACTTGCACTTTCAAGGTCCCGCGCAAGCGTTTGAGGTAACTCCCACACCCCCGTGTGAACACCGGCACGGTCCGGCCAGAGAACCTCCGACCCTTTTCAGCCATCTAAGGGACGGGCCCCCGCATGCCGTCGAGAACCGCGGGGGGCGAGAGGGACCGAAAGGGAAGAGACGTGCCGGTCATCGGTCAGCGAACGCATCTCGTGCTGCTCGCCGCCTGGACGCTGCTCTGGTTCGCCGTGGTCGAGCCGCACGGCGGCTTCTCCTGGCACTACCTGCGCACCGGCGGCGAGCTGATCTACGGCGGTGCGGGCGGCGGCCTCAACCTCTACGCCCACCACCCCGAGCTGCAGATGGGCCCCGTCAGCTTCCTCGTCGCGGGCCTCTTCGACCCCTTCCCCGAACGCACCGGCCAGTTCCTCGCCGCCGCGCTGATGTCCTTCCTCGGCCTGGTCATCCTCGTCCTCGTCGGCCGCAGCGCCGCCACCCACCTCCTCGGCACCGGCACCAACCACCAACGCCTCCGCCAACGCGTCCTCGTCGCCGGCCTCGCGTTCATCCCGATGTGGATCGAGGTGTCCGTCCGCTTCGGCCATCTGGACGACGTCCTCGCCCTGTTCTTCACGACACTTGCCGTCCGCTCGCTGACCAGGGGGAAGGTGGGGCTGGGTGGGGTCGATTCGGGGGCGGGGGCTGGGGGTGCTGGAGCCGCTGGGGGCGGTACGGGGACGGCGCCGGCCGACGCCCTTTCCTGGACGGCTCGCCTCAAGGCGGGGGTGGCCCGCGGCAAGGGGGTGGTGAGGGGCTCCGGCAGGGAGGGGGCCCAGCCGGGCTCGGTGTCGTCTGGGTCCGGCACGGGGTGGACCGGCCCCGGCTCGGTGTCGTCCGGCTCCGGTGGGGCGCCGTACGGCTCCGGCATGCCGGTGACCGGCTTCGGTTCGGTGTCGTCCGGCTCCGGTACGGGGTGGACCGACCCCGCCTCAACGTCGTCCGGCTCCGGCTCGGCGTGGACCAAGCCCGGCTCGGTGTCGTCCGGCTCCAACTCGGCGTCGTCCGGCCCCGGCACGGCATGGGCCAAGCTCGACTCAGCGTCGTCCGGGCCTGACTCAGCCCCGTCCGGACTCAACAGCGCGCCCCACGTCCCCGGCGCGCCGACGGCCGGCGTTCGTGCGGCGGTGTCCAGTTCCACCGCCGTCATGACCGGTGCCTTTCTCGCGCTCGCCCTGGACTCCAAGCCCACCGCCCTGGCCTTCCTCCCCCTCCTCCTCGCCCTCCCCCGGCGGGACTGGCTCCGGGCGTTTCTCGTCTGTGGGGCCCTCGTCGCCGTCGCCTGGCTGCCCTTCTTCATCGGCGCGCCCCACTCGTATGCCGCCGCCCAGTTCACGATCCCCGTCCAGCCGGCCTCGCCCCTCCGCTGGCTCGGGGTGGGCGCGCCCGACACCCCGCCCTGGGGGCGCCCCGCGCAAGCCGTCCTCGGTCTGGCCCTCGGCTGCTTCGCGGTGTCCCGTGGACGCTGGCCCGCCGTCGTCCTCCTCGGGGCCAACGCCCGTATCGCCCTCGACCCCAGCGTCTACACGTACTACACCGCCTCCGTCGTCCTCGGCACCCTCCTCTGGGACACCATCGGCCAACGCCGCCTCATCCCCTGGTGGACCTGGATCGGGCTGCTCGCCCTCTACGTTCCCGTCCTGACCATCCCCGACGATTCGGCCCGGGGCCTGATACGGCTGGCCTTCGTCGTGGTGTCCACGGTGTACGTACTGTTCCGTCCGCTGCGTCGTCGTACGCATCGCAGACACACGGTCGGATAGGGAGGGGCGCGATGGCACTGGTCCGCAAGGGGTCGCGACGGATCGTCGTCGACGGCACGGCCTACCGCTGGCGACTGCGCGGCAGACCGACGTACTTTCAGGCCCTCGCCTGGTCACCCTGCACGTTCGCCGTCGAGCACGCGGACAGCCCGGGGACGACACTCCTGGTCACCACCGGCCAACCGCACCCCAGCAACTGGTTCGGCCGCGCGGCCGCGCCCGTACTGCCGTCCGGCGTCGCCACGGCCGTCCGCCTCGCTCTGCGCGCCGGTTGGACTCCGACGGCGCCCGGCTCCACGTTCCACCTCGACCAGTCCGCCGGCTTCACCCCTTCGAACTGACCCAGCTCCACTGTTCCGGACCGACGCGAGGTCGTCCCGGCTTGCCTGCGTGAGCTGCGGCAGAACAAGCACCATCGGCCGTGGCTCCGGAGCGGAGGCCGCGTTCCTCCACATGTCGAGCATGTGTGCCCGACGGGAAAGGGCGGCGCAGTTCCAAGACGCGCGGACGCCCTAAAACGAAGATCCGGACCGCGACTGCGGTCCGGATCTTCGTTTCGCCTCTTCAGGCAAGTGCGGAGGATACGAGATTCGAACTCGTGAGGGGTTGCCCCCAACACGCTTTCCAAATGTTCG
>DATCQX010000806.1:0-7534 GCA_036569285.1 Streptomyces sp.
TACCGGAGTGTCGACTTCCGGGAGTCCGAGGCCGTGTTGCAGGCGGTGAAGGAGATCCACGCCGAGCACGGGCGGCTGGACGGTGTCGTGTACGCGGCCGGGGTGATCGAGGACCGGCTGATCGCCGAGAAGACCCCGGAGTCGTTCCGGCGGGTGTACGCGACGAAGGCGCTCGGCGCGCACGCGCTGCTGACGGCGCTGGAGGAGCTGCCGAACGGGCCGTCGTTCACCGTGCTGTTCGGGAGCATCGCGGCGGTACTGGGCAATCGGGGGCAGTCCGACTACGCGGCGGCCAACGACGCGCTGGAGGCGCTGGGTTCGGCGTGGGCGGCCCGTACGGGGCTGCGGGCGCTGACCGTGCACTGGGGGCCGTGGGCGCCCGACGCGTCCCACGGGGGCATGGTGGGGCCGGAGTTGGCGCGGGAGTACGCGCGGCGCGGGGTGTCCCTCATCGACCCGGAGGAGGGAACGGCCGCGCTGCTGCGGGAGTTGGCGTGGGGCGATCCGTCGCTGACGGCGGTCGTGCACACGGCGTCGGGCTGGTGACGGGGTGACTCTCAGAGGTACCGAGGACGCCGCTCGGATGACGGAGCGTCACGTCCTGGACGGTCGTGGGGCCGAGGGCACCACAGGTCGTCAAGTCCCGGTCGCGATCGTGGGAATGTCGGTGCTGTTCCCCGGAGCGCCCGACCTCGACACGTACTGGCGGAACCTGCGTGACGGCGTCGACGCGGTCGGTGAGGTGCCCGCCGGCCGCTGGGACGCCGACTACTACCGTCCCGGCACCGCCGCCGAGCCGGCTGTCGCGGACCGCGTGTACTGCCGGCGCGGCGGGTTCGTGGACGGGCTCGCCGAGGTGGAGGTGACCCGGTTCGGGATCATGCCGGCGTCGGTCGGCGGCACCGAACCGGACCAGCTGATCGCGCTGCACGTGGCCGCCGCCGCGCTGGACGACGCGGGCGGGTCCGCCCGGCTGCCCGACCGGCAGCGGATCGGCGTCGTCCTGGGGCGGGGCGGCTACCTCACCCCCGGTCTGGTCCGGCTCGATCAGCGAGTGCGGACGGCAGGGCAACTCGTGCGCACGCTCGGCGAGTTGCTGCCCGACCTGTCCGCGAGCCAACTGGACCGTGTCCGTGAGGCGTTCACCGAGCGGCTCGGGCCCGACAGTCCGGAGGCGGCGATCGGGCTGGTGCCCAACCTCGCCGCGTCACGGGTCGCGAGCCGCCTCGATCTGCGGGGACCGGCGTACACGGTGGACGCGGCGTGCGCGTCCTCACTGGTCGCCGTCGACCAGGCCGTGGGCGAACTGGCCTCCGGGCGCTGTGACTTGATGCTGGCCGGGGGCGTGCACCACTGTCACGACATCACGTTGTGGAGCGTCTTCTCCCAGCTCCGGGCGCTCTCCCCCTCCGAGCGCATCCGCCCCTTCCACCGCGACGCCGACGGCATTCTCATCGGCGAGGGCACCGGCGTCGTCGTCCTCAAGCGGCTGGCCGACGCCGAGCGCGACGGCGACCGGGTCTACGCCGTGATCCGGGGCACCGGCATCTCCAGCGACGGCCGCGCGTCGGGCCTCGTCAACCCCGACCCCGGCGGTCAGGCGCGCGCCGTACGGCAGGCGTGGCAGGCCGCCGGTCTCGACCCGTCGGCGCCCGGTTCGCTGGGCCTCCTGGAAGCGCACGGCACGGCGACACCCGCCGGGGACGGGGCCGAACTCACCACGCTGGCCGAGGTGTTCGGCGGGCCGTCGGACGGCTCGGGCGCCGTCATCGGGTCGGTGAAGTCGATGATCGGCCACGCCATGCCGGCCGCCGGGGTCGCCGGGCTGGTGAAGGCGGCGCTGGCCGTCCATCACGGGGTGCTGCTGCCGACGCTGCACTGCGACGATCCGCATCCCGCGCTGGCACGGACGCGGTTCAGGCCGCTGGAGAAAGCCGAGCCGTGGGAGGGCGAGGTCCGGCGGGCGGCGGTGAACGCGTTCGGGTTCGGGGGGATCAACGGGCATGTGGTGCTGGAGCAGGCACCTGCGGCTCGGCGGCGGGAGTCCGGCGGGGGGGACCTCGGGTCAGGCGGTGGTATGTCACACATAACGCGTGACATACCGGCCACCGGCCGCACAGGGGTCGATATGTCACACATCACGCGTGATATACCGGCCGCCGGCCGCCCGGAGGTCATCGGCCGTGCCGAGGTCGTCGAGTCCGAGCGCATCCTCCTCCTCGCCGCCGATTCCCCCACCGCCCTGACCGCGCTCCTCGACACGGACGACGCCACCCTGCGCGCCGCCGGTCTCGACCCCGCCCTGCCCCACCCCACCGCGGGCGCCGCCCGTCTGGCGATCGTGGACCCCACCGCCAAACGCCTCGCGCTGGCCCGCCGCACCGCCGCCAAGGCCCGCCCCTGGAGCGGGCGCAGCGATGTGTGGTTCCGGCCGACTCCCTTGCTGCACAAGGGCGGAGGCAAGCTGGCCTTCCTCTTCCCCGGCCTCGAAGCCGACTTCACTCCGCAGGTCGACGACATCGCGGCCCACTTCGGCCTCCCCGCCCTGTCCGCCCCCGGCGACCAGGTCGGTGACGTCGGCCGGCACGGCTTCGACGTGGTGGCCGTCAGCCGCCTCCTGGACGCGGCCCTGCGCCGCAGCGGCATCGTCCCCGACGCGGTCGCCGGGCACAGTGTCGGCGAGTGGACGGCGATGGTCGCGTCCGGTCTCTACGACGGGGCCGAAGTGGACGCGTTCATGGCCGAGTTCGACCCCGCCTCGGTGACCGTGCCGGGCCTGGCGTTCGGTGCGATCGGCGCACCGGCCGAACACGTCCTCGACGCGATCGCGGAGTTGGGGCACACCGGCATCGTCCTGTCGCACGACAACGCGCCCAGCCAGTCGATGGTGTGCGGCCCGGACGCGGCGGTGGAGGAGTTCGTCCGCGAATTCCGCGGCCGGGGGATCATCAGCCAGGTGCTGCCGTTCCGTTCGGGCTTCCACACCCCCATGCTCCGCCCGCACCTCGCCCCCATCGAACAGGCCGCGAACCGCTTCCGCCTGCACCGGCCGACGATTCCTCTCTGGTCGGGCACCACGGCGTCCCCGTTCCCCGACGAACCGTCCGCGATCCGGGAGTTGTTCGTCCGCCACCTCCTGGAGCCGGTCCGCTTCCGCCAGTTGACGCAGGCCCTGTACGACGCCGGTCACCACGTCTTCGTCCAGGTCGGCCCCGGCCGTCTGGGCTCCCTGGTGGACGACATCCTCGGCGCCCAGGACCACCTCACGGTCGCGGCCAACTCGCCGCACCGGGAGGGGCTTGCCCAACTCCGGCGGGTGGCGGCGGCGTTGTGGACGGCGGGAGCGGAGGTCGCTCCGGCGCTGCCGTCCCCGCGGCCCTCCGTGCGCTCCCGACCAGCCCCGGTACGCCTGGACTTGAGCGGTGCCCTCGTCTCACTCCCCCCTGAGGCCCGCCCCGTCCTGCGCGGCCCGGCCTCCGACCCGCTGGCCGCGCTGGCCGGCGACCTGCCGATGGCCGCCGAACTCGGCGCGCTCCTCAGGGAGACGGCCGACACGGCGACGGCCCTGATGACGGCCGGCCGCGCACCGCGACGCACCGCGCCGGAGCGCACCACGGTCCGCGTCTCCCCCGACACGATGCCCTACCTGCTGGACCACTGCTTCTTCCCGCAACGCCCCGACTGGCCCGAGGTGTCGGACCGTTGGCCGGTGGTCCCCGCCACCACGATCGTCCACCACATCATGGACACGGCCGCCCGGTCCCGGCCCGGTCTGCTCCCCGTGGCCGTCCACGACGCCCGCTTCGAGGAGTGGCTGACCGCCACCCCCGCCGTGGACGTCCCGGTGACCGTCACTCCTCAGCACGGGAACCGTCTGGCCGTCTCCTTCGGTCCCCGGGCCCACGCGACCGTGGAACTCGCCCCCGCCCACCCGTCCCCCGCTCCTCGCGGCACATCTCCCGTGCCGGAGCGCGTCCCCGACCACACGGCGCGCCAACTCTACGAAGAGCGCTGGATGTTCCACGGCCCGGCGTTCCAGGGCGTCACGGAACTCACCGCGATCGGCGACCACCACGTCCGGGGCGTCATCACCACCCCACCGGCCCCCGGTGCCCTGCTGGACAACGTGGGCCAGATCCTCGGCTACTGGATCATGGCGACCCGCACGGAACGCACGGTCGTCTTCCCGGTCGGCATGAAGCGGATCCGCTTCCACGGCCCGCACCCGGCTCCCGGCACTCAAGTGGCGTGCCTGATACGGATCACGGCGCTCACCGACACCTTCCTGGAGGCGGACGTCGAGCTCACCGTCGGCGGCGTCCTGTGGGCGGAGATCACCGGCTGGCAGGACCGCCGCTTCGACAACGACCCCAGCACCCGCCCCGTGGAGCGCTTCCCGGAACGCCACACGCTCTCCGAACTCCGGCCCGGCGGCTGGACGTTGTTGCACGAGCGCTGGCCCGACCTGGCGTCGCGGGAACTCATCATGCGCAATTCCCTTGCCGGGGTGGAGCGTTCGCGTTACGCGGAGCACGCCCCGCGCGGCCGGCGGCAGTGGCTGCTGGGCCGGATCGCGGTGAAGGACGCGGTGCGCAGGTGGCTGTGGGAGCACGGCGAGGGTCCGGTGTTCCCGGCGGAGCTGCGCGTGGAGAACGACGGCCTGGGGCGGCCGTACGTCGTGGGCGTGCACGGACGTGAACTGCCGGATCTGGACGTGTCGTTGGCGCACTGCGCGGAGGCGGGCGTCGCGATCGCGCGCCCGCACCGGCCGGGACCGGGTCCCGGCATCGACATCGAGGAGGTCACCGACCGTACTCCGGAGACGGAGGCCGCGGCTCTGACCCCGGCTGAACTCCGGCTGCTGGACGGTCTGGTGGGCTCGCGTGCGGTGTGGTTCACCCGGTTCTGGGCGGCGAAGGAGGCCGTCGCGAAGGCCGAGGGGACCGGACTCGACGGCAGGCCAAGGGACTTCACGGTTCTCGACGTCTCCCCGGACGGCGGCCTGCTGACCGTGTCCGGCCGTCTGGAGCGCGCTTATCCGGTGCACTGCGCACCGGCCGCCAACCCGCCGGGTCTGCCGGCGCGGGAGTACGTCGTGGCCTGGACGACGGGACACACGAACGAAGAGGAGTACGAGGCCCGATGAACGAGGAAACCGTTCTCGCCGACGTGTCCGGCATGCTCACCCGCCTGCTGGAGGACGAACACGGCGTCGACGACGCCGAGATCGGCATGGAGACGTCCTTCAACCGGGATCTGGAGCTGGAGAGCATCGACCTCGTGACGCTGGCGGCGTTCCTCCAGGAGCGGTACGGCGAGCGGATCAACTTCGCGGAGTTCCTGGCCGGGATGGAGTTCGAGGAGATCATCGAGCTGACGGTCGGGCGGCTGGTCGAGTACGTCGTGCTCGGCCTCAAAGCGGCCGAGGAGGGCTGAGCCGTGTCGATGGTCGACACCGGCGGACTCCGGCTGCACGTCCAGCGCATCGGGCCCCGGGGCGGCCGGAGTTCGCGCGCGACCGTGGTGCTGGTCCACGGGCTGCTCACCGACAGCCTCGCCAGCTACTACTTCACGGTGGCGCCCTCGTTCGCGGCGGACGGGCTCGATGTGATCATGTACGACCTGCGGGGGCACGGCCGCAGCGACCGGCCGTCCGGCGGGTACTCCGTGGACGACAACATCGCTGATCTGGAAGCCCTGTTGGAGCGGTTGAAGGTGACCGGCCCGGTGCACCTGGTGGGCAACTCCTTCGGCGGGACGATCGCGTTCGGGTACGCCGTCCGGCATCCGGAGCGGGTCGCGAGCCTCAGCCTGATCGAGTCCGAACCGGCCACGCCCGCCTGGGCGTCGAAGCTCCGCGGCATTCTCGGGCGGGTCGTGCACGAGCTGGCGCACAACGAGTCGGACGCCGTCACGTGGATCGCCGCGCACCGGGGCCACAACACGGCCCGCCTCGCGCGGGGCGCCGCCCGCCTGGCCCGTGAGACCTCGATCGGCCAGGACATCCCCGCCAGCACGGTCCTGACGGACCTTCAGATCGCGTCGCTGTCCTGCCCGGTCCTCGCGCTGTACGGCGGTGACTCCGACGTCGCCGAACTCGCGCCCCTGCTGGAGGAGTTGCTGCCCGACTGCCGGTCGGTGATCATCCCCGGCCACGAGCACTCGATCCTCGTCGAGGCGCCGACCACGATCGGCGAGCACATCCGGTCGCACATCGCCGGGGCCTGCGCGGCGGTGACCACCGGGTGAGCGGCTTCCTGTTCGTCGTCCCGCCCCTGACGGGCCACGTCAACCCGGCGGTCGGCGTCGCCGCGCGCCTCACGGCCCGGGGGCACCGGGTCGCCTGGGTGTGCCCGGACCCGGAGCTGGTGCGGCGGCTGGCGGGGGCGGACGCGGTGGTGTTCGGGTGCGGGGACGAACTGTCACACATCACGCACGACGGCGCCGCCGCCTCCCACCGCCCGCCCGAGATCCGCGGCCCCGAGGCGCTGAAGTTCCTGTGGGAGCGGTTCCTGCTGCCGCTGGCGGAGGCGATGGCGCCCGGAGTGCGCCGGGCCGTGGAGGTGTTCCGGCCCGATGTGGTCGTCGCCGACCAACAGGCCTTCGCGGGGGCCCTGGTCGCGGAGCGGGCCGGGATTCCGTGGGCCACGTCCGCGACGACCACGGCCGAGTTCACGGACCCGCTGGCCGCCCTCCCGAAGGTGCGGGAGTGGATCGACGCCCGGCTCGGCGAGCTGCGCCGGGCCGTCGGGGACGCGTCCGGTACCGCCGATCCCCGGTTCTCCCCGCACCTCGTCATCGGCTTCAGCACGCCCGAACTCGCCGGTGCCGTCGAGGGAGTTCACTGGGTGGGGCCGTCGGTCACCGGCCGCCCCGACGGCGAGGGGTTCCCGTGGGAGTGGCTCGACCCGGGCCGCGCGACCGTCCTCGTGAGCCTCGGCACCGCGAACGCCGACGCCGGGGAGCGGTTCCTCGCCGTCTGCCGGGACGCGGCGCGCGAACGGGCCGGGCGGCTGCAGGCGGTGGTGGTCGACCCCGGCGGGGTGCTGGGCGGCGGGGCCCACGCGGACGTCCTCGTCGTGCCGTCCGTCCCGCAGATCGCGCTCTTGGCCAAGGGTCTCGACGCGGTGGTATGTCATGCGGGACACAACACCGTGTGCGAGGCGCTCTGGTACGGCGTGCCGCTGGTCGTCGCGCCCATCCGGGACGACCAGCCGGTGATCGCCGGGCAGGTCGAGGCCGCCGGGGCCGGGGTGCGGGTGCGGTTCGGGCGGGTCGGCCCGCAGAAGCTGGGGGCGGCGCTGGACGCCGTCCTGGACGAGCCGTCCTACCGCGCGCGGGCCGCGCGGGTGGGGGCGGCGTTCCGGGCGGCCGGGGGCGCGGACGCCGCCGCCGTCCATCTCGAAGAGCTTGCCGAGAGGAGCCGTGCGTGAGTGAGGCGAAGGACGAGCGGGAGCGGCGGATCACCGAGCTGCGACCGCGCTACCAGCGGGACCTGGCGGACGGGACGGAGCGGTTCTTCGCACCGCGCCGG
>DATCQX010000807.1:0-3583 GCA_036569285.1 Streptomyces sp.
GCCAGGAGGCGTTCGACGGCGGTGGGTTCGTGGAACACCGCCGCCTTGACGAATGCCTCGTCGAAGACCACGGAGGCGAACTCTTCGTCCGACACCCCGCGGTCGTGGTCGTCGTCGGGCTGTCCGCCGTCAGGAAACGGCGTGCCCCCCACGTCCTCCGGCATCGTCCCAGAGTAGACCTGAGGGGTCCGTTTGGGCAGACGGTATGGATATTCGCTCACCCGATGAGACGCCTCTCACGCGGACGCCCCTCACGCGAGGGAGTTCACTTCCGGATGTGGCCGTCCCCGGTGACGATGTACTTCGTGCTGGTCAGTTCGGGCAGGCCCATCGGGCCGCGGGCGTGCAGCTTCTGGGTGGAGATGCCGATCTCCGCGCCGAAGCCGAACTGGCCGCCGTCCGTGAAGCGGGTGGAGGCGTTCACGGCGACCGTGGTGGAGTCGACCAGCTGGGTGAAGCGCCGGGCGGCCTGCTGGGAGGTGGTGACGATCGCCTCGGTGTGGCCGGAGGTCCACAGGCGGATGTGCTCGACGGCCTTCTCCAGCGAGTCGACGACGGCCGCGGCGATGTCGTACGACAGGTACTCGGTCTCCCAGTCCTCGGCGGTGGCCTCCACGACCGTCGCCTTCGTCTCCTTCGCGTACGCCATGACGCGTTCGTCCGCGTGGACGGTCACCCCGGCCTCCGCGAGGGCGTCGAGGGCGCGGGGCAGGAACTCGGGGGCGATGTCCTGGTGGACGAGGAGGGTCTCGGCGGCGTTGCAGACGCTGACGCGCTGGGCCTTGGAGTTGACGAGGATGTCGATCGCCATGTCGAGGTCGGCGTGCGCGTCGACGTAGACGTGGCAGTTGCCGGTGCCGGTCTCGATGACGGGGACGGTCGACTCGGAGACGACGGTCTGGATCAGGGAGGCGCCGCCGCGCGGGATGAGGACGTCGACGAGACCGCGCGCCCGCATCAACTCCCGTACGGAGTCCCGGCTTTCGCCCGGCACGAGCTGGACGGCGTCGGCGGGCAGCCCCGAGCCGCCGACCGCGTCGCGCAGGACCCGCACGAGCGCCGCGTTCGAGGAGTACGCGGAGGCCGAGCCGCGCAGCAGGACGGCGTTGCCGGACTTGAGGCAGAGGGCGGCGGCGTCCACGGTCACGTTCGGACGGGCCTCGTAGATGATGCCGACGACCCCGAGCGGCACCCGCACCTGACGCAGGTCGATCCCGTTGGGGAGGGTCGAGCCGCGCACGACCTCGCCGACCGGGTCGGGCAGGGCGACGACGTCCCGGACGTCCGAGGCGATGGCCCGGATCCGCTCCGGCGTCAGCGTCAGCCGGTCGATGACCGACTCGCTCGTCCCGGCCTCCCGCGCCCGCGCCACGTCCTCCGCGTTCGCCTCGACGATCTCCGCCGTGCGCACCTCAAGGGCGTCCGCGATGGCCAGCAGCGCGTCGTCCTTGGCGGCCCTCGGCAGCGGCGCGAGGTCGGCGGCGGCGGCCTTGGCCCGGTAGGCGGCCTCGATGACCGGGGACATGGCGTCGTACGGAGAGAGCGTGGTCATGAGGGAAGCGTAGTGCTCCGTGAGAGGGCGTCCATCTCGTCGTCCACACCGCGAGACGGCCGTCAGAAAGGGTGGACGCCGACCGGTGTGGCCGGGGCGGGGCCGTAGCCCTCGGCCACTCGTTGGTGGTAGGTCTCGCGGCCGATGACCTCCAGGCCGACGATCTCCCAGGAGGGCAGCCCGGCGCTCTGGCGGTGTTCGCCCCACAGGCGCAGGGCGACGGCGGCGGCGTCGTGGAGGTCGCGGGCCTCCTCCCAGTAGCGGATCTCCGCGTGGTCGCTGGCGTAGCGGCTGGTCAGGAGGAAGGGGTGGTCGTTGGCGAGCTGTTCCAGACCTCGTCTGAGGTCCTTCAGGGGGACCTCGGCGCCGGAGACGCTGAGGGTGACGTGCCAGAGGCGGGGCAGCTCCTTCGGCTCCGGGAAGCTGTCGCCCGCCGCGACGCTGGTCAGTCTCCCGCGGGCCGGCGGCCCGGGGCGCGCTCGACTCACGGCGGCCTCCTCGACAGGTTGTACCTGAAACCCAGTTGAGCAGGCCGCGGCCTGCCGCGGGGCACTTTCACGGAACGTCCCCCAGCGGTACGGGAGCCGTTCGAATGAGCGTCGGACGCCCCGTACGACAAGGTGACAGTCGTACGGGACTCTGGTGCCCTCATTCCCGCCCCGCACGCCTCTCAGGGCTGGGCCAGCACCACCAGGTCGTCCCGGTGCACGACCTCCCGCTCGTACGCCGCCCCCAGTTCCTTCGCCAGCTCCCGCGTCGACCTGCCGAGCAGTTGCGGGATCTCCTTCGCGTCGAAGTTCACCAGCCCCCGCGCCACGGCCCGCCCCTCGGCGTCCCGCAGCTCGACGGGGTCCCCGGCGCTGAAGTCGCCGTCCACCCCCGCGATGCCGGCCGGCAGCAGCGACGTCCGCCGCTCCACGACCGCCCGCACCGCGCCGTCGTCCAGCGTCAGCGAGCCCTGCGGGGTGGAGGCGTGCTGGAGCCAGAGCAGGCGGTCCGCCGAACGTTTGCCCGCCGGGTGGAAGTAGGTGCCCGTGTCGCCGCCGGTCAGCGCCTCCGCCGCGAAGACCGCGCTCGTCAGGACGACGGGAATGCCGGCCGCCGCCGCGATGCGGGCGGCCTCGACCTTGGTGACCATGCCGCCGGTGCCGACGCCCGCCTTGCCGGTGCTGCCGATCTCGACGTGCGCGAGGTCCTGGGGGCCGTGGACCTCCGAGATCCTCGACGTCCCCGGCTTGCTGGGGTTGCCGTCGTACACGCCGTCCACGTCCGAGAGGAGGACGAGGAGGTCGGCGTGGACGAGGTGGGCCACCAGCGCGGCGAGCCTGTCGTTGTCGCCGAAGCGGATCTCGTCCGTGGCCACCGTGTCGTTCTCGTTGACGACCGGGAACGCGCCCATCGCCAGGAGCTTGTCCAGCGTGCGGGACGCGTTGCGGTGGTGGGCCCTGCGGCTCATGTCGTCGCTGGTCAGGAGGACCTGGCCGACGCGGACGCCGTAGCGGGCGAAGCTGGCGGTGTAGCGGGCGACGAGGAGGCCCTGGCCGACGCTGGCGGCTGCCTGCTGGCGGGCCAGGTCCTTGGGGCGGCGACGCAGGCCCAGCGGGGCGAGGCCGGCCGCGATGGCCCCCGAGGAGACGAGGACGATCTCCTTCTCGCCGCCGCTGCGGGTCTTGGCGAGGACGTCCACGAGGGCGTCGACTCTGTCGGCGTCGAGTCCGCCCGAGGCGGTGGTGAGGGAGGAAGAACCCACCTTCACCACGATCCGGCGTGCGTCTGCGACCCGTTGCCTTGTCACGTGCGTCGTCCTTCTGCTTTACGGCACCGGGTTCGCAATGTACGGGAGGGGCGGGGAGTGATGCCGCCGGGTTTCAGAGTGCGGTCAAGGACTTCCGGTACGCCACGCAGTCCTCGTACCGCGGCAGCATCCCCTTCTCCAGTGCCTCCGCCAGCGTCGGACCCTGCGCGTCCCGTGCCGAAAGTTCCGGCTCCCCCACCACCGGCCACTCCACACCGATCTCCGCGTCCAGCGGA
>DATCQX010000808.1:0-13579 GCA_036569285.1 Streptomyces sp.
GCCGGCGAGGACGAGGAGGTTCTCGCCGTTGCGGCGCATACGGGTCGCGAGGTGGTCCAGGCGGAAGAGGTTCTCCAGCTGGTCCGGGTCGGCCTCGTTGTTCTCCAGGTCGGTGATCAGGGTCAGCTGGCCCTCGATCAGCGACTGGTTGCGGCGCGAGAGGTTCGTGAAGATCGCGTTGATGTTGCCCCGCAGCAGCGCCTGTTCGGCGGCGAGCCGGACGGCCTCGCGGTGCACCTGGTCGAAGGCGCGGGCGACCTCGCCGATCTCGTCCGTCGTGTTGATCGGGATCGGCGCGACCCGCGTGTCCACCCGGCCCGGGTCGGTCCTCGAGAGCTGGTCGACCAGCATCGGCAGCCGCTGCTCGGCGATCCCGAAGGCCGCGTTGCGCAGCTGGCGCATCGACCGGGACATCTGCCGGGCGACGGCACTGGCGAGGATGAACGCCAGCAGCAGGGCGACGACGACGGCCGCACCCGTGATGTAGGCGTCGCGCTGGGCGCTGGAGGCGATGTCGGAGGCCTCGTTCACCGCGGTGTCCGTGAGGTCCGACTCGATCTTGCGGTACGCGTCGAACTTGAGGGTCGTCATGGCCCACCAGTTCTCGGCGGTGACGCCCTGCTGGGCGAGGGCCGCGCGCTCACTGGCGTCCGTCGACTTGATCGAGGCGATCGCGGTGAGGAACTGCACCGGGTCGGCGGGCGGGGCGACGTAGTCCGGGTTCTTCGCCTTCTGCTCGGTGAGCATGTTCGCGGCGTCGACCTGGATCTGCTTCTGGGCCGCCGTCAGCTTCGCGATGTCCTGCTCGGTGCCGCCGCCCTGGTACTCCTGGGTCGCGATGTTCTCCAGGTACGCGTACGACGTGAGGGCGACCCGCTGCTGCGACAGGCTCGTCTGGCTGGTGCCCGGCTTGATGAGCAGGTGCATGCCGATGGAGCGCTGGAGGGAGAGGGCGCCCTGGCCGAGGGCGAGCGCGTAGAGGGTGCGGCCGTAGGAGGTGATGTTGCCGGTGCCGAGACCGAGCTCGTTGGAGAACTCCAGGAGCTTGTGCTCGACGTCGACGTACCCCTCCTCCGTCTTCACGCCGGTCAGCTTGGAGGTGTACGCGGCGGCGCGCAGCGTCTGGAGCTCGGGCTCGACCTTGCGGAAGCCGTCCAGACGGCGCTCCAGGTTGGCCCGCTTCGGCATGCTCTGGACGGCGGTGTCGAACTCGTCGGACGCCTTGTCGGTGGCCTTGCGGGCGGCGACCACGGTCGGGTCGTTCTCGCCCTTGCCCTGGAGCAGGGGAGCGGCGGTGACGTCACGCTCGACGAGGAGGGCGTTGCTGTAGCTCAGGGCGGCGCGCACCACCTTGGCGGTGTTCTCCGCGTCCTGCGCCTCCTGCCAGGTGTCGATCGAGTTCTTCACCTGGAAGCCGCCCATGACGAGGCCGACCACCACGGGTATGAGCAGGATCGCGTTCAGCCTGGTCGGCACCCGCCAGTTGCGCGGGGAGAGCCGGCCGCCGCTCTTCGGAGGCGCGGCCTGCGGCTCGGAACCAGGGACAGGGGCGGTCGCCGCTCCGCGCGGCGGCGGGGTGAAGTTGCCCCGGGCCTCAGGCTCGGGACTTTTCTTGCTTCGCCTCACTCGACCAACAACCTCTCGGCGGCAGTGTCTCAACGCCCAGCCAGCCATCGACTGCGTTCGTACCTAGTTACGTCATTGACTATTGGGCAGTTCAGGCATTCCAGCATGGCGAACAGTGCTCTTCCAAACAGTGAGAAGAGCCGATTGCGTGTGATGTAAAGCGCGCATAAAACGGTCAATACAGAGCGAGCCCCGGCAAAAGACGGGGCTGCCATGCGCGCAGCGGTACCGCACGACCGCGACGCGTGGCGGTACCACCCGATTCCTCTGCCGAAACGTTATGAACACCGAAGCCGACCGTGTCAAAGGCCACAGCCGGCTCGGGTTCAGCTTACGGCAACCGCCCCAGGGCGGCGCCCACTTGATCGACTACCGCAGACGCGCCATCAGCGCGTGCTCGACCAGCGTGATCAGCGCGGACTTCGCGTCGGCCCGGTGCCGCGCGTCGGTCGTGATGATCGGGGTGTCCGGACCGATCTGGAGCGCCTCGCGCACCTCGTCCGGCGAGTACGGCTGGCTCCCGTCGAACCCGTTGAGCGCGATGACGAACGGCAGCCCGCTGTTCTCGAAGTAGTCGACAGCAGGGAAGCAGTCGGCGAGACGCCGCGTGTCGACGAGGACGATCGCCCCGATCGCCCCGCGCACCAGGTCGTCCCACATGAACCAGAACCGGTCCTGCCCCGGCGTACCGAACAGGTACAGGATCAGATCCTGGTCGAGCGTGATACGCCCGAAGTCCATCGCCACCGTCGTGGTGGTCTTGTCCCCGGTGTGGGTCAGGTCGTCGATACCCGCCGAAGCGGACGTCATCACGGCCTCGGTACGCAGCGGGTTGATCTCGGAGACGGCGCCCACGAACGTGGTCTTGCCCACGCCGAAGCCGCCCGCCACCACGATCTTCGCGGAGGTGGTGGCCCGACCTCCGTCAGAGCTTGCGAAGTCCACTGAGCACCCTTTCGAGCAGCGTCACGTCCGGAGCGCCACCGTTGTTCTCGTCGCCGCCCGGCTGGTGGATCGCCACCAGACCGGCCTCGGCGAGGTCCGCGACCAGAATCCGGGCCACCCCCAGCGGCATGGCCAGCAGAGCCGACACCTCGGCCACCGACTTGACCTCACGGCACAGGTGGCAGATCCGCTGGTGCTCGGGGAGCAGCCCCATGAGCGCCACCGGGTCGGCCGTCGTACTGATCAGCGCCTCGATGGCGAGCTGATAGCGCGGCCGGGTCCGGCCCCCGGTCATGGCGTAGGGACGCACCAGCGGCTGGTCACCCTCGTCCGCGTACGGGTCCGCGTACGGATCATGATGGGCGGTGGGCGGGGTCATGAGTCCTCCGGGCGGGACAGGCAATTCGGCAAGTCATGGCTCGTGCCGTCCCTCGTGGTCGGGTGGGGAGTTTGTGCCGACCGGACGGTGATTTGGTGAGGTGGGTGGTGCGGTGGCGGTCTAGTGGAGAAGACTGCCTTGCAGTTCGGCCCGGAGATCCGGCGTGAGCACCGCTCCCGCGCGGTCCACGAGCAGCGCCATCTCGTAGCCGACGAGGCCGATGTCGCACTCAGGGTGGGCGAGGACGGCGAGCGAGGAACCGTCCGAGACCGACATGAGGAAGAGGAAGCCGCGCTCCATCTCCACCACGGTCTGCGCGACGCTGCCGCCCTCGAAGATCCGGGACGCGCCCGCCGTCAGCGAGGTCAGCCCGGAGGCCACCGCCGCCAACTGGTCGGCGCGGTCCCTCGGGAAGCCCTCGGACATCGCCAGCAGGAGACCGTCCGCGGACACCACCACCGTGTGCGAGACGCCCGGCGTGTTGTCCACGAAGTTGGTGATCAACCAGTTCAGGTTCTGTGCCGCCTGGCTCATCTGACTCAACTAACGCTCCTGCTGGTGAGTGGGGCTCGGGAAGCTGTCTGTCTGTCCGCCCCCGGCCTGCCGGCCCTGAGCGATGCCCCGACGGAGGTTGGTCAGCCGGCCGCGCACGTCGTCGGGCGCGCGCGAGACCTGCGGACCCGCCTGATGCTGTTGCTGCTGTGCCGTGCCCGGGACGAGGTTCGCCCGGGGCACCCGGCGCGGCAGACCGGACGTCGTGATCCCGCCCGAAGCGGGCTGACGCACCTTCTCGGCCTGCCGGACCAGATCGTCGTTGGGCGTGGCCCGCCAAGAAGAAGAGGAGGCGGACGACGCCGGCGCGGCGGCCGGACGCTGCGGAGCCGAGGGAGCGGGCACCGGAGCGGAAGCCTGCGGCTGCTGCGGCACACTCGGGACCGGAGCGCCCTGTGCCTGACCACCCTGCTGGCCTTGCTGGTGGAACCAGTTGGTCTCCAGGGTGTCGTACAGCGGAGTACGACCGTCCCCGGGACCCGCCGGCGGCAGAGCCTCCGGTTCCGGCCGGGCGGCGGGGCGCTGCGGCGGCGCGGCGTACCCGTTCGCACGGGGCCCGGGCAGCGCGTGCTGACCGGTCGCCGAACCGTCGTACCCGCCCTGCTGCGCCGGGAACTGCCCGGTCGCGTCGAACCCCTGCGGAGCGGGAGCCCGCCGCGCCGGGTTCTGCTGCGGAGGAACCTGAGGCGCCCCAGGCGCGGTCCCGAACACGTCCGGCCGCTGGAACTGCCCACTGTCGTCGGCGCCCACGGGAGCCTGCCCCGGCGCGCTGATCGCCGGGTACTGGGCGGTCGCCTGGAAGTCGTCCTGGACGCCGGGCCGCGCGCCGTTGCCCTGCGGTGCCCCGAGCGCCGGGAACTGCCCGGTGTTCTGCGGGGCGTTGGGAGCCGGGCGCCCGAAACCGTCGTCGATGCGGGGCAGTTCGGACGTCGAGCCCGGCCCCTCCACGCGCGGCATCTGCGAGGTGCGCGCCACATCCGGCTCGTCGTGTCCGCGCGGCGCGTCCAGCGCCGGGGGACGGGCGTTCGCGTCGCCCCAACTCGGCGTGCGGGGCTGGGGGTTGCCGCCCGGCAGCTCGGCGCGGGCGCCACCGCGCGGCGGGAGCTGCGGCTGCCGGCCACGCCCCTGCTCGCCCTTGGCGTCCTTGCCGCGCGGCGGACGTCCGCCCCCGCCGAACATGTCCTGGCCCTGCTGACCCTGCGGGGGAGTGGCCTGGAGCCCGTTGAAGGAACCGGTGCCCGCCGGAGCCGGCGCCGAGGGGCGCCCGCCCTGCTGCTGGCCGCGCGCCGGAGCGCCGTCCCGGCCCGGCAGCGCCGTCCGGGGACCGCCACCAGGACCCGCGTTGCCACCGGGGCCCGCGCCGAACGCGCCGCCCTGGCCGAACGCGCCCCCGCCGGAGCCCGAACCCGCGGGCCCGGCACCGAAGTTGTTGCCCTTGCCGCCGCCCGGCGCACCCGCGCCGACCGGACCGCCGCCGAAGGCGCCGGGAGCACCCGGGCCACCCTGTCCGCCCTGGCCGCTCTGCCTGCGTGCCGCCGCCGCGCCCGCCGCGGCCTGCGCCGCCGCCGGGCCACCGGCCGGGGCGCCGCCCTGACCGGGCTTCGGCTGCGGCTTCTTGCCGCCCTGCGCGACGTCGACCGGCAGCATGACCAGCGCGGTCGTACCACCCGAGTCGGAGGGCCGCAGCTGGATGCGGATGCCGTGCCGCTGGGAGAGCCGGCCGACCACGAACAGACCCATGCGCCGGGACACCGACACGTCCACGGTCGGCGGCGAGGCCAGCCGCTCGTTGATCGCGGCGAGGTCCTCGGGGGAGAGGCCGATACCGGTGTCGTGGATCTCGATCAGGACCCGGCCGTCGGGCAGCGCGTGCCCGGTGACCTTGACCTTCGTCTGCGGGGAGGAGAACGACGTCGCGTTCTCCAGCAGCTCGGCGAGCAGGTGCACGAGGTCGTTGACGACCCGGCCCGCGACCTCCGTCGTCGGCACGGACGCCAGCTCGATGCGCTCGTACTGCTCCACCTCGGACGCGGCGGCACGCAGCACGTCGACCAGCGGGACCGGACGCGTCCAGCGCCGGCCGGGCTCCTCACCCGCGAGGACGAGGAGGTTCTCGCCGTTACGGCGCATACGGGTCGCGAGGTGGTCCAGCTTGAACAGGGACGACAGCTGGTCCGGGTCGGCCTCGCGGGACTCCAGTTCGGAGATCAGCGACAGCTGACGCTGGATGAGACCCTGCGAACGGCGCGAGAGGTTCGTGAACATCGCGTTGACGTTGCCCCGCAGCAGGGCCTGCTCGGCGGCGAGCCGGACGGCCTCGCGGTGCACGTCGTCGAAGGCCGCGGCCACCTGGCCGATCTCGTCCCGGGAGTGCACACCGACCGACTCCACGGACGTGTCGACGTCCTGCGGGTCCGACTCGGAGAGCTGCTTGACCAGCTCGGGCAGCCGTTCCTGGGCGACCTTCGTGGCCGTCTCCTGGAGGCGGCGCAGCGAGCGGATCATGGAGCGGGCGACGACGAACGCGCCGACCAGCGAGACGCCGAGCACGAGCAGGATCAGCACACCGGCGATGATCGCGTCGCGCTCGGTCTCATTGCGCAGCTGGCGGGCCTTCTGCTCCATGTCCTCGAGGAGCTGGGACTCGATGGCGCGCATCTGCGTGAGCTTGGTGCCCGAGGCGTCCAGCCAGTCCTGGTACGACCGCTTGTCCTGGGACTCCAGACCGGACTCGGAGGCGAAGGCGCGGTTCGCGTACTCGTCGGCGTCCTTGATCGTGGCGTTGCCGGACTCGATCGGCTTGAGCAGCTCCTCGGCGCCGTTGTCGCCGTAGATCGAGCGGAAGATCGCGAGTTCGGAGTCCTCGCCCTCGACGGCCGTCTCACCGTAGGTGCGGTCGTTCTCGGTGAGCTTGCCGAAGCTGGTGCTGTTCGCCGGGAGCGCGGCCGTCAGCACGGCGCGCTGCATCGACGAGTACTCCTTGGCGGAGGAGAACGCGGCCAGGGCGCGGGTGCGCTGGATCATCTCCGGGTTGGAGGTGGCCTCGGCCATGTCCTGGGAGAGGTCGACGAGCCGGATGATCAGCCGGTGGTAGCCCTCGACGGTCTGCATCGAGTTGCCCGGCGAGGTGTACGCGGTGGAGCGCAGCTTCGCCACGTTCCCGAGGTCGCCGACCAGGCTGACCAGGTTGTCGCGGACGCCCTGGAGGTTGCCGTCGCGGCTGCTGGTGTTGATCTGCTCGGAGGCGTCGTTGAATTCCTTCAGCGAGCGGTCCGTCGTCGCGCGCAGGCCCTTGACGGTGATGTCGTTGGCGTTGCCGCCGTGCGCGAGGGGCCCGGCGGAGCGGTCGCGCTCGTTCTGCAGGGCGATCGACAGCTCGGTCGCCTGCTTCGTCATGTCGGTCAGCAACCGCATGTTGTCGAGCTGCTGGATGTCCTCCATGGACTGGCTGATGCGCAGCGCGCCCAGCGTGGTGGCCGCGACCACGGGGAGGGTCAGCAGGGCGACCAGGCGCGTGGAGATGCGCCAGTTGCGCAGTGCCACCCGGCTGCCGGACTCGCCCTTGGCGGCCTTGACCGGGGGTATCGGGGGAATGGAGGTGGGGGTGAGCGGGGGGGTGGGAACGCCGGGGCGGCTCTTGCCGTCGCCTGCCTGGGCGGGACCCGGGTTCTGGGCGTGCTGGGGCGAGGTGCTGACTGTGTGGGAACCAGTCCCGCCTCGCGGCTCCGGCCCTGCCGGGGCACTGCCGTCCCTCTTGAATCGTCCCTGCACTAGCGTCGCAACCTCTGGACCAGGCGCCTTTCCGGATGAACGGACAGGCGGTGTCGGCGTCTTGAGAGGCGCCCTGAATGCGCCCCCCGGGATGGTCTTGAGTGACCCGGCGCTGGTTCCCCCTATCTCGCCGCCACTCGGCGCTTCTGTGCGCCCCCTGCGCGCCGGCTCGATCCCGCGGCGGTCCGTGAGATTCCAGCACAGTGCCGGATCCGCAACAAGGTTTGGTGTCCGGGCTGTGACATCCGTGACAGCTCGTGTGTGCGGGGTCACCGGGTGTCGAAATCGATCCGCCCGGAAGTGGGCAAAGTGTGGCGAAGTGGGCTGATGATCAAGGTGTCCCAGTCGCCATGATCAGGAGCGGAATGGGTGCTTCAGTCGGTCAATGTCCGTTTGATTACGTTCAGTTGTGGGCCTGAATTGACCGGTTTGAGGGTCATCTCGTGAGCAAACTCACACGTTCCCCGATGATCCACCGTGACCTCCCCGGGAATGCCGTGTTTAGCCTGACGCTTTACAGATTCGGCCCATCCGACACGAGCCAGGGAGCCCCCGCATGTCCCGCAAGACCGCCAACCCCCGCCGCACCACCCTGGCCCACCTCAAGGACGCCGAACCCCTCACCCCGGCCCCTCAGACCTACCCGGCCACCCTCCCCGCCCAAACGGCCAACCCCCGCCGCACCATCCTCATGGAGGCCCCGAAGACCCCGGTCCTCGACTGACACGAGGCCTCCCGGCACCTCCGAAAGAGGCGCTCCCCGCGACCGGGCCGCAGCGAGGGGGCGCCTCTTCGCGTCCCCCGGCAATCCACGAGGTGGGCCACCCCCCGGCGCGTTAGCCTGGGGCGTCAGGTTTCGGTCGGTTCAGGTGAGGGGCGCAAAGAACCCGTGCGTATCGCCAGGTTTTCCATCGACGGCAACGTCGCGTTTGGCGCGGTAGAGGGCGACAAGGACGACGAACTCGTCCTCGACATCATCAAGGGCATCCCCTTCGCCGAGTTCGAGCTGTCCGGGACGAAGGTTCCGCTCAGCAAAGTCCGCCTGCTGCCCCCCGTCCTCCCCAACAAGGTCGTCGCCTTCGGCAGGAACTACGCCGACCACGCGAAGGAACTCGGCAACGAGGTCCCGGACGTCCCCTTCGCCTTCTTCAAGCCCTCCACCTCGGTGACCGGCCCCGGCGACCCGATCCAGTACCCCTCCTTCTCCACGGACCTCCACCACGAGGCGGAACTCGCGGTCGTCATCGGCAGGATGTGCCGAGAGGTCCCCCGCGACCGCGTCAAGGACGTCATCCTGGGCTACACCTGCGCGAACGACGTCACCGCGAGGGACGTCCAGAAACGCGAGAAGCAGTGGGCCAGGGCGAAGGGCTTCGACACCTCCTGCCCCCTCGGCCCCTGGATCGAGACGGACCTCGACCCGAGCGACCTCACGATCCAGCTCACGGTCAACGGCCAGCAGCGCCAGCTCGGCCGCACCAGCGAGATGATCACCCCCATCGAGGACCTGATCGTCAACATCACCGAGGCCATGACACTCCTCCCCGGCGACGTCATCCTCACGGGCACCCCCGCCGGGGTCGGCCCCCTGGAGATCGGCGACGAGGTCGCCGTCACCATCGAAGGTATCGGCACTCTCACCAACAAGGTTGTCAAGCGTGACTAGCGCTCCCGTCCGCGTACGTTTCTGCCCCTCCCCGACCGGGAACCCCCACGTCGGCCTCGTCCGCACGGCCCTCTTCAACTGGGCCTTCGCCCGCCACCACCAGGGCACTCTGGTCTTCCGCATCGAGGACACCGACGCGGCCCGCGACAGCGAGGAGTCGTACAACCAGCTCCTGGACGCGATGCGCTGGCTCGGCTTCGACTGGGACGAGGGCCCGGAGATCGGCGGCCCGCACGCCCCGTACCGCCAGTCGCAGCGGATGGACATCTACAAGGACGTCGCCCGCAAGCTCCTGGACGCCGGGCACGCCTATCACTGCTACTGCTCGACGGAGGAGCTGGACGCCCGCCGCGAGGCCGCCCGCGCCGCCGGCAAGCCCTCCGGCTACGACGGCCACTGCCGCGACCTCACCGCCGAGCAGAAGGCCGCCTACGAGGCCGAGGGCCGCCAGCCGATCGTCCGCTTCCGGATGCCGGACGAGACCATCACGTTCACGGACCTCGTCCGCGGCGAGCTGACGTTCACCCCGGAGAACGTCCCGGACTACGGCATCGTCCGCGCCAACGGCGCCCCGCTGTACACGCTCGTCAACCCGGTCGACGACGCGCTGATGGAGATCACGCACGTCCTGCGCGGCGAGGACCTCCTCTCCTCCACCCCCCGCCAGATCGCCCTGTACAAGGCGCTCACCGAGCTGGGCATCGCGAAGACCACCCCCGAGTTCGGCCACCTGCCGTACGTCATGGGCGAGGGCAACAAGAAGCTCTCCAAGCGCGACCCGCAGGCGTCCCTCAACCTCTACCGCGAGCAGGGCTTCCTCCCCGAGGGCCTGCTCAACTACCTCTCCCTGCTGGGCTGGTCGCTCTCCGCCGACCGGGACGTCTTCACGACGGACGAGCTGATCGCGGCGTTCGACATCAAGGACGTCCAGCCCAACCCGGCCCGCTTCGACCTGAAGAAGTGCGAGGCGATCAACGGCGACCACATCCGCCTCCTGGACGTCAAGGACTTCACGGAGCGCTGCGCCCCCTGGCTGCGGGCCCCCTTCGCTCCCTGGGCCCCCGAGGACTTCGACGACGCGAAGTGGCAGGCCATCGCCCCGCACGCCCAGACCCGCCTGCGCGTCCTGTCGGAGATCACCGACAACGTCGACTTCCTGTTCCTCAAGGAGCCGGTGGCGGACGAGGCGTCCTGGGCGAAGGCGATGAAGGAGGGCAGCGACGCCCTCCTCGCGACGGCCCGCGAGAAGCTGGAGGCGGCCGACTGGACGTCCCCCGAGTCCCTCAAGGAAGCCGTCCTCGCCGCCGGTGAGGTCCACGGCCTCAAGCTCGGCAAGGCGCAGGCCCCCGTCCGTGTCGCGATCACCGGCCGCACGGTCGGCCTCCCCCTCTTCGAGTCCCTCGAAGTCCTCGGCAAGGACGCGTCGTTGGCCCGCATCGACGCCGCCCTCGCCAAGCTCGCGGCGTAACACGGCAGTTCACCGGGGCGGCACCCAACGGGGGTGCCGCCCCGCCCTGTTCCCGCTACCGTCGGATCATGGACATTCGCGCCGTGGTGTGGGACGTGGACGACACCCTCTTCGACTACCGGAACGCCGACCGCCTCGGCATGCGTGACCACCTCACCACCGAGGGCCTGCTGGCCGGGTACGACACCGTCGAGCAGGCGATCACCGGCTGGCGCGAGATCACCGACGCCCAGTGGGCCCGCTTCGCCGCGGGCGAGGCCACCTTCGAGGAGCAACGCCGCGACCGCGTCCGGGTGTTCGTCGGCCAGGAGCTGACCGACGCCGAGGCCGACGCCTGGTTCGGGCGCTACCTGGTCCACTACGAGAGGGCCTGGACCCTCTTCCCGGACGTCCTGCCCGTCCTGGACGCCCTCGCGGCGAGCCACCGGCACGCCGTCCTCTCCAACTCCAGCATCCACGTCCAGGACCACAAGCTGCGCGTCCTCGGAGTCCACCACCGCTTCGAGTCGATCATCTGCGCGGCCGAACTCGGCGTCTCCAAGCCCGAACCCGGCGCCTTCCTCGCCGCCTGCGAGGCCCTCGCCCTCCCGCCCGAACAGGTCGCCTACGTCGGCGACCACCCCGACATCGACGGCCGGGGCGCGGCGGAGGCGGGCCTGCTCTCCGTGTGGATCGACCGGTACGACGGCGGCGCGGGCGCCGTCGAACTCCCGGGCCGGCACCGGATCGCCACCCTCGCCGAACTCCCCGCACTGCTGGGTGCGGACGGCCGGGCGCATACCCGTTTTGGAGCCCCGTCCACCTTCGGGTAATGTTCTTTCTGCGCCGCCGGGGAGCGGGCCGAAAGGCCGAGAGACCCGGGGGAGCAAAGCTAGAACAAGATCCCTTACAGGGGATGGTGTTCCAGTGGCCTATGGTGTAATTGGCAGCACGACTGATTCTGGTTCAGTTAGTCTTGGTTCGAGTCCAGGTAGGCCAGCTTGCAGAAGCTCAAAATCTGCGAAGCCCCCGTTGTGTAGCGGCCTAGCACGCTGCCCTCTCACGGCAGTAGCGCCGGTTCGAATCCGGTCGGGGGTACAGATCCTTCCCGCGAGGACGATCGGGTAGCTCCCGCCGACCTCGATGCAGGATCGCTAGGGCCCCCGTTGTGTAGCGGCCTAGCACGCTGCCCTCTCACGGCAGTAGCGCCGGTTCGAATCCGGTCGGGGGTACTGACTGGTCTAAACCATCATTGGTCTATGGTGTAATTGGCAGCACGACTGATTCTGGTTCAGTTAGTCTTGGTTCGAGTCCAGGTAGACCAGCTCGGACCTGCGGTAACGCAGGCTCCATGCCCCCGTTGTGTAGCGGCCTAGCACGCTGCCCTCTCACGGCAGTAGCGCCGGTTCGAATCCGGTCGGGGGTACAGAAAGAAGCCACTCATCTCAGCAGAGATGGGTGGCTTTCTTTTATTTGCCCAGGTGGGCGGGGGAGAGAAGGGCCCGCCGCGGCGTTGAGGCCGGCCCTGAATCCCTCGGTCCTCAGCCCGTCCTGCGCAGCGCCTCGGAGAGCCGCGCCGCCGCGTCGATCACCGCCTGCGCGTGCATACGGCCCGGGTGGCGCGTCAGGCGCTCGATCGGGCCCGAGACGGAGACGGCGGCCACGACGCGGTTGGACGGGCCCCTGACCGGCGCCGAGACGGACGCGACGCCCGGCTCGCGCTCGCCGATGGACTGGGCCCAGCCGCGGCGCCGGACGCCGGACAGGGCCGTGGCGGTGAAGCGGGCGCCCTGGAGGCCGCGGTGGAGGCGCTCGGGCTCCTCCCAGGCCATGAGGATCTGCGCGGAGGAACCGGCCTTCATCGTCAGCGTCGAGCCGACGGGTACCGTGTCTCGCAGTCCGGACAGTCGCTCCGCGGCGGCCACACAGATCCGCATGTCACCCTGGCGCCGGTAGAGCTGGGCGCTCTCACCGGTGATGTCCCGCAGGTGCGTGAGCACGGGCCCGGCGGTCGCCAGCAGGCGGTCCTCGCCGGCCGCCGCCGCCAGCTCCGCGAGACGCGGGCCGAGGATGAACCTGCCCTGCATGTCGCGGGCGACCATGCGGTGGTGTTCCAGGGCCACGGCCAGCCGGTGGGCCGTGGGTCGTGCGAGTCCGGTGGCCGCGACCAGCCCTGCGAGGGTGGCGGGGCCGGACTCCAGGGCGCTCAGGACAAGGGCTGCCTTGTCCAGAACGCCGACGCCGCTACTGTTGTCCATGCAACGATACTCCCGTCTCACTCTGTGAAACGCAAGTTCATTTTCCCGTGAGACGCGCAACCCTGGGAGACACAGCCGCCCGCAGACCGACGGGCGCGGTGGCGGGTGCCCGGAACAGGGGCGGGCGCCGCTTCCAAGATCTCTAGTAGCGCCGGGGCACCACCTGTCCGGCCGGAGGGAAAGCGATGGGTAGGACACTCGCGGAGAAGGTCTGGGACGACCACGTCGTCCGGCGCGCTGAGGGCGAGCCCGACCTTCTCTTCATCGATCTGCACCTGCTGCACGAGGTGACCAGCCCCCAGGCGTTCGACGGCCTGCGTCAGAACGGCCGCCCGGTCCGCCGCCTCGACCTGACCATCGCCACCGAGGACCACAACACCCCGACCCTCGACATCGACAAGCCCATCGCGGACCCGGTCTCCCGCGCCCAGCTGGAGACGCTGCGCAAGAACTGCGCCGAGTTCGGCGTCCGCCTGCACCCCTTGGGCGACGTCGAGCAGGGTGTCGTCCACGTCGTCGGCCCCCAGCTCGGTCTCACGCAGCCCGGCATGACCGTCGTCTGCGGCGACTCCCACACCTCCACGCACGGCGCGTTCGGCGGGCTGGCGTTCGGGATCGGGACCTCGCAGGTGGAGCACGTGCTGGCCACCCAGACGCTGCCGCTGGTCCGCCCGAAGACCATGGCCATCACGGTCGACGGCGAGCTGCCCGAGGGCGTCAGCGCCAAGGACCTGATCCTCGCGATCATCGCGAAGATCGGCACCGGCGGCGGCCAGGGCTATGTCCTGGAGTACCGCGGCTCCGCCATCGAGAAGCTCTCGATGGAGGCCCGGATGACCATCTGCAACATGTCCATCGAGGCCGGCGCCCGCGCGGGCATGATCGCCCCGGACGAGACGACGTTCGCCTACCTCAAGGGCCGCGCCCACGCCCCC
>DATCQX010000809.1:0-2260 GCA_036569285.1 Streptomyces sp.
CCCCCGGAACTCCCGCGAAAGAAACGGCTCTACCCGGTCGTACACAGCCCCGGCGATCTCCCCGAACTGCCGCAACACAGCACTGCTCAACCGCTTCCCCGGCACCTTCAACCCCACCAACTCCTCAAGCGGCACCCCAGGCGGCCCCCCAAGCCAAGCCTGAGCCGCCACCCTCCCCACAGCCGCCCCCAACTCCATAGCGGCATCTTCCGAGTTCACCAAAGCCCCCCACAGGCCAAAAACAAGAACGGCCCCCATCTCCCCACAGGGAAGACAAGGGCCGCAACCAGAACAGCGAAAGACCTACCGCAGACGAGCCATCAACGCATGCTCGACCAGCGTGATCAGCGCCGACTTCGCATCGGCCCGATGCCGAGCATCCGTCGTGATGATCGGCGTATCCGGCCCGATCTGCAACGCCTCCCGCACCTCATCCGGCGAGTAGGGCTGATTCCCGTCGAACCCGTTCAGCGCGATGACGAACGGCAGCCCACTGTTCTCGAAGTAGTCGACAGCCGGGAAGCAGTCGGCGAGACGACGCGTGTCGACCAGCACGATCGCCCCGATCGCCCCCCGCACCAGGTCGTCCCACATGAACCAGAACCGGTCCTGGCCCGGCGTACCGAAGAGATACAGGATCAGATCCTGGTCGAGCGTGATACGGCCGAAGTCCATGGCGACGGTCGTCGTCGTCTTGTCCCCCGTGTGGGTGAGGTCGTCGATGCCCGCGGAAGCGGACGTCATGACGGCCTCGGTACGCAGCGGATTGATCTCCGAGACAGCACCAACGAACGTGGTCTTCCCCACGCCGAACCCGCCCGCCACCACGATTTTCGCGGAGGTGGTGGAGCGGGAAGGACCGCCGCTAGAGCTTGCGAAGTCCACTGAGCACCCTTTCGAGCAGTGTCACGTCTGGCTGGCCTCCGGCGTTCTCGTCGCCGCCGGGCTGATGGATGGCGACCAGGCCCGCCTCCGCCAAGTCGGCGACGAGAATCCTGGCCACGCCGAGAGGGATGGTCAGCAGGGCGGAGATCTCCGCCACCGACTTGATCTCGCGGCACAGGTTGCAGATCCGCTGATGCTCGGGCAACTGCCCCTGCATCTGGTGCGGTTGCGCGGTGGTGTGCACCAGCGCCTCGATGGCGAGCTGGTAGCGCGGGCGCGTCCGGCCGCCGGTCATGGCGTACGGACGCACCAAGGGGTTGTTCGAGGAGCCGGCGGGCGACGGCTCGGGTCCGCGGCGCTGCGGAGGCTGCACCGGCTGGATGCGCGGCGCGGCCGGCGGCTGGTCGTACGGGGAGGGGCCGGGGCCCTGAGGGGCGTACGGCTGCCGCGGCTGGCTCGGTGCGGAGGGGAAGTTGTAGCGGTTCGGGTTCTGGGTGTTCTCGCCGTGGCCGGGGCCGTACGACCAATCGCCCGGATGGGAACCGCCTGGGGGTGTTGCCACTTTCTCTCCTCCTCCGACTGTGCCGGGCTCCGCACCAAGTGTGGAGCCGCGTCCCGAAACCCTACGGCCTCGGGACGTCAATACGCACCGTCCGATTGCTAGTTGAGCAGGCTCCCCTGGAGCTCCGCGCGAAGGTCGGGCGTCAGGACCGAACCGGCACGGTCCACCAGAAGGGCCATTTCGTACCCGATGAGGCCGATGTCCGCCTCCGGGTGGGCGAGAACGGCGAGCGACGAACCGTCGGATACGGACATGATGAAGAGGAATCCCCTCTCCATCTCCACGACCGTCTGGTTCACGGCGCCACCCTCGAAGATCCGGGAGGCGCCCGCGGTGAGGGACGTCAGACCGGAGGCGACGGCCGCGAGCTGGTCGGCGCGGTCGCGGGGGAAACCTTCGGACATCGCCAGAAGAAGGCCGTCGGCGGAGACCACCACCGTGTGGGACACCCCCGGGGTGTTGTCCACGAAGTTGGTGATCAACCAGTTCAGGTTCTGCGCCGCCTGGCTCATCGGGCTCACACTAACGCTCCTGGTTGTAGGTGCTGTCAGGGCCGAAGCCCTGGCCGTTCGTTTCACTGCCTGCACTGCGCCCGCGCTGGACACCCCGGCGCAGGTTGCTCAGCCTGCCTCGGACGTCCTCCGGGGCACGGGAGATCTGCGGACCCCCCTGAGGGGTGGCTTCCGCGGCGCCCTCGACCAGGTTGGCCTTGGGCACCCGCCGCGGCAGGCCGGAGGAGGTGACCCCGCCCGCCTTGGGCTTGCGCAACTGCGAAGCCTGCTGCCAGCGTTCGTCGTTCGCCGAACGCCAGGA
>DATCQX010000810.1:0-7314 GCA_036569285.1 Streptomyces sp.
ACGACCGCCTAGGGAAAGCCGTGCAGTGACCGCCACCGACCGTTCTCTTCAGCTCATCTCGGCCGCCGCGCAGGCGGCGGCCGACAAGCTCGCGCACGACATCATCGCCTACGACGTGAGCGATGTGCTGTCGATCACGGACGCCTTCCTGCTGGCGTCGGCGCCCAACGACCGGCAGGTCAAGTCGATCGTCGACGAGATCGAGGAGCGCCTCAACAAGGAGCTGGGCGCGAAGCCGGTGCGCCGGGAGGGCGACCGCGACGCCCGCTGGATCCTGCTCGACTACGTCGACATCGTCGTCCACGTCCAGCACAGCGAGGAGCGGGTCTTCTACGCGCTGGAGCGGCTGTGGAAGGACTGCCCCGAGCTGGAGCTCCCCGAGGAGGCGAAGGCGACCCGCGGCAAGGCGGAGGAGCACGCCAAGCTCCAGGCGGCCGAGGAAGCGGACGGTGAGTGGTGAGCGTGACGGGTGAGGTCAGCGACGGCAGGCCGGGGCGCGGACGCCGGCTCATCCTGTGGCGGCACGGCCAGACGGCGTGGAACGTGGAGCGCCGGTTCCAGGGCACGACGGACGTCGCGCTGACGGAGACCGGTGTCGCCCAGGCCCGCCGCGCGGCCCGGCTGCTCGCCTCGCTGAAGCCGGACGCGATCGTCGCCTCCGACCTCTCCCGCGCCGCCCGCACGGCCGCCGAGCTGAGTGCGCTGACGGGTCTTGAGGTCGCCCACGACGAGGCGCTGCGCGAGACGTACGCCGGGGTCTGGCAGGGGCTGACCCACGAGGAGATCGTCGCCCGGTACGGCGAGGAGTACGCCGCGTGGAAGCGCGGCGAGCCCGTGCGCCGGGGTGGCGGCGAGCTGGAGACGGAGGTCGCCGACCGCGCCGCCCCCGTCGTCCTGCGGCACGCCGACAAGCTGCCCGACGGCGGCACGCTCGTCGTCGTCAGTCACGGCGGCACGATCCGCACCACCATCGGCCGGCTCCTCGGCCTCGACTCCGGGAACTGGGAGAGTCTCGGCGGGCTCTCCAACTGCTGCTGGTCGGTCCTCGGTGAGGGGGCTCGCGGGTGGCGGCTGCTGGAGCACAACGCGGGGACGCTGCCGGAGCCGGTGCTCGGCGACGACACCTGATTTCACTTTCCGGCAGGTCGCAGGCTAGAGTTCTTCTTGTTCGCCCGGCCAGCCGGAACGGGAAGAACACAAGGGGCTATAGCTCAGTTGGTAGAGCGCCTGCATGGCATGCAGGAGGTCAGGAGTTCAATTCTCCTTAGCTCCACATTCGAAAGATCCCATCCCGCGAGGGGTGGGATCTTTTCATTCCAGCGGTGAGAAGACGACGATCCGGCACTCCGGCATTCCGTCGATCGACAGGGACTGCGTCGTCATCCGCACTTCCTCTCCTGTGCACCGCCTGAGGACCTTCACGCGCCGCCCCGGCATCGCGACGTCCCCCGACGTCCACAGCCGCGTGAACGCCGGGCTGGCCTGCGACAGGCGCCGGACGAAGTCCTCCCAGGCGGGCTCACCGGCGTGCGGGCCGTACGCGGAGCGCATGGTGGCGACCATCACCGGCAGTTCCTCCTCCCGGAAGGCCAGCGGGCACTGCGGCTCCGGGTCGGTGAACAGCCGCCACAGCACGTTGCGGGGCGTGTCGTCGGGCTGCCCGTCGGTGAAGAACAGGGCGCGGTAGGGGGAGTTGGTGGCGAGGACGTCGTAGCGGGCGTTGTAGACCACCGCCGGGCGCGGGGCGAGGGCGTCGAGGATGCCCTGGACCTCGGCGCCGACACACTGCACGGCTGTCTCCGGGTGGGCCGGGAACGGGACGTCCGCCAGGTGGTAGAGGTGCTCGCGCTCCGGGGGGTCGAGGCGCAGGGTGCGCGCCACCGCGTCCAGCACCTGGGCCGAGGCGTTGATCGGGCGGCCCTGCTCCAGCCACGTGTACCAGGTGACGCCGACGCCGGAGAGCTGGGCAACCTCCTCGCGGCGCAGGCCCGGGGTGCGGCGGCGCAGGCCGGGGGCCATGCCGACGTCGGCCGGGGTGAGGCGGGCGCGCCTGGAGCGCAGGAAGGAGGCGAGTTCCGGGCGGCGCCGCTGTGCTGGTTCCGTCGTCATCGTCACGTCCCCCATCGTCGAACTCCCCGGCGTTCCTTGCCAGGTGGTGTCAGTACCAGCATCAGAGGGCTCTCGGTACTCGTACAGGACCGGAGCCACGCTCGATGGCATGACCACAGCGCCTCGTACGGACCGGAGTGTTCCCCCGCGTCCCGTCGCTACAGACAGTAAAAACCATGCCACTGACAGTGGGTCCGGCAGTGGCTCCGGCCGGCTGCTCGCCGTCGTGCTCGCCGCGATGTTCATGGCGCTGCTCGACGTCTTCATCGTCAACGTCGCGGCCCCCACGATCGGTTCCGACTTCGACGCCTCCGGCGCCCAGCTCCAGCTCGTCGTCGCCGGGTACGCCGTCACGTACTCGGTGCTGCTGATCACCGGCGCCCGGCTCGGCGACCGGCTCGGGCACGGGCGCGTGCACCTCGCCGGGCTCGCGCTGTTCACCGGGGCCTCGCTGGCCTGCGGGCTCGCGCCCGGCGTCGGCTGGCTGATCGCGTTCCGGCTGCTCCAGGGCGCCGGGTCGGCGGTGATGATCCCGCAGGTGCTGAGCCTGATCCAGCGGACGTTCACCGGCGAGGCCCGGGTGCGGGCGCTCGGCGTGTACTCGGCCGTCCTCGCGGTCGGGGCGGCGGCCGGGCAGGTCGTCGGCGGAGTCCTCGTCAGCGCCGACCTGTTCGGGACCGGGTGGCGGCCGGTGTTCCTCGTGAACGTGCCGGTCGGGCTGTTCCTGCTCGTCGTGGGGCGGCGGGTGCTGCCGCGCGGGGGCGGCGCCGAGTCCGCGCGCGGGCTCGACAGGGCCGGTCAACTCCTGCTCGGGGCCGCCGTCTCGCTCGTCACCGTGCCGCTCGTGCTCGGGCAGGAGAAGGGGTGGCCGGTGTGGGCCTGGCTCTCCATGGCCGTCGGGGGCGCCGTCTTCGCGCTGTTCTGCGTCCACGAGTCGAGGCTCGCCCGGCGCGGGGGCTCCCCGCTGATCGCGCCCCGGGTGCTGCGGCTTCCCGGCACCGCCCTGGCCGTCGTCCGGATCTCGGTCGTCATGGCGGTCAACGCGGCCTTCCTGTTCGTCCTCACGCTGCATCTCCAGGCGGGGCTCGGGTACGGGGCGCTGCGCGCGGGGCTGACGTTCGCGCCGACCGCCGTGGTGTTCGGGGTCGTCGGGCTGACCTGGCGGAGGTGGCCGGCCGCGCTGCAACGGGCCCTGGTTCCGGGCGGGTTCGTGCTCGTCGCGCTCTCGCTGGCCGGGGTGGGGCTCGCGCTGCGGGACGGCGGGGACGGCGGGGTGGCGGTGTACGCGGCGTTCATGGGCGTCGGGGGCGGGCTCGCGGCGGTCTACGGGCCCACCCTCACGCGCGCGCTGGCCGCCGTGCGCCCCGAGGACGCGGCGGACGCCAGCGGGCTGCTCGCGACCGTCACGCAGCTCGGGCAGCTCATCGGGGTCGCCGGGTTCGGCACACTGTTCCTGAACCGCCTTGAGTCACTTGGGGGGCCTCGGTCGTATAGCTCTGCGGAAGCGCTTCTTGCCTGCGTGTACGTGCTCGCCGCGGCGGCTGTCGCCGGGGCCGTGTCCGGACTGGTACTGAGGCGTCGCTGACCGTGTCGGCCCGGCCGTGGCAGAATCAAACGGCCGGATGGGAGCGCGGCCCGACGGGAGGGAGCAGTGATGCCTGCGAGCATCCTCGGAGAGGGCGGCCACCTCTCCGATGCGGCGTCCACACGGGACACGGCCACCCGGCTCTCCTGCCCTTCCTGCGGTTCCGCGTTCGTCGCCCAGGTCCTCGGCGACAACGGCGGGATCTCCTACGTGTGCACGGCCTGCGGCCACAGCTGGAGCTGATCGATGGGTGCACACAGGCGGAAGTGCGACTGGTGCGGCAGCGGCACCCCGATCGTCCGCGACATGGAACCGGTGAACCCCGAGTACCAGTACTGGTGCGAGGAGTGCGCGCGGGCGCTGATCATAAAAGGCGACCCCATCGAGACGTACCGCGAACTGGAGGGCGAGCCGATCTACGGACGGCTCCTGGAGGAGCACTGCACCCTCAAACGCTTCTACTCCTTCGTGACCGCGTAAACCGATTTGGTGAAGCACCCCGGTGACCGTGTAATGTTGGCGTCGCCGCCAGGGAAACCCGGCGGAACGCCGCAAGGGGCTATAGCTCAGTTGGTAGAGCGCCTGCATGGCATGCAGGAGGTCAGGAGTTCAATTCTCCTTAGCTCCACATTCCGAAGATCCCGTCCCGCAAGGGGCGGGATCTTCCGCGTTCAGGAGATGTCCCGGCATACGGAAGGGGCCGCCCTCGGGAGGGCGGCCCCTTCTGGTGTCCCGGTCAGCGGCCGAGGGCTCTGCGGCCCCGGCCTCCGCCGCCCTCGCGGTTGGAGAGCACCGGGAGGTTCTTCGCGGGGGCCTGGCCCCGGGTGTCCTCCTCGATGCGCAGGGCGAGGGCGGGGCAGCGGCGGACGGCGCGGATGGCCTTGGCCTCGGCGTAGCGGGGGACCTTGGCCTGGGCGACGGTGGGGAAACCGTCGGCGCCGAGCTGGAAGACCTCGGGGAGGATGTCGGCGCACAGGCCGTGGCCCCGGCACAGCGTCCAGTCGACGAAGATCTTCTGGCGGCTTCCCGAGGTGTCCTCCGCGGGGGCCCCGCTGGTGAGGCCGGCCGGCATGTGGCCGTCCTCGAAGAGCGGCAGGACGCCCTCCACGGGCCGTCCGCAGCCGTTGCCGAGGACGTGCGCGGCGAGGTCGTCCGTGAACGCCTTGATGGTCGACTCCAGGAACATCGCGGAGCCGTCCGGGTGCGAGCACGCGCCACGCCGCTTCACGTTGCGGGCGACCTGCTTGAGGGCCTCCAGGGCGGCCGGGCCGCCGCCGTTGAGGATGTCCTCCATGCCGCGCGCGGCGGCCGGCAGACCGAGGTAGCAGGGGCCGCACTGCCCCGCGCTCTCGTCGGCCAGCCACTGCGCCACCCGCAGCGACTCGCCCAGCGGACACGTCTCCTGACTGATCGGCAGGATCGCCCCCGCGCCCAGCGCGCCGCCCACGGCGTCCAGGGAGTTGCGGGAGACGACGGCCTCGTTCACCGTCGCCGCGTCGATCCACTTGCCGTGGTAGCCGCCCGTCAGCACACCCTGCGGGACCGGAGGGGCACCGGCGAGCTGGAGGACGTACCGCAGCGGGACGCCCGTCGGGACCTCGATGACCATCGGGCGGGCGACCGCGCCGGAGACGGTCAGCATGACGGTGCCCGGCTCGTCGTACAGGCCCGTGTTGCCGTAGCGCTCGGGGCCGATGCGGGCCGCGATGGCGAGCTGGGCGAACGTCTCGGCGTTCGACAGCAGCGTCGGGGCGCCGCCGACGCCGTTCTGCGAGGCGCTGGTCTTGCGGCCGGGCGGGACCGCCGGACCGCCGTCGATCGAGCGGATCAGGGACGCGGCGGCGCCCGTCACCATCCGGATCGGGTTGCGCTGCACGAACGCGCGCAGCGCCGAGCGGCGGCTGTCGCTGAGCCCGCGCTCGGCGAGCGCCGCTTCCATGGAGCGTTGCGTCGACTCCCGGGTGACCCCCACCACGAGCGTGCGGGCACCGAGCGCCTCCGCGCACAGCAGCGCGCCGTCCAGGATCAGGTGCGGGGCACGGTTGATCATCACCGTGTCCTTGCGGCAGGCCGGCTCGTCCTCACTGCCGTTGATGACGACGACCGGGCGGACGCCCTTCTTGATCGCCGCGTCCGCGACCGAGCGGAGCTTCTTGTGGAACGGGAAGCCCGCCCCGCCGCGCCCCTTGAGGCTGATCCGCTCGGCCAGCTGGGCGAGCTTCTCGCCGCCTATCGGTTCGAGCGGCCCGTGCACCTTCAGATGCATGGGCAGGTCGAGCCGCTCCACAAGGTCGAAGCCCGACGTGAGCTGCGGCAGGCCGACCACGCGGACCTCTGGGACGTCAGGCAGGGCCTCGTTCACCTATAGCCTCCGGAAGGCGTGTTCCAGGCTTCGCCCGAGCCGGGCTGGGGGCCCTGAGCGCCGCCGTTGTACGGGTCGTTCGGGTTGGGGTTCTGACCGGCCTGCGGGTTGCCGTAGACCGGGATGTTGAACCCGGTGTCCTGCATCGGGTCGTACACGGACGGCGGGGCCTCGCCGACCGGCGGCGGGGACGGCACGGGCCAGCTCCCCGAGGTGCTGCCGGGGCCGTCCATACGCGGCATCGCCGCTGTCGCCTGCGTGTCGAACTGCATGTTCATCCGCGCCGTCTGGTCGGCGGCGCCGTACGCGGGCGGCGCCGCCGGGGCGTTGCGGTAGGCGGCGGCGAAACCCCCGGCCTCGGGGGCGGGCGTGCCGAACAGGGACGACGTCCTCGGGGCGGACCTTTCGCGGTCCCCGCGCGCGGGGCGCTCCTGCGGGCCGGACTCGGCGACCCGCGCGCGGCTCTGCTCCAGCTCGTCGCGCATACCGCCCTCGCCGCCCATCACGACACCGAGGCGGTCGGCGACCTTGCGCTTGAACGAGCGGGGGGCGGCGCGCAGCGCGAGGGCCGCGATGACGCCGACGAGGCAGAGCTGGTAGCTCGTCATGAAGAACGGCTTGGCCGCGCGGCCCGCGAACAGGCCGTGGATCAAGGCGGCGCACAGCGCCGGGTAGGCCATCATGTGCATCATCCGCCAGCGCGCCGCGGTCGCCGCCGGGGAGGCGAACTGGTTGCGCAGCGCCCCCGTCACGCCGACGAAGATCATGAGCAGCGCGGCCAGCGAGCCGAGGCCGATCAGCCCGCCGATGCCGGTGAAGCCGAGGCTGAAGGGGATGAGCGCACCGATCAGGGCGGTGTGCCCCAGCGCGACCTTGATGCTGATGTGGACGATCAGGAACGCGATCGAGCCGACGGCGGTCACCCGGTGGATGCCCTGCGCCACGATCCGCTGACGTGTGTTGAGGATGAGCCGGTCCTGGGCGACGAGTCCCCAGATCACCGAGCAGGTGAGGCTCACCAGGGCGAGCACACCCGCACCGAAGTTCACGAAGTCCTGGAGCCAGTTGCCTCCGAGGACGACCACCACGGGTATCAGGACGAGGACGACAGCCGTCACGATCCCGTAGGCGGACCGGCCCGGCTGGGGGAGCGAGGTGTTACTACGAAGGTTCATGGGGGCAACTCCGAGCAGTTCGGGAAAGCGGTCCCGCTGCCGAACTCTAAGTGGGCGCCATACCGATGGGTACGAGTTTGAGT
>DATCQX010000811.1:0-11475 GCA_036569285.1 Streptomyces sp.
CCCGCGCCGACTGCCCCGGACTGGGCGCCCTCCTGATCCTGACAAGGCCTCGCCCCGGGCCCGGGTGCTTTCCTCGGCCCGGCAGAGCCCCACCCCGGCTGCGCCGAGTCAGGCGCCCTCCTCGGCCTGCCAAGGCTCCACTCCGTGGCCGGGCCTTCCCCTCGGCCCGGCAGAGCCCCACCTCTGGCCGTCCGCCGCTACGCCCCGCCCGCCCCCAACCGCGCCTCCGCGCTGTCCAGCAGCATCTCCAGCGCCGTCGGATACGCGCTGGTCACCATGTACGTCGTCAGCAGGGGTGCCGCCTCCGCGATGCGCGGGTGTGTGGTGGCCGGCAGGCGCGCGTAGGTGGACTGCCACTTGGCGTCGTCGGCGCGTCGGGAGGCGCGTGGCAGGGCGAGGGAGGCCGCGTCGAGGGCGGCGAAGCCGAGGGTCTGGTCGATGAAGGCGTGGTAGATCCGGACGGTCTCGGCCAGCGGGAACCCGGCCCGGCGCAGGACGTCGAGGACGGCCTCGTCGGCGGCGAGTTCGTTCGCGCGCCCGGTGACCCGGCTCGCGGTGAGCTGCGCGGCCTGGGGGTGGGCGACGTACGCCTCGTAGATCCGCAGGCCCACCGCGTGCAGGTCGGCGCGCCACTGCCCCGTCGGCTCCCAGCCCTGGAGCGCCTGCCCGATGAGGGCGTCGCCGATCGCGAGGGTGAGGTCGTCCATGCCCCGGAAGTAGCGGTACAGGGTGCTGGGGTCGCAGTCGAGGGCGACGCCGAGACGGCGGGCGGTGAGGCCGGTGCTGCCGTGCTCGCGCAGCATCCGCAGCGCCGTGTCGACGATGAGCCCCTCGGAGAGGACCGTGCCGCTCTTGGTGGGCCGGCGCCTGCGGCGCTTCTCCTCGGGGACGACCTGCTTGGCCACGAACCCTCCTCGCGCCACTCCTTATGCCAACGCCATTGACCTTACGACACCCCAGCACCTTTGATGCTCACAAGGCGCGCGCACCCCTGTAGCGACATATCGACAGGAGCCTTGTCATGCGTGTACTGCTCGTAGGAGCCGGTGGCGTGGGTACCGCCATCACCCGGATCGCCGCCCGGCGGCCGTTCTTCGAGGCGATGGTGGTCGCCGACTACGACCCCGCCCGCGCGGCGGCGGCCGTGGCGGCGCTGGACGGGGACGACCGTTTCCTGGCCGCGTCCGTCGACGCCTCCGACCAGGCGGCCGTCCGCGACCTGTTGACCCGGCACGGCTGTGACGTGCTGCTCAACGCGACGGACCCGCGTTTCGTCCTCCCGCTCTTCGAGGCGGCCCACGCGGCGGGCGCCACCTATGTCGACATGGCGATGTCCCTGTCCCGCCCGCACCCGGACCGCCCGTACGAGGAGTGCGGCGTGAAGCTGGGGGACGCCCAGTTCGCACGGTCCGCGCAGTGGGCTCGGGCGGGCGCGCTGGCGCTGGTCGGCATGGGCGTCGAGCCCGGCCTGTCCGACGTCTTCGCCCGGTACGCGGCGGACGAACTCTTCGACGAGATCGAGGAGATCGGCATCCGCGACGGCGCGAACCTGACGGTCGACGGGCTGGACTTCGCGCCGTCCTTCAACATCTGGACGACGATCGAGGAGTGCCTGAACCCTCCGGTGGTCTACGAGGCCGGCCGGGGCTGGTACACGACCGAGCCGTTCAGCGAGCCGGAGGTGTTCGACTTCCCCGAGGGCATCGGGGAGGTGGAGTGCGTGAACGTGGAGCACGAGGAGGTGCTTCTCGTGCCGCGCTGGGTGGACGCGCGGAAGGTGACGTTCAAGTACGGGCTCGGCAAGGAGTTCGTCGACACCCTCAAGACGCTGCACCGCCTGGAGCTGGACCGCACGGCCCCGGTGACCGTGCCGACGGCCGGCGGCCCGGTCGCGGTCTCGCCCCGGGACGTCGTCGCGGCCTGCCTGCCCGACCCGGCGTCCCTCGGGGAGCGCATGCGCGGCAAGACGTGCGCGGGCACCTGGGTGCGGGGCACGAAGGACGGCGCGCCGCGCGAGGTGTACCTCTACCACGTCGTCGACAACGAGTGGTCGATGGCCGAGTACGGCAGTCAGGCGGTCGTCTGGCAGACGGCCGTGAACCCGGTCGTCGCCCTCGAACTCCTCGCGGACGGCGTCTGGTCGGGCACGGGCGTCCTGGGCCCGGAGGCGTTCCCGGCCCGGCCGTTCCTGGATCTGCTGACAGAGTACGGCTCGCCGTGGGGTCTGCGTGAGCAGTGAGCCGCGGGGGTGGGGAACTCGCCGTGGTCCGGCTCCGGCGAGTTCCCCGGAGGCCGCTACGAGAGCTTCGGTTTGCCCGGTGTGTAGAGCCAGGTGTTGAACAGCGGGCCGAGGTTCTTGCCGGACGTCCGCTCGGCGAGGCGCTGGAACTGGGCGGTGGTGCCGTGGCCGGCCCGGTGCTCGGCCGCCCAGGCCCGCAGGACGCGGAAGAAGACGGCGTCGCCGACGGTCTTGCGCAGGGCCTGGAGGGTCATGGCGCCCCGCGCGTACACGGGCCGGGCGAAGATGTTCGCCCCGCTGCCGGGGTTGCCCGGCGGGAACGCCCACAGCCGGTCGCCCTGCGGGCTGGCGTACAGCGCGTCGAAGGCCTGCTGCGCGCTCCTGCCGCCGTGCTGCTCGGTGTAGAGCCACTCCGCGTACGTCGCGAAGCCCTCGTTGAGCCAGATGTCCTTCCAGGAGGTCAGCGAGACGGAGTCGCCGAACCACTGGTGGGCGCTCTCGTGGACCAGGGTGGACAGGTCGGGCGCCCGGTCGTACACGGGGCGGGTCTGGGTCTCCAGGGCGTAGCCGACCTGCGGCGCGCGGTCGACGATCGACCCGGCCGCGCGGAACGGGTAGGGCCCGAACAGCTTGCTCTCCCACTCCAGTACGGCCGGGAGCTGCTTCGTGACGGGCTCCGCCGCGTTCGCCTCGCGCGGGTCGATCGCGTCGTACACCTTGAGGCCGCTCTTGGTCGTGTACTGGCGGACCTTGAAGGTGCCGACGGTCGCGGTGGCGAGGTAGGCGGCCATGGGTTCGGGCTGGTGCCAGCGGAAGGTGGTGCGGCCGTTCTTGGTGCGTCGGCCGACGAGGACGCCGTTGGCGACGGCGGTGCGGCCCTGGGGGACGGTGATGGTGAAGTCGTACGACGCCTTGTCCAGGGGGTGGTTGTTCGCGGGGAACCAGGTCATCGCGCCCTGGGGTTCCCCGGCGACGAACGCGCCGTCGTCGGTGGGGATCCAGCCGTCGGCGGAGCCGTCGGGGTCGGTGACGGGGGCGGGGGTGCCCTGGTAGGCGACGGTGACGCGGTAGGTCCGGCCCTTGCGCAGGGTGCGGGAGGGGGTGACGACGAGTTCCTGGCCGGAGCGGCGGTGGGCGGCCTTGCGGTGGTCGACCGTCAGCTCGGTGACCGTGAGGCCGGTGAAGTCGAGGTCGAACCGGGTGAGATCCTGGGTGGCGCGGACGGTGAGGACCGCCCTGCCGTTCAGGTGTTTGGTGCCCGGGTCGTAAGCGAGCGTCAGATCGTAGTGGGAGACGTGGTAGCCGCCGTTCCCGGCCAGCGGGAAGTAGGGGTCGCCGACGCCCGCGTTCCCGACGGGCCCGGCCGCGGCGGGGCTCGCGGCGACGAGGACGGCGGTGAGGGCGAAGGGGACCGCGAGGGCGGGACGTCTGGGGGGCAAGGGCGCTCCTTGGTGTGGGAGGTGCGAAACGCCCTTCACATTAGGTAACGGAGGCTCTCCGTTCCTCCCCCATTCAGGTCAAACCACGGAGTGTGATCACTTCGCGGAGGCTTAGGGTCACCCGCATGAGCCTCCGTGTGCGCCGTGTCTACGATCCCGCCGAGCCGGACGACGGGCTGCGCGTCCTCGTCGACCGCCTCTGGCCTCGCGGCCTGTCCAAGGACGCGGCCCGCGTCGACGAGTGGCCGAAGGCGCTGACCCCGTCGACCGAGTTGCGCCGGTGGTACCACGCGGGCGAGGGGCCGTACGAGGAGTTCGCGCGACGGTACGAGGCGGAGTTGACCGGTCCCGAGGCGGCGCGACTCCTCGCGGATCTGCGGGAGTCGGCCGCCCGGGGCACGGTGACGCTGCTGACGTCGGCGAAGGTCTGGGAGGAGAGTCACGCCGCCGTTCTGCTGCGCCTCTTGAGCTGACGTCGGCTCACCGCGTCTGTTCCGCCGCCGCCCTGCCCGCCGCCCGGCCCGAGAACAGGCAGCCCCCGAGGAACGTCCCTTCCAGCGCGTTGTAGCCGTGGACGCCGCCTCCGCCGAAGCCGGCGACCTCGCCGGCCGCGTACAGCCCCGCGATGGGCGTGCCGTCGGCGGCGAGGGCGCGGGAGTCGAGGTCGGTCTGGATGCCGCCGAGGGTCTTGCGGGTGAGGATGTGCAGCTTGATGCCGATGAGGGGGCCCGCGTCGGAGTCGAGGAGGCGGTGCGGGGTGGCGACGCGGCCGAGGCGGTCGCCGATGTAGCGGCGGGCGTTGCGGATGCCCTGGACCTGGGCGTCCTTGCTGTAGGGGTTGGCGATCTGGAGGTCGCGGGCCTCGATCTGGCGGCGCAGGGTGTCCGTGTCGAGGAGGGGTTTGCCGGTGAGGCCGTTCATCTTCTCGACGAGCCGGTCGAGGGTGTCGGCGACGACGAAGTCCGCGCCGTGGTCGAGGAACGCCTGTACCGGCGCGGGGGCGCCCTTGCCGAGGAGCCGGTCGCGCAGGACGGCTTTGCGGTCCTTGGCGGTGATGTCGGGGTTCTGCTCGGAGCCGGAGAGCGCGAACTCCTTCTCGACGATCTTCTGCGAGAGCACGAACCAGGAGTGGTCGTACCCGGCGATGTCCTCGGTGGTGCGCAGGTGCCTGAGTGTGCCGAGGGTGTCGTAGCCGGGCAGGCAGGGGTCGGGGAGGCGGCGGCCGAGGGCGTCGAACCACATCGAGGACGGGCCGGGGAGGATGCGGATGCCGTGGCCTGGCCAGATGGGGTTCCAGTTCTGGATGCCCTCGGTGTAGTGCCACATCCGGTCGCGGTTGACGAGCCGGACGCCCGCCTGCGCGCTGATGTCGAGCATGCGGCCGTCGACGTAGGCGGGGACGCCGGTGACCATCTCGGCGGGCGGGGTGCCGAGCCGCTGCGGCCAGTACCGGCGGACGATGTCGTGGTCGCCGCCGATGCCGCCGGAGGTGACGATCACGGCCTGCGCGGTGAGTTCGAACTCGCCCATGGCGTCCCGGTTGGAGGCCACCCCGCGCGCGGAGTCGTCGGGGGCGAGGACCGTGCCGCGCACCCCCTTGGCGGTGCCGTCCTCGACGACCAGTTCGTCCACGCGGTGGCGGTGGTGGAAGGTGAGGAGCCCGTCCTTGGCGGCCTGCTTGGCGTACTTGACGAAGGGTTCGACGACGCCGGTTCCGGTGCCCCAGGCGACGTGGAAGCGGGGGACGGAGTTGCCGTGGCCGTCGGCGCGCAGGTCGCCGCGTTCGGCCCAGCCGACGGTGGGGACGAGGGTGATGCCGTGCCCGGCGAGCCAGGTCCGTTTCTCGCCGGCCGCCCATTCGACGTAGGCGCGCGCCCAGCGCACCGCCCAGGAGTCCTCGTCCTCGGTGCGGTCGAACCCGGCGCTGCCCTGCCAGTCGCTCCAGGCGAGGTCGAGGGAGTCCTTGATGCCGAGGCGGCGTTGTTCCGGGGAGTCGACGAGGAAGAGCCCGCCGAAGGACCAGTACGCCTGTCCGCCGAGGTTGGCGGCGTTCTCCTGGTCGACCAGGGCGACCCTGCGGCCCCGGCGGGTGAGTTCGTGCGCGGCGACCAGTCCGGCGAGTCCGGCTCCGACGACGATCACGTCCGCGTCCATGACGCCCATCCCTTCATCCGTGGGTGTCGCTGCCGTCCGTCAGCAGCGCGGTGAGCAGTTGTTTCAGCCAGGCGCGGGCGTGCTCGACGTCCTTGTCCAGCAGGAGTTGGGTGGTGACGCCGTCGTAGGCGGCGATGACGGCGTGCGCGGCGGCGGGGGCGGTGCCGAGGGCCGGGGGGACGGGGGTCTCGGCGAGCCGGTCGGTGATGGCCCCGCGCAGGCGTGCGCGGTGGCCGAGGAGGCTCTGGGCGACGTCCGGGTCGCGGGCGGCGTGGACGAGGAAGTCGGTCTTGACGAGGAGCCAGTCGATGTCGAGGAGGAGGACGTCGGTGACGCGGTCGACGGCGGCCGGTACGTCGAGCCCGGGGGTGTCCTGGGCGAGGGCTCCGGCGACCTGGTCGGCGATGAGGTCGGCGCGCTCGCGGTAGAGGGCGAAGAAGAGTTCGTCGAGGCTGTCGAAGTTGGAGTAGAAGGCGCCGCGGCTGTATCCGGCGGCGTCGCAGATCTCCTCGATGGAGACCCGGCCGAACCCTTTGGCGGCGAAGACGTCGAACGCGGCGGCCAGGAGGTTGGCGCGGGTGCGGACGCGGCGCCGTGTGACGCGCGGGGCGCCGGTGTCGTCGTCGGCCATGCCTTCACCTCCTCTCCCGCTTCGGTTCGCACGCTCGTTCCATGCGTCAACGTATCGGATACACCGATGTATCGAACAGGCTCTTGCCGAACTTTCACTCGAACGGGTATTCGATTCAGGAGTATCGTGGGCCTCATGCGCCACCTCCAGTCCTCCCTCTTCGACCAGACCGACGACGTCCGCCTGCGCCCCCTGAGCGGCGTCGCCCGCACGCACCTCGGCGCGGGCGCCTGGATCGACGTCCTCGCGGGCTGGCTGGCGGGTTCGGACACGCTGTTCGAGGAGCTGGCGAACGCCGTGCCGTGGCGGGCCGAGCGGCGGGCGATGTACGACAGCGTCGTGGACGTCCCGCGTCTGCTGGCGTTCTACGGCGCGGGGCAGGCGCTGCCGCACCCGGTGCTGGAGGAGGCCCGGGACAGCCTGTCGGCTCACTACGCGCGCGAGTTGGGCGAGCCGTTCGTGACGGCGGGCCTGTGCCACTACCGGGACGGCCGGGACAGTGTCGCCTGGCACGGTGACCGGATCGGCCGGGGCGCCCGGGAGGACACGATGGTCGCGATCCTCTCGGTGGGGGCGCCCCGTGACCTGCTGCTGCGTCCGGTGGGCGGCGGCGGGGCGGTGCGCCGTCCGCTGGGGCACGGCGATCTGATCGTGATGGGCGGTTCCTGCCAGCGCACGTGGGAGCACGCGATCCCGAAGAGCACGCGCGCGGCGGGCCCGCGGATCAGCGTCCAGTTCCGGCCGCGCGGGGTGCGCTGAGGTGCGCCGGAGCCGTCGCGGGCGGCCACCCCGCGCCCGGCGTCCGCCTGTTGATCTGCTTTGCTGTGGGCGATCGGCCCTCTTCCCTCTCCCCCCCACAGGACCAGGACATGCAGGCAGACGTGCGGCAAGTCGCCGACGGGACGCATCTCGTCCACGGCAGCAACACCAACTGGATCATCCTCAGCGACGGCGACGCGGTCACGCTGGTCGACACCGGCTACCCCGGCGACCGCGAGGCGCTCCTCGCCTCCCTCGCGGCCGTCGGCAGCGCCCCGGAGGCCGTCGCGGCGGTGCTCGTCACCCACGCGCACTCCGACCATCTCGGCAGCGCGGAGTTCCTGCGCTCGGCCTACGGCACGCCCGTGTATCTGCACGAGGCGGAAGTGCCGCACGCGCGCCGGGAGTTCCTCCACCAGGTGACGGTCGGGGAGGTGCTGAGGAACGGCTGGCGGCCCGGTGTGCTGCCGTGGGCGGTGCACGCGATCCGCTCGGGCGGCACGACGGACACCCGGGTGACCTCTCCGGAGGCGTTCCCGGCGGCCGGTGCGCTGGACCTGCCGGGCCGCCCGGTGCCGGTGCACACGCCGGGCCACACGCTCGGCCACTGCGCCTACCACCTGCCCGGGGCCGGTGTCGTGATCACCGGGGACGCCCTGGTGAGCGGCCATCCGACGTCCCGGAGGAAGGGCCCGCAGCTGCTGCCCGACATGTTCCACCACGAGCGCGAGCGCGCGGTGGCCTCGCTGGCTCTGTTCGAGGAGCTGGACGGCGACGTCGTCCTGCCGGGACACGGTCCGGTGCACCGGGGTGATGTGGGCGATGCCGCACGTCACGCGCGCGAGATGGCCCATTAAGGTCAGGCCATGGCTTTGCAGATAAGTGCGACGACTCCGGAGCATCCGGCCCTCCTGCTGGAGCTGCCGTGGGACGTTCCGCTGGAGGAGTGGCCCGAGGAGGTTCTCGTCCCGCTGCCGCGCGGCATCTCGCGGCACGTCGTGCGCTACGCGCGCGCGGGTGACGAGGTGATCGCCGTGAAGGAGCTGGCCGAGCGGCCCGCCCTGCGCGAGTACGACATGCTGCGCGACCTGGACCGGCTCGGCATCCCGGCGGTCGATCCCCTCGCCGTCGTGACGGGCCGCACCACCGAGGAGGGCGAGCCCCTGGAGTCGGTGCTCGTGACCCGGCACCTGGGGGGTTCGCAGCCGTACCGGTCGATGTTCGAGACGACGATGCGGCCCGCGACGATGCACCGGCTGATGGACGCCCTCGCGGTGCTCCTGGTCCGCCTGCACCTCGCCGGGTTCGCGTGGGGCGACTGCTCCCTGTCGAACACCCTCTTCCGGCGTGACGCGGGCGCCTACGCGGCCTATCTCGTGGACGCGGAGACGGGCGATCTGCACCCGCAGCTGTCCAACGGGCAGCGGGAGTACGACGTCGACCTCGCGCGCGTCAACATCAGCGGCGAGCTGCTCGACCTGGAGGCGTCGGGCGCCCTGCACCCGTCGATCGACGCGATCGAGTTCGGCCAGGAGATCACCCGGCGCTACGGCGAGCTGTGGGAGGAGCTGACCCGCACCTCGGTGTACCCGGCGGGCAAGTACCACTTCATCGAGCGGCGCATCCGGCGGCTGAACGAGCTGGGTTTCGACGTCGCCGAGATGCAGATCGAGCACTCGTCCAACGGCGACACGGTCACGTTCGTGCCGAAGGTCGTGGACGCCGGACACCATCAGCGGCAGTTGCTGCGGCTGACGGGTCTGGACACGGAGGAGAACCAGGCCAGGCGGCTGCTGAGCGACCTGGAGTCCTGGATGGCCACCCAGGACGACTACGCCCCGGGCGACCCCCTGGCGGCCCGCCCGGAGGTGCTGGCGCACCGCTGGGTGCGGGACGTGTTCCGGCCGACCGTGCGCGAGGTGCCGCGGGAGCTGCGCGGCCAGATGGACCCGGCGGAGATCTACCACGAGCTGCTGGAGCACCGCTGGTACCTGTCCGAGCGCGCGCAGCACGACATCGGGCTCGACACGGCCGTCGAGGACTACATCAAGAACATCCTGCCCAAGGCGCGCGAGACCCTGGAGCCGACGCTGCCGGAGTGAGCGTCAGCCGTGCGGCACCACGGCCACCGGGCAGGGCGCGTGGTGCAGCACGCCGTGGGCGACGGACCCGATCCGCGCGCCGACGGCCGTGCGCCGCGCGCGCCTGCCGACGACCACGAGCTGCGCCGTCCCCGCCGCCGCGAGGAGCACCTGTCCGGCGCTGCCCATCTCGATGTGCTCGACGACGGGCACCCTCGGGTACCGCTCCCGCCAGGGCCGGACGGCGTCGGCGAGGGCCTTCTGCTCGTAGGGTTCGAGCCCTCCGGCGTCGTCGAGGAGCCGCAGGGAGCCGGGGCTGTAGGCGAACAGCGGGGGCAGGGTCCAGGCGCGGACGACGCGCACGCCCGCCCCGCGCGCGGCGGCCGTCTCGAACGCGAAACGCAGGGCGGCGGCGCTGTCCTCGGGTTCGCCCTCCTGTCCGACGACGATGTCGCGGCCCGCGGCCTCGTGCGCGGCGTCGTCCCCGGCGCGGACCAGGACGACGGGGTGGGCGGCTTCGGCGACGACCTGCTGGCCGACCGAGCCGAGGAGGAACCCGACGACCGCGCCGTGTCCGCGCGAGCCGAGCACGAGGAGGTCCTCGGCGCCGGTGAGCGTCTCGACGACCGGGCCCTCGACCGAGTCTGTGACGACGTCGAGCCCGGGGTGGCGACCGGCGGTCTCCCGGGCGGCTGCCGTGACCGCGTCGCGGGCCCAGCCCTCCTGTGTCGCGTGGTCCAGCGCCGCCTCCGGGTGGACCTCCCAGGCGTGGACGATCCTCAGCGCCCTGCCCTGCCGTACGGCCTCGCGGGCCGCCCAGGACAGGGCGGCAAGACTTGCGTCGGTGCCGTCGAAACCGGCCGTGATCGGGGCCGTCATGCGGTCGCCTCCCTCGGTCGTGGCCCGCGGCTGTCCGCGCGGCCGAGCGATCGTCGTCCTTCGACCCTACGATGGCCGCAGTCGACCGGGGCGGCATGCCCCGGGACCTGACAGCACGGGGTGGGAGACACGAATGACACAGGCCGCCGAGACGGCGCGGACCGTCATCCTGACCGTGGACGACGATCCGGGGGTGTCCCGGGCCGTCGCCCGCGATCTGAGGCGCCGCTACGGCGCCGGGCACCGCATCGTGCGCGCCGAGTCCGGTGAGACGGCGCTGGAGGCGCTGCGGGAGCTGAAGCTGCGCGGTGACCTGGTGGCGGTGATCCTCGCCGACTACCGGATGCCGCAGATGAACGGCATCGAGTTCCTGGAGCAGGCCCTGGACGTGTATCCGGGGGCACGCCGGGTGCTGCTGACGGCGTACGCGGACACGAACGCGGCGATCGACGCGATCAACGTCGTCGATCTGGACCACTATCTGCTGAAGCCGTGGGACCCGCCGGAGGAGAAGCTCTACCCGGTCCTGGACGATCTGCTGGAGGCGTGGCGGCGCAGCGACCACCGGCCGGTGCCGACGACGAAGGTGGTGGGGCACCGCTGGTCGGCGCGCTCCTCGCAGGTGCGGGAGTTCCTGGCCCGCAACCAGGTGCCCTACCGGTGGTACTCCTCGGACGAGCCGGAGGGCGGCCGGCTGCTCGCGGCGGCGGGCGCGGACGGCGAGCGGCTGCCGCTGGTGATCACCTCGGAGGGCGCCCCGCTGGTCGCGCCGGACGACACGGAGCTGGCCGCGCGCGTGGGTCTCGCGACGACGCCCACGGCCGACTTCTACGACCTGGTGGTGATCGGCGGGGGTCCGGCGGGGCTCGGTTCGGCCGTGTACGGGGCGTCGGAGGGTCTGCGGACGGTCCTCGTGGAGCGGTCGGCGACCGGCGGGCAGGCCGGGCAGAGTTCGCGGATCGAGAACTACCTGGGCTTCCCCGACGGCGTGTCGGGCGGTCAGCTCACCGAGCGGGCGCGCCGTCAGGCGGCGAAGTTCGGGGCGGAGATCCTCACCGCGCGGGAGGTGACGGCTCTGGACGTGAGCGGTTCCGCGCGGGTGGTGCGGTTCGCGGACGGGTCGTCGGTCGCCGCGCACAGCGTGATCCTCGCGACGGGAGTGTCGTACCGGCAGCTGGAGGCGCCCGGCGCGGAGGGGCTGACCGGGCGCGGGGTGTTCTACGGGTCGGCGCTGACGGAGGCGCCGTCCTGCCAGGGGCACGACGTGTACATCGTGGGCGGCGCGAACTCGGC
>DATCQX010000812.1:0-21210 GCA_036569285.1 Streptomyces sp.
CAGCGTCAATCTCGCGGACGTGGAACTGCCCGACGGCCGGCACCTGGACCACTTCCTCATCAGGCTGCGCCCGGTCGCGGTCGCGACGGTGGTCAACGAGGCGAACGAGGTGCTGCTCCTGTGGCGGCACCGCTTCATCACGGACAGCTGGGGGTGGGAACTCGCGGCGGGCGTCGTCGAGGACGGCGAGGACATCGCCCGCGCCGCGGCGCGGGAACTGGAGGAGGAGACCGGCTGGCGGCCGGGGCCCCTGCACCACCTGATGACCGTGGAGCCGTCCAACGGCCTCACCGACGCCCGGCACCACATCTACTGGTCGGACGAGGGGGAGTACCTGGGACACCCTGTGGACGACTTCGAGTCGGACCGCAGGGAGTGGGTCCCGCTCAAACTCGTCCCCGACATGGTCGCCCGCGGTGAGGTCCCGGCTGCCAACATGGCCGCCGCCCTGCTGCTCCTGCACCACCTCAGGCTGGGCTAGTCAGCCTGCCGGGGGTGGTCAACGCCCCATCCGCTCCCACAAGGTGGCCACCAGCGCGCCGACGGAGGTGATCGCCGCGAGTGAGGGAAGCGGCCAGCGACGGTGTTCGAGCGTGACGACCCGGGTGCTCAGCTGGTCCAGCTCCTTGGCGGTCTCCTCCGTGCGATGGTTGAGCAGCGCCAGTCCTCCCTCGACGCGGGCATATGCCACGTCGAGTCGGCGCCGTAACTCTGCGAGTTCTTCGGTCTTCGTGGGATGTGCCGGATCGCCGGTCACCTCTCCGCTCCTCTCCGCGATGATCCGTGATGGTCCGTAGTGGAACGCCATCCCTTGTATGCGCATGAAAAGTGAACTCGCCTGGTGGGCGCGTGGGGAGAGTGTGCGGAGTGCATATGCGGGCCCGGCGTGCACACGGTGTGTGAATGCCACGGGCCCGGCGCTCCGAAGAGCGCCGGGCCCGTGTGCCGGTGACAGTGCGTGATCAGCTGTAGGTGTAGAAGCCCGCGCCGGTCTTCCGGCCCAGCCGGCCCGCGTCGACCATGCGCGCGAGCAGCGGGGGAACGGCGTACAGGGGCTCCTTGTACTCCTCGTACATGGAGTGCGCGATGGACGCGACCGTGTCCAGGCCGATGAGGTCCGACAGCTTCAGCGGGCCCATCGGGTGGGCGCAGCCGAACTCCATGCCGTTGTCGATGTCCTCGCGGCTCGCGATGCCCGTCTCGAACATCCGGATCGCGGAGAGGAGGTACGGCGTCAGCAGCGCGTTGACCACGAAACCGGAGCGGTCCTGGGCGCGGATCGCGTGCTTGCCGAGGGTCTTCTCCGCGAAGAGCTGGGCGCGGGAGAGGGTGCCCTCGGAGGTGGTGAGCGCCGGGATCAGCTCGACGAGCTTCTGCACCGGGGCCGGGTTGAAGAAGTGGATGCCGATCACGTGGTCCGGGCGGGAGGTGGCGACGGCGAGCTTGACCAGCGGGATCGAGGAGGTGTTGGAGGCGAGGATCGCGTCCGGGCGGGTCACGACCTGGTCCAGGACCTGGAAGATCTCCGTCTTCACCTGCTCGTTCTCCACGACCGCCTCGATGACGAGGTCCCGGTCCGCGAACTCGCCGAGGTCGGTGGTGAAGCTGAGGCGGGCCTGCGCGGCGTCCCGCTCCTCCTCGGTGATCTTGCCGCGCTCGGCGGCCTTCGCCAGGGAGGTGAGCAGTCGGGTACGGCCGAACTCCAGGGCCTCACCGGTCGTCTCCGCGACCTTCACGTCGAGGCCGGCGCGGGCGCACACCTCGGCGATGCCGGCGCCCATCTGACCGCAGCCCACCACTCCGACGCGTTCGATGTCGGTCACGTCATTCCTCTCGCTGTGCTGATCCTGCTCCGAATGTGCACGTTACTAGCAAGTATCGATGATCGATCGCCGGGGGCGGGCATGCTGGGCCCCGAGACAATCCGCACACCGTTTTCCAGAGGGGTTCTGCTATGGGGCGACTGACCCGGCGGGCGTTCACACTCGCGGCGTTCTCGGTGGCCGCGGGGGCGACGGCGACGGCCTCGGCGGGGGCGCGCGAAGCCGCCGAGGCGCGCGAGATGCGCGGCATGTGGCTCGCGACCGTCGCCAACCGGGACTTCCCGTCCAGGGCCGGGCTGACGGCCGCGCAGCAGCGCGCCGAACTGCTCGGCTGGCTCGACCTCGCCGTCCGCTCCCGGCTCAACACGGTGATCCTCCAGGTGCGGCCCACCGCCGACGCGCTGTGGCCGTCCCCGTACGAACCCTGGTCCAACGTCCTCACCGGGACGCAGGGCAAGGACCCGGGGTGGGACCCGCTGGGCACGGCCGTGCGGGAGGCCCGGGCGCGCGGGCTCCAACTGCACGCCTGGTTCAACCCGTTCAGGATCGCGGGCCACACGGACCTCGCGAAGCTCGTCGCGGACCACCCCGCGCGTCTCCACCCCGACTGGGTCGTCACCTACGGCGGGCGCATGTACTACAACCCCGGGCTTCCGGAGGTGCGGACGTTCGTCCGGAAGGCGATCCTCGACGCCGTGCGCCGCTATCCGCTCGACGCCGTCCACTTCGACGACTACTTCTACCCCTACCCGGTCGCCGGACAGACCTTCGACGACGACGCCGCGTACGCGAAGCACGGCGCCGGCTTCCCCGACCGGGGGGACTGGCGCAGGCACAACGTCGACAGCTTCGTCCACGACATGGCCGTCCGGATCCGGAAGACCCGCCGCCGGACCGCCTTCGGCATCAGCCCCTTCGGGGTGTGGCGGAACAAGTCGGCCGATCCGCTGGGCTCCGACACGCGGTCCGCGCAGTCCTATGACGACAACTTCGCGGACACCCGGAAGTGGGTGCGGGAGGGGTGGCTCGACTACGTCGTCCCGCAGGTGTACTGGAACATCGGGTTCCCCGCCGCCGACTACGCGAAGCTGATCCCCTGGTGGGCGGAGGTCGCCCGGGGCAGCCGTACCCGCCTCTGCATCGGCGAGGCCCTCTACAAGGCGGGCGACCCGGCGCAGCCCGCCGCCTGGCAGGACCCCGCCGAACTCTCCCGCCACCTCACGCTGGCCGACACGCACCCCGAGGTGAAGGGGCACGTGTTCTTCGCGGCGCGGGAGGTGAAGGCGGATCCGGTCGGGGCGTTCTCCAAGGTGGTGGCGGACCACTACTCCAAGAAGCACGCCAAGTAGCGCGGTCAGCTCCGCGCGCGTTGGGTGACGGCGATGCAGACCAGGACGGCGACGGCGGTGAGCGGGGCCGCGAGCGTGAGGTGCTCGCCGAGGAGGAGGACCGACCAGACCAGGGTGAGCAGCGGCTGGGCGAGCTGGAGCTGACTGGCCTTGGGGATGCCGATCGCGGCCATGCCCCGGTACCAGACGACCAGCCCGAGGAACTGGGACCCGGCGGCGACCCACAGCGCCCCGGCGATCCCCCGCGCGTTCAGCTCGACGCTCTCGTGCGCCAGCGCCACCGCCCCGGCGGCCACCGCGAGCGGCAGGCACAGCACCAGCGCCCACCCGATCACCTGCCACCCCGGCATGACCCGCGCGAGCCGCCCGCCCTCGGTGTACCCGGCGGCGCACACCACCAGCGCCCCGAACAGATACGCGTCCGCCCCGGTCAGCGCCCCGCCGCTCTGCGCCACCGTGAACGCGGCGACCGCGACCGCCCCCGCCCCGGCCGCCATCCAGAACGTCCGCGAGGGCCGCGCCCCCGTCCGCACCGCCGAGAACGCGGCCGTCGTCAGCGGCAACAGGCCGACCACGACGGCCGCGTGCGCGGTGGACGACGTCTGGAGCGCGAGGGTCGTCAGCAGCGGGAACCCGATCACCGCGCCCAGCGCGACGACCCCGATCCCGGCCCAGTGCCGCCGCTCCGGAACCGGCACCCGCAGCGCGAGCAGACACCCGCCCGCGATGACCGCCGCGACCACGCACCGCACGGCGACCAGCGACCAGGGCCCGAAACTCTCCAGCCCCCAGGCGGTGGCCGGGAAGGTGAGGGAGAACGCGACGACACCGAGGGCGGCCTGGAGGGTGCCGAAGCCGGGACGGGACGACAGGGAGGGTGCGGGCGCGCGGTGTCCCTCGCCGCCGGTCACCGCTATCCCACTCCGCGCGATAGCGCTATTCTCTAGCTTCATGTATGAGCGTAGCAGTGTCACCGACCTCGCCGACAAGCTGCGAAGTGAACTCGACCGCTACTCTCCCGGTGGAAAGCTGCCGTCCAGCCGGGCCCTCGTGGACCGGTTCAAGGTCAGCCCCGTCACCGTCTCCCGGGCCATCGGCCAGCTCGTCGCCGAGGGGCTCGTGGTGACGCGCCCGGGTGCGGGGGCGTTCCGGGCGGGGGAGCGGCGGACGGTGCCGGCGGCGGCCGGGGACACCTCGTGGCAGGAGGTCGCGCTGAGCGCGGACGGCGCCGAGGGCCTCGTCCCCCGCTCGGTCGACGCGACCGGCGTCACCATCTCGCTCGCCGTCCCCCCGCCCGGCGTCATCGAGTTCAACGGCGGCTATCTGCACCCCTCCCTCCAGCCGGAGCGCGCGATGTCGGCGGCGCTGGCGCGGGCGGGCCGCAGGCCGGGCGCCTGGGGGCGGCCCCCGCTGGAGGGGCTGCCGGAGCTGCGGGAGTGGTTCGCGCGGAGCGTCGGCGGCACGGTCACCGCCGCCGAGGTGCTGATCGGCGCGGGCGGCCAGGCCGGTCTGACGACAGCCCTGCGCGCCCTCGCCCCGCCGGGCGCCCCGGTGCTGGTCGAGTCACCGACCTACCCGGGCATGCTGGCGATCGCCCGCTCGGCGGGCCTGCGCCCGGTGCCGGTCCCCGTGGACCCCGGCGGCGTCCGCCCCGGACTCCTCGCCGACGCGTTCCGCGCGACCGGCGCCCGCGTCTTCGTCTGCCAGCCCCTCTTCCAGAACCCCACCGGCGCCGTCCTCGCCCCGGAGCGCCGTGCGGAGGTGCTGCGCATCGCGCGTGAGGCCGGCGCGTTCGTCGTCGAGGACGACTACGTGCGGCGTCTCGCCCACGCCGACGCGGGCCCCCTGCCGAGCCCCCTGATCGCGGACGACCGGGACGGCGTCGTCGTCCACGTCACCTCGCTCACCAAGGCCACCTCGCCGAGTTTCCGGGTGAGCGGGCTCATCGCCCGGGGCCCGGCCCTGAGCAGGCTGCGCGCCATCCAGATCGTGGACACGTTCTTCGTCCCCCGCCCCCTCCAGGAAGCGGCCCTCGAACTGGTCGGCTCCCCGTCCTGGCCCCGCCATCTCCGCGCGCTGGCAACGGAGTTGAAGGCGAGGCGGGACACCATGGCGGCGGCCGTCCGCACCGAACTCCCCGCGCTGGCCCTCCCGCACATCCCCTCCGGCGGCTACCAGCTCTGGCTGCGCCTGCCCGACTCGGCGGACGAGTCCGTCCTGACCGCCGCCGCCCTGCGCGCGGGCGTCGCCCTCACCCCCGGCCGCCCCTACTTCAGCGCCGAACCCCCTGGCCCCCACCTGCGGTTGAGCTTCGCGGCGGTCGCGGGGACGGCGGAGATCACCGAGGGGGTGCGGAGGTTGCGGGCGGCGTGTGAGGAGGTGCTGGTGACGGCTGGGTAGTACGGGCTCGGCGGTAGCGGCGGCGCGCAGGCTGCGGGCGGCGTGTGAGGAGGTGCTCGTGATGACCGGGGGTAGTACGCCCCCAGCGGCCTGTGCCGAGGTACTCCCATCGGCCGAAACCCGTTCGACGCCCCCGGCTCCACCTGCCAACCTCCTCCCATGACCGACACCTTCCCCCTCGCCGGGGGCTACGAGATCTCCCACGACACCGACCGCGTCGACGCCGAGCGCGTCCACCGATGGCTGTCGACCGACGCGTACTGGGCGCTCGGCAGGGCCCGGGAGAAGCAGGACGCGGCGATCGCCGGGTCGCTCAACTTCGGGGTGTACGAGGAGGGTTCGGGGGAGCAGGTGGCGTACGCGCGGGTCGTGACGGACCGGGCGACGTTCGCGTGGCTGTGTGACGTGTACGTCGATCCGGGGGTGCGGGGGAAGGGGATCGGGACCTCGCTGGTGGCCGCCGTGCGGGCGCACCTGGAGCCGCTCGGTGTGCGGCGGATCATGCTCGCGACCCACGACGCGCACGGCGTGTACGCCAAGCTCGGGTTCGCGCCCCTGGAGAAGCCGGACCTGTGGATGCTCCTACAACTCGGCTGAGTCGAGCGGGGCACGGGTGTAACTCGTCGTCAGGACAAGGTCCTTGGCGGGTCCGCCGACCCGCCAGACCGTGTCCCAGTGGTCCGCGTCCCGGACGTTGAACTCGCCCCGGTACAGGTCGGCCGCGCAGGGGTGGTCCGCGATGTGGTGGCCGGTGGTGAGGTCGAGGCCGTGGAAGGGGCGGCCGTCGACGAAGCGGACGTCGGCCGTGCCCGGCACCGGGCCCGGCAGGAAGCGCAGCGTGCGGGTGGCCGGCCGGGACACGCCCTGCCAGGTGAACGTGCCGGACTCCAGGTGCAGCAGCCCGGCGCCGTCCGGCCGGAACTCGGTCGTCCCCGTGAACACGCCCTCGCCCCCGCCGGCCAGGTCCCGCACGGTGCGCCGGACGTGCCAAGTGCCCGCCAGATGGCCCAGCACGTCGGCGACCGGCCAGAACTCGCCCATCAGCCCCTCGCTTTCGACACTTTCGGTCCCGCCCGACTCATTGACGCCCCCACGCCCCCTCTCTATCTTGCCGTTCGACGTACTGATCAGTGTCCGATATCTCGAACACCCTTGTCGAACCATCGAGCCGCGGAGCCCCCCATGTCACGCACCCGCTGGAGACTCGCTCTCGGCGCCACCGCCCTCCTGCTGGCCTCGGCCGGCCTCCCGGTGAACGCCCAGGCCGCCGACCCCACCGACTACACCCTCACCGTCGACCCCACCGCCCAAGGCGCCCGGATCGCCGACACCATGTACGGCGTCTTCTTCGAGGACATCAACCGGGCGGCGGACGGCGGCCTCTACGCCGAACTCGTCCAGAACCGGTCCTTCGAGTACGCGCCCGTCGACAACAGCTCCTACGCCCCGCTGACCTCCTGGACGGTCACCGGCTCCGCCGACGTCGTCGACGACACGGGCCGGTTGAACGACCGCAACCGCAACTACCTCTCCCTGAGCGCCGGTTCAGCGGTCACGAACTCCGGCTACAACACCGGCATCCACGTCGACCAGGGCAAGAAGTACGACTTCTCCGTCTGGGCCCGCGCCGAGTCCGGCACCGCGCTGACGGTCACCCTCCAGGACGCGGACGGCGCCCTCGCGACCGCCCGCCGGATCGCCGTGCGCGCGGGCGGCTGGGCCCAGTACCGGGCGACGTTCACCGCCGGACGCACCAGCAGCGTCGGCCGGTTGACCGTCGCCTCCAGCGGAGCCGCCGCGCTCGACATGGTCTCCCTGTTCCCCCGGGACACCTTCCGCGGTGAACCCAACGGGCTGCGCAAGGACTTGGCGGAGAAGGTCGCCGCGCTGAAGCCCGGGTTCGTGCGCTTCCCCGGCGGGTGCCTCGTCAACACCGGCTCCATGCAGGACTACAGCGAGGCGTCGAACTGGCAGCGGGCCCGCTCGTACCAGTGGAAGGACACGGTCGGCCCGGTCGAGACACGTGCCGTCAACTCCAACTTCTGGGGCTACAACCAGAGTTACGGTCTCGGCTACTACGAGTACTTCCGCTTCGCCGAGGACATCGGCGCGATGCCGCTGCCCGTCGTCCCCGCCCTCGTCACCGGGTGCGGGCAGAACAAGGCGGTCGACGACCCGGCGCTCCTCCAGCGGCACATCCAGGACACCCTGGACCTCGTCGAGTTCGCCAACGGGCCCGTCACCTCCACGTGGGGCAAGGTCCGCGCGCAGATGGGCCACCCGAAGCCGTTCCACCTCACCCACATCGAGGTCGGCAACGAGGAGAACCTGCCCGTCGAGTTCTTCGACCGGTTCAAGCAGTTCCGGGCCGCCATCGAGGCCAAGTACCCGTACATGACCGTGATCTCCAACTCGGGCCCGGACTCCTCCGGTCCGACCTTCGACACGGCCTGGCAGCTCAACCGGGACGCCAAGGTCGCCCTGGTCGACGAGCACTACTACCGCAACCCCCAGTGGTTCCTCCAGAACAACGACCGCTACGACACGTACGACCGCTCCGGACCCAAGGTCTTCCTCGGCGAATACGCCTCCTGGGGCAACGCGTTCAAGAACGGCCTCGCCGAAGCCGCCTACATGACCGGCCTCGAACGCAACGCGGACGTCGTCGAACTGGCCTCCTACGCGCCGCTGTTCGCGAACGAGGACTACGTCCAGTGGCGGCCCGACCTGATCTGGTTCAACAACCGCGCCTCCTGGAACTCCGCCAACTACGAGGTCCAGAAGCTCTTCATGACCAACGTCGGTGACCGGGTCGTCCCCTCGACCGCCACCGGCACCCCCGCCCTCCAGGGCCCGATCACCGGTGCCGTCGGCCTCTCCACCTGGGCGACCAGCGCCGCGTACGACGACGTCAAGGTGACCGGCGCCGACGGGACGGCACTCCTGAGCGACGACTTCTCCGGCGACGCCTCGCGGTGGACCCACACGGGCGGCGGCAACTGGAGCGTGCAGGACGGGAGTTACGTCCAGACGGACACCGCCGCCGAGAACACCATGGTCTCCGCTGGCGACCCGCGCTGGCACGACTACGACCTCCACGTGAAGGCCACCAAGAAGTCCGGCAGGGAAGGCTTCCTCGTCGCGTTCGGCGTCAAGGACACCGGGAACTTCTACTGGTTCAACATCGGCGGCTGGAACAACACCCAGACCGCCGTCGAACAGGCCGTGGACGGCGGCAAGTCCACGCTGATCACCAAGGCGGGCAGCGTCGAGACCGGCCGCCCCTACGACGTCGACGTCAAGGTCCGGGGCCGGCAGGTCACCCTCTCCATCGACGGCAAGGAGTGGGGCAGCTTCACCGACGACAAGCCCGCCGAGCCGTTCCGACAGGTCGTCACGCGCGACGCGAAGACCGGCGAGCTGATCGTCAAGGTGGTCAACGCGCAGGCGGCGCAGGCGCGTACGGAGATCGACCTCGGTACGTCCCGGGTGGCCGGGCGGGCGCGCGTGACCACCCTGAGCGCCGACGCCGACGCCGTGAACACGGAGACGGCCACGCCCGTCGCGCCCGTGACGTCCGTCTTCGACGGAGTCGCCAGGAAGTTCACGTACACCTTCCCGGCGAACTCGGTGACGTTCCTGCGGATCAGGCAGAAGTAGCCGGAGGGGTCTTCAACAGGCCCCGCTCCTCGAAGACCTTCTTCGCGACGAACGTCGCGTTGAGGGACTTCGGGAAACCGCAGTACCCGGCCGCGTGCATCAGCGCCTCGGTGATCTGGACCGGCGTGAGGCCGACGTTCAGGGCGGCGTTGATGTGCACCTCCAGCTGGGGCTCGCAGCCGCCGAGCGCGGTGAGCATCCCGAGCGTCACCAACTGGCGGTCACGAGGCTCCAGTTCGGGGCGCGAGTAGATCTCGCCGAAGCCCCAGGACACGATCTGGTGGCCCAGCTCGGGGTTGATGTCGGCCAGCGAGTCGATCACTCGCTGGCCGGCCTCGCCGTCGACCGCGCGCAGGACTTCGAGGCCTCGGGCGAAACGCTCTTCACGGGTGGTGCTCTCGTTCTCGTTCGTCATGAGAGAGACCGTAGAAGTTGGAGCGCGCTCCAACGCAACTCTTTACGTCCCTCTTGACGTGCCTTTTCATGCCCCGAAGTACTTCTGCGCCGCCCGCACCCCTTGCACCAGCGCCTCCACCTCGGCTTCCGTGTTGTAGACGTAGAAGCTCGCCCGGGTCGTCGCCGGGATCCCGTACCGCTTCACGATCGGCCGGGCGCAGTGGTGGCCGACGCGGACGGCGACACCGCGCTCGTCGAGGATCTGCCCCACGTCGTGGGGGTGGACGCCCTCGACGGTGAACGAGAGGGTCGCGCCCCGGTCCGCGAGGTCCGTGGGGCCGATGATCCGCACGCCGGGGAGCTCCTGGAGCGCGTCGAGCGCCAGCGCCGTCAACCGGTCCTCGTGGGCGGCGACTTCACGCATGCCCAGCGCGTTCAGGTAGTCGATCGCGGCGGCCAGGGCGACCGTCTGCGAGGTCATCGGGACGCCCGCCTCGAAGCGCTGGGGCGGCGGCAGGAACGTCGAGCGGTCCATCTCGACGATCTCGATCATCGAGCCGCCGGTGAGGAACGGCGGCATTTCCGCGAGGAGTTCGGCCCGACCCCACAGCACGCCGATGCCGTTCGGCGCGAGCATCTTGTGCCCCGAGAAGGCCAGGAAGTCCGCGCCCAGCTCCCGGACGTCCACCGGGCGGTGCGGCACCGACTGGGCGCCGTCCACCACCACGACCGTCCCGAACGCGTGGGCGCGGTCCGCGAGTTCACGGACCGGGTTGACCGTGCCGAGGACGTTCGACTGGTGGGTGAGCGCGAGGACCTTCGTGCGCTCGTCGAGGAGTTCGTCGATCCGCGAGAGGTCGAGGCGGCCGTCGTCGGTGAGGCCGAACCAGTCCAGCGTGGCGCCCGTGCGCTGGGCCAGCTGCTGCCAGGGGACCAGGTTCGCGTGGTGCTCCATCTCCGTGACGACGATCCGGTCGCCGGGACCGAGGCGGCCCGCGTTGCCGAGGGAGTACGCGACGAGGTTGATGCCCTCGGTGGTGTTCTTCGTGAACACTATCTCGTCGTCCCCGGCGCCGACGAACGCCGCGACCGCGTGCCGCGCGTCCTCGTACCCCTCGGTCGCCTCCACCGACAGCTGGTGCGCGCCGCGGTGCGGGGCGGCGTTGCGGGTGAGGTAGAACTCCCGCTCGGCGTCCAGGACTTGCAGCGGTTTCTGGGTGGTCGCGCCCGAGTCGAGGTAGACCAGCCGGGCGCCGGAGTCCAGGGTCCGGCGCAGGATCGGGAAGTCCTCGCGCACCACGTCCACGTCGAAGCCCACGGTCGGCCACCTCTCACGGTTTGTGCGTTGGTTCTCCGTGAGAATACGTGTTCGGCGGGGCCGTCCCGCGCGCCTCACCGGCATCTGAGACGGCGTCTCACCGACTTGTGAGACGCCGCCGCACGCGCCTCACCGGCGCCTGCGGAACCAGCCCCGCTTCGCCGCCGGTGACCGGGTCGCCCCGGCCCCCGCGAACTCCGGCAGCGACGTGAACGCCTCGTCCAGCGTCACCGTCGGAGTCAGCCGCCTCAGCGTCGTCCGCACCCGCGTCAGCGGATGGTCCGGGAAGTCGGCGTCCCACCGCTCCAGATCGGCCACGTGGTACGGCAGGCCGCCGAAGTCGCCGTACGGGTGGGGGCGGAAGGAGGCGGCGGGGCCGACCCGGTCCGCGATCACGGCCTCTCGCAGGCCGGTCATGCGGCCCTCGGCGGCCTGCACTTTCAGGACCAGGCTGCACCGGTCCTTCGGGACGGTCCACGAGGCCAGGAACGCCTGGCCAGGGCGGGAACCCAGGGGTATCTTCACGAGCTGCCACAGCGCCGGGACCCCACCGAGCGTCCCGAACTCGGCCTCGATCAGGCCGCCCCCGCCGCCCGCGACCCCCTGCGCGACGCCGGACCGCAGCCGGTCCCTCTCGTGCAGCGGGGCCGGGAGGTCGGGGACGAGGGGGAAGAAGTGGGCGGACAGCAGCAGCCCCGCCGTGTCCTGCCACAGGCCGGGCTCGGCCTCGGTGAAGCCGGTGAGGTCGAGCCCGGTGACCGGGGTGCCGTCGAACGTCATGCCGGTCATCATGCAGGGCGGGGCGGGCGGGGCCGCCGCCGGGGTTCCTACAGGTAGGGCCTGGTCAGCAGCTCGATCGCGTGGCCCGACGGGTCCTTGAAGTAGACGCCCCGGCCGTCGTGCTCGGTGTTCGTCTCACCGGGCCGCCGCATGTGCGGGTCGGCCCAGTGGGTGATCCCGGCGTCGCAGATCCGCTGGTAGGCGCGGTCGAAGAGGTCGTCGTCCACGAGGAACGCGTAGTGCTGCATCTGGATCTCGACCGGCGGCTCCGCGAACTGGAGCAGGGTGCCGTCGGCGAGCTGGATGTTGGTGAACGGGCCCCAGGAGGGGGCCTCGCCGACTTCGAGGAGGTCCCGGAAGAAACGGGCGGACTCCTCGCGGTCCTTGGACGCGATGATGGTGTGGTTGAAGGAAGCTGGCATGGGATGGTCGCCTTCACGGCTCGGAACGGAAACTGCGGAACGCGTCTACGTCTCCGAGCGGACGGCGGGGCCCTGCCCCACCCAGGGGCCCTGAGGCCCCACCCGGGGCTCAGTCGCCCACCGGGTAGCCCATCCGTGAATGGCGCGTGCGCGCCGGTCCGGTGATCACGCCCCCGACCCTAGCCAAGCGAAACGGCCGGCGACAAGCGGATGAACGTTTCCCGGACATCCCCACACCCGCACAACCCACCCGAATCCCCACCCATCTCAGCCTGCGTGGAAACCCACCCCCGCCTCCGCCGCACCGCCTCCGGGCTCGCCGCGCTCCTCACGCTCGCCGTGTTCTGCGCTGCCGACGTCCTGGCCCGTAGCTACCCGTTCGGTCCGCGCACCCGCAGCGTCAACGACCTCGGCAACCAGTACCTGCCGTTCCACGCCCACCTCTGGGACCTCCTGCACGGCAGGTCGGACGGCGTCCTCGTCAACTGGCGGTCAGGGTTCGGCGCGAGCTTCCTGCCCGACTTCGCGACGTACGTGAGCAGCCCGTTCGCCCTGCTCGTCGGCGTCTTCCCGCGCGACGGGATCGACCTCGCCGTCTACGTCATCACCGCGCTGAAGACGGCGAGCGCGGCGGCGGCCATGACCTGGCTCCTGCTCACCCTGCGGCCGGGGCCGCGCTGGGGCGCCGTCCTCATGGGGGTCTCGTACGCGCTGTGCGGGTGGAGCCTCGCCGACGCCTCGTACAACCTGATGTGGCTGGACGGGCTGATCGCGCTGCCGGTGCTGTGCCTGGTGGGGGAGTGGATGATCGCCGGGCGGCGCCGGGTCGTCGGCGTCCTCCTCGTCGCGCTCGCCTGGGTCGCCAACTTCTACACCGGGTACATGGCGACGCTCGGGGCCGCGCTGGTGCTGGTACTGCGGCTGGTACTCATGGCACCGGCCCGCCGCGAGACCCTCGCCGCCCTCGGCCGTGCCGCCCTCACCGTCGTCCTCGGCATCGGGCTCGCCGCGCCGCTCGTCACCGTCGTCTACTTCGGCAGCATGCACGCCTCACCGACCCACTTCAGCGGCTTCGACCCCTCCGACGCCGAGGACGTCCTCGCCCGCATGATGCCGGGGACGTACGGGTTCGGGACGCCCGGGCTGTACGTCGGCACGACCGCGCTGCTCCTCGCGCTGGCCCTGCCGTTCCACACGAAGGTGCCGGGGCGGGTCCGGACGGCCCTGTCGGGGCTCGTCGTCGTCATGTTCGCGTCGATGCAGTGGGGGCCGACCCAACTCGCCTGGCACGGGTTCACGACGCCCCAGGGGTCCGGGTACCGGGAGGCGTTCGTGCTGTGCGCGTTCCTGGTCATCGCCGCTTGGTACGGGTTGTCGTACGGGGTGCCGGGGGGTCGGGCGCTGGGGGCGGCTGCGGGGATTCTGGTGGTGATGGCGGGGGTGGCGAGCGGGAGTTATCTGACGCGGCCGTTCGTGCTGCCGATGGTGGCGGTGGTGGCTGCGGGGGTGTTGTGGGGGTTGCGGTTGTTGGGGAAGGCGGACGGCCGTGAGGTGGACGGCCTTGAGGTGGACGGTCGTGCGGTGGACGGTCGTGAGGTGAAGGGAGTCGGGGCTGATGATCGTACGAATGCTGGCCTGAGGCGTCTCCTCACCCGCCCTCTCCCCGCCACCTTCGCCATAGCCCTCCTCCTGACCCTGCAACTCGGCGAAGCCACCGGCGTCTCCGCCGTCACGACCCGCCTGCGCCTCGCCCACTTCGACGACTACGCCCCCTGGGGAGCACGCCAGCAGGCACAGGCGGACGCCATCGCCGCGGCGGACGGCTGGCCCGCCTACCGCACCGACCCCGGACGCGAGCAGACCGTCGGCAACGACCCGATGATGGTCGGCGGACAGGGCGCCCAGTACTACAGCAGCCACACCTCGGACGTCCTCTACCGCACGCTCACCGCCCTCGGCGACGGCTGGACCTCCGGCGGGCGCAGCCTCCAGAGCCTCGACAACGCCGTCACGGACACGGTGTTCTCGGTCGGCGCGCGCGTGCACTCCCCACCGGACCCGCACCAGAACTGGTTCCCGCAGGACGGCACCGGAGAGACGGTGACCAGGCAGGACGTGCCGCCACTGGTGACGGTACGACCCGCGAGCCCGCGCCCCGGGTTCGGGCCGTCGCCATACCGCAACCAGGAACTGCTGCTCGGGACGCGCGTCTACACCGTCCCCCGGATCGCCGTCAGCCGGACGGCGGTCACGGCCCGGTGCCCGGCGGGCAGCGAGGCCTACCTCTACGCCCCGCACTTCGCGGGCACCGCGCGCCTCGACGGGAGCGCCCTCACCGGCAGGTTCCGGGCGGGCCGCACGAAGATCGCGGCGATGCAGCGGCTGGGCACGGTCCCGGCGTCCGGGCAGGTCAGGATCGCCCTGTCCGCCAAGGACGGCGGCGGCTCCCCGCGCCCCGGCGCACTCGGCTGCCTGGACACCGCGAAGCTGCGCTCCGCCGTCGCCGCCCTCCGGGCGACCGGCGCGACGAAGGTGACCGTCTCCGACGACACGATCCGCACCGAACTCCCCCGGGGCAGCAGCGGCCTCGCCGTCGTCGCGGCGCCCCGCATCGCCGGCTGGCGCTGCGCGATCGGCGACGCCCCCGCCGTCCCCGCCCAGGACTTCCACGGCCTGATCGCCGCCCCCCTCAACCCCACCTCGACCACCCTGACCTGCACCTTCCACCCCCCGGGCCTCCACCTCGGCCTGAGCGTCGGCTCCCTGGCCCTCACGGGCACCCTCCTGCTCGCGGCCTGGCGGTTCCTGCGCGGACGCACCCCGACGACGGCCCTGGCAAAGCCGCGTGAGGGGTTGGTGCCGGTCTCCTGACCGGGGCCCCTGGCCACCGGCCGCGTGCCGTGAGATCGTCCGCAGGTGACCGACGCCGCTGGTGGGGATACGCCCTCGGACCGACCGGACGACCGCGCCGCGTCCGCCTTGCGCTTCGCGACGGAACTCGTCGCGTGGGTGGCCACCCCCTGGGCCCTGGCCGGCCACTCCTGGCTCCTCGCCGCCGTGTCCGTAGTGGTCCTGATCGGCCTCCCCACCCTCTTCTCCACCCCGGGCGACAAGGCCGGCGTGATCATCCCGGTGCCGGGCTGGGCCACGATCCTGCTGGTCCTCCTCCAACTCGCCGCAGCGGTGATCTCCTCGTGGGCGGCCTGGCCCGCCTGGGCGGCACTCCCGGTGACCCTGCTGGCCGTGGCCACGCTGGTCACCGAGCGTCGCCGCTGGCGGTGGCTGGCCGCCCGGGACCGGCTCGCGGGCTGAGGCGCTCGGGCTCACCGGCTGCCAGCGGACCGTATGCGATCGATTGCATAAACGTGCATCGAGACGTATAGTCATGCCATTCAGGAGGAGGAGTTCATGGTGGTACGTGCGGCAGTCGCCGGGGCTAGCGGGTATGCGGGTGGTGAGGTGTTGCGCCTGCTGCTCGGGCACCCGGAGGTCGAGGTCGGCGCGCTCACCGGGAACTCCAATGCCGGGCAGCGGCTCGGGGGGCTTCAGCCGCATTTGTTGCCGCTGGCCGACCGGGTGCTGGCGGAGACGACGCCTGAAGCGCTCGCCGGGCACGACGTCGTCTTCCTCGCGCTGCCGCACGGGCAGTCCGCCGCCGTCGCCGAACAGCTCGGGCCGGATGTGCTGGTCGTCGACATGGGCGCCGACTTCCGCCTGAAGAACGCCGGTGACTGGGAGAAGTTCTACGGCTCCCCGCACGCCGGCACCTGGCCGTACGGCCTCCCCGAACTGCCGGGGGGCCGCGCCGCGCTGGAGGGGTCCAAGCGCATCGCGGTCCCCGGCTGCTACCCGACGGCCGTCTCCCTCGCCCTGTTCCCGGCCTACACCGCGGGCCTCGCCGAGAACCAGACGATCGTCGTCGCCGCCTCCGGCACCTCCGGCGCGGGCAAGGCGCCCAAGACCAACCTCCTCGGCAGCGAGGTCATGGGCTCCATGTCGCCCTACGGCGTCGGCGGCGGGCACCGGCACACCCCCGAGATGATCCAGAACCTCAGTCTGGCCGCGGGCGAGCCGGTCACCGTCTCCTTCACACCGACCCTCGCGCCCATGTCCCGGGGCATCCTCGCCACGTGCAGCGTCCAGGCCACACCCGGCGTCACCCCCGAGACCGTCCGCGCCGCCTACGAGAAGGCCCTCGCCGACGAGCCGTTCGTCCACCTCCTCCCCGAGGGCCAGTGGCCCGCGACGGCGTCCGTGCAGGGTTCCAACGCCGTTCAGATCCAGGTCGCGTACGACGCCGCCGTGCACCGGATCATCGCGATCAGCGCCATCGACAACCTCACCAAGGGCACCGCCGGCGGTGCCGTCCAGAGCATGAACATCGCCCTCGGCCTCCCCGAGGAGCTGGGCCTTTCCACGATCGGAGTCGCACCGTGAGCGTGACGGCAGCAAAGGGATTCACGGCGGCGGGCATCGCCGCCGGGATCAAGGAGAGCGGCAACCCGGACCTGGCCCTCGTGGTCAACACCGGGCCGCGCCGCGCCGCCGCCGGTGTCTTCACCTCCAACCGCGTGAAGGCCGCACCGGTGCTGTGGTCGCAACAGGTCCTCAAGAGCGGCGAGTTGACGGCCGTCGTCCTCAACTCCGGCGGCGCCAACGCCTGCACGGGGCCGAAGGGCTTCCAGGACACGCACGCGACGGCCGAGAAGGCCGCCGAGGTGCTGGAGATCGGCGCGGGCGAGGTCGCCGTCTGCTCGACCGGGCTCATCGGCGTCCTCCTCCCGATGGACAAGCTGCTGACGGGAGTCGAGGCAGCCGCCGCGTCTTTGAGCGAGCACGGCGGGGAGAAGGCCGCCATCGCCATCAAGACCACCGACACCGTCCACAAGACGTCCGTCGTCACCAAGGACGGCTGGACCGTCGGCGGCATGGCCAAGGGCGCCGGCATGCTCGCCCCCGGCCTCGCCACGATGCTGGTCGTCGTCACCACCGACGCGGACGTCCCAAGCGACCTGCTCGACAAGGCACTTCGCGACGCGACCCGGACCACCTTCGACCGCGTCGACTCCGACGGCTGCATGTCGACCAACGACACCGTGCTCCTGCTCGCCTCCGGCGCCGCCGAAGTCACCCCGGAGTACACCGAGTTCGCGGAGGCCGTCCGCCAGGTCTGCGACGACCTCGGGCAGCAGCTCATCCGGGACGCCGAGGGCGCCACCAAGGACATCAAGATCGAGGTCATCAACGCGGCGACCGAGGACGACGCCGTCGAGGTCGGCCGCTCCATCGCCCGCAACAACCTCCTCAAGTGCGCCATACACGGCGAGGACCCCAACTGGGGCCGCGTCCTGTCCGCCATCGGCACGACTCGAGCCGCCTTCGAAGCAGACGAGTTGAACGTCGCCATCAACGGCGTCTGGGTCTGCAAGAACGGCGGCGTCGGCGAGGACCGGGAAGCGGTCGACATGCGCTACCGCGAGGTGCACATCGTCGCCGACCTCTCCGCCGGCACCGAGACCGCGACCATCTGGACCAACGACCTCACCGCCGACTACGTCCACGAGAACAGCGCGTACTCCTCATGAGCGAGACCCGTAAACACAAGGCCCTCCCCAAGGCGCAGATCCTCATCGAGGCGTTGCCCTGGCTGACTCGGCACAACGGCAAGACAGTTGTCGTCAAGTTCGGCGGGAACGCCATGGTGGACGAGGAGTTGAAGGCCGCGTTCGCGCAGGACGTCGTCTTCCTCCACCACGCCGGGCTCAAGCCGGTCGTCGTCCACGGCGGCGGCCCGCAGATCAACGCCGCGTTCGAGAAACACGGCATCGTCAGCGAGTTCAAGGCCGGGCTGCGCGTCACCACCGAGGAGGCCATGGACGTCGTCCGTATGGTCCTCGCCGGACAGGTGCAGCGCGAGCTGGTCGGGCTCCTCAACCAACACGGGCCCCTCGCCGTCGGATTGACCGGCGAGGACGCCCACACCATCACCGCGACCAAGCACCGCCCCGAGATCGACGGCGAACTGGTCGACATCGGCCGGGTCGGTGAGATCACCGCGATCGACACCGGCGCCATCGAGGCGCTGCTCGCCGACGGCCGGATCCCGGTCGTCTCGTCGATCGCCCGCAGCGAGGACGACGGACATGTCTACAACGTCAATGCTGATACGGCGGCTGCGGCACTCGCTGCGGCACTGGGCGCCGAAACCCTCCTCGTCCTCACCGACGTCGAGGGCCTCTACGAGGACTGGCCGAACTCCGAAGAGGTGATCAGCCGCCTCACCGCCTCCCAACTGGAGAAACTGCTGCCGGAGTTGAGCTCCGGCATGGTCCCCAAGATGGAGGGCTGCCTGCACGCGGTGCGCCACGGAGTGCAGACCGCCAGAGTGATCGACGGCCGTGTCCAGCACTCCATCCTGCTGGAGATCTTCACGGATGACGGGATCGGCACGATGGTCGTGCCCGACGAGGCTGTATCCCACGAGCCTGAGGGGGACTCGGAATGACCGGCAACCAGGAGCTGACCGCCCGCTGGCAGGGCTCGCTCATGAACAACTACGGCACCCCCCGCCTGCCCCTCGTACGCGGCGCGGGCGCCAAGCTGTGGGACGCCGACGGCAACGAGTACCTCGACTTCGTCGGCGGGATCGCCGTCAACGCGCTCGGCCACGCCCACCCGGCGATCGTCGAGGCCGTCTCCACGCAGATCGCGTCCCTCGGCCACGTCTCCAACCTCTTCGTCGCCGAACCGCCCGTCGCCCTCGCCGAACGGCTCCTCACCCGGTTCGGGCGGGACGGCAAGGTGTTCTTCTGCAACTCCGGCGCCGAGGCCAACGAGGGCGCCTTCAAGATCGGCCGGCTGACCGGCCGCACCCACATGGTCGCCACCACCGGCGGCTTCCACGGCCGCACCATGGGCGCCCTCGCCCTCACCGGCCAGCCCGGCAAACAGGACGGCTTCCACCCGCTCCCCGGCGACGTCACCCACGTCCCCTACGGAGACGCGCAGGCGCTCGCCGCCGCCGTCACCGACGACACCGCCCTCGTCGTCATCGAACCGGTGCAGGGCGAGAACGGCGTCGTCGTGCCGCCCGCCGGATACCTCAAGGCCGCGCGCGCCATCACCGCCGCGACGGGCGCCCTGCTCGTCCTCGACGAGGTACAGACCGGCATCGGCCGCACCGGGCACTGGTTCGAGTACCAGGCCCACGAAGGCGTCCTGCCCGACGTCGTCACCCTCGCCAAGGGGCTCGGCGGCGGGCTGCCCCTCGGCGCGACCGTCGCCTTCGGGCGCGCCGCCGACTTCCTCCGGCCCGGTCACCACGGGACCACGTTCGGCGGGAATCCCGTCGCCTGCGCCGCCGGGATCGCCGTCCTCGACACCATCGAGAACGAAGGGCTGCTGGAGAACGTCAAGGCGCAGAGCGAGAAACTGCGGGACGGGATCGAGGGGCTCGGGCACCCGTTGATCGATTATGTCCGGGGCGCGGGCCTACTCCTGGGTATCGTGCTCACCGGGCCGTATGCCGCGCAGGTGCAGCAGACGGCCCAGGATGCCGGGTTCCTGGTCAACGCGCCCGCCGCCGACGTCGTACGGCTCATGCCGCCGCTGAATCTGCGGGACGAGGAGGTGGCGGCGTTCCTCGGGGCGCTGCCCGGTGTCCTCGATGCCGTGAACGGGGACCGAGCCGGAGAATGAGACGACGATGAGTGATGCCGCCGCTGGGCCGGCCGTTCCGCAGACGCGTACGGCGCGTCATCGGAGGATCGTGGACATTCTCAACCGGGAGCCGGTGCGGTCGCAGAGCCAACTGGCGAAGCTGCTGTCCGACGACGGGTTGAGTGTCACGCAGGCCACTTTGTCGCGTGATCTCGATGAGTTGAACGCGGTGAAGATCCGGAACACCGACGGGGACTTGATCTATGCGGTGCCGAGTGAGGGCGGGTTCCGTACGCCTCGCGCGCCGCTGGGGGAGTCCGCGAAGGAGGAGCGGATGCGGCGGCTGTCCCAGGAGTTGCTGATCTCTGCGGAGGCTTCCGCGAATCTGGTGGTGTTGCGGACGCCGCCTGGTGCTGCGCAGTTCTTGGCGTCGGCTATCGATCAGGCTGAGCTGCATGACATCTTGGGGACCATCGCCGGGGATGACACGTTGCTGTTGATCAGCCGGGAGGCTACCGGGGGGCAGGCGCTCGCGGATCACTTGTTGCGGTTGGCTCAGAACGGGGGATGAAGAGGGGGGAACTGGGGGCGGCCGTCTGCGGGTTGTTTGTGGCTGGTCGCGCCCGCGCGGCGGTAGCCGCAAATTGATACAGCCCCGCGCCCCTAAAGAACCTCAGCCGAGCCGCGTTGCCAAGCCGCTGGTGCATCTGACTTCGTCGCCCGCCGTGATCAGCAACGCTTCCACGTCCGGCAGCGATTCCAGCCACGCCAGGCCCTCCCTCGAACCCATCGCGAACGCCGCTGTTGCCCAGCAGTCCGCCCACGTGAGGGTGGGGGCCACAACTGTCACCGCTACCAAGTCCGTTATCGCTGAGTGGCCCGTCTTCGGGTCGACGATGTGCGCGCCCCGTTCCGCCGTGCCCGAGGTCGCCACCGCCAACTCCGGGGCTCCTGCTGCGGATACCACTGCCGCCAAGCCGCCCGGGCGCAACGGGTCTGATACGCCTACTCTCCAGGGGCGTTCGGGGCCCGGTACCCCCAACAGCTGTACGTCTCCACCCCCGTTGAGGCTTACGCCTGTCGCGCCGGCCGCCGCCAGCATGCGGGCCGCTCTTTCCGTGGACCAGCCCTTCACTATGCCCGTGGGGTCCAGGTGGCCCTCGTAGCGCATGCTGAACCAGCCGTCGCTCAACTGCTCGGCCTGGGCGCCTAGTTCGAGGACTTCGGTGACCTCGGGGGAACAGTCCGCCAAGGAGAGTTCACCTCGGGTCAGGCGGGAGATCTCGCTGTCCTCGCGGTAGGTGCTGAAGATCGCGTCGGCGCGGTGGAGGGAGGCCACCGCTTCGGTGAGGGCGGTGCGGACCTGGGTGGGGTTCCCGCCGCGGACGTCGAAGGAGAAGACA
>DATCQX010000813.1:0-3694 GCA_036569285.1 Streptomyces sp.
CCTTCGAGGACACCCCCGCGAAGGACCGCGACCCCGAGTGGTTCAAACGTGCCGTGTTCTACGAGGTGCTGGTCCGCTCCTTCCAGGACTCCAACGGCGACGGCGTCGGCGACCTGAAGGGGCTGACCGCCAGACTCGACTACCTCCAGTGGCTCGGCGTGGACTGCCTGTGGCTCCCGCCGTTCTTCAAGTCGCCGCTGAAGGACGGCGGTTACGACGTCTCCGACTACACGTCGGTGCTGCCGGAGTTCGGTGACCTCGCCGACTTCGTGGAGTTCGTGGACGCCGCCCACCAGCGCGGTATGCGCGTCATCATCGACGTCGTCATGAACCACACCAGCGACCAGCACCCGTGGTTCCAGGAGTCCCGCAGGGATCCCCAAGGCCCGTACGGCGACTACTACATGTGGGCCGACGACGACAAGAGCTATCCCGAAGCGCGGATCATCTTCGTCGACACCGAGGTCTCCAACTGGACCTTCGACCCGGTCCGCAAGCAGTACTTCTTCCACCGGTTCTTCTCCCACCAGCCGGATCTCAACTACGAGAACCCGGCCGTGCAGGACGAGATGATCTCGGCGCTGAAGTTCTGGCTGGACCTCGGCATCGACGGCTTCCGGCTCGACGCCGTGCCGTATCTGTACGCGGCCGACGGAACGAACTGCGAAAACCTTCCTGCAACGCACGAGTTCCTCAAGCGGGTGCGCAAGGAGATCGACGCGAGCTACCCGGACACGGTGCTGCTCGCCGAGGCCAACCAGTGGCCCGAGGACGTCGTCGACTACTTCGGCGACTACTCCTCCGGCGGCGACGAGTGCCACATGGCGTTCCACTTCCCCGTCATGCCCCGCATCTTCATGGCCGTCCGGCGCGAGTCCCGCTACCCGGTCTCCGAGATCCTCGCGAAGACCCCGGCGATCCCCTCGAACTGCCAGTGGGGCGTCTTCCTGCGCAACCACGACGAGTTGACGCTGGAGATGGTCACCGACGAGGAACGCGACTACATGTACGCGGAGTACGCGAAAGACCCGCGGATGCGCGCCAACATCGGTATCAGGCGCAGGCTTTCGCCGCTGCTGGACAACGACCGCAACCAGATCGAGCTGTTCACGGCCCTGTTGCTGTCGCTGCCCGGCTCGCCGATCCTCTACTACGGCGACGAGATCGGCATGGGCGACAACATCTGGCTCGGCGACCGGGACGCCGTCCGCACGCCCATGCAGTGGACGCCGGACCGCAACGCGGGCTTCTCGTCCTGCGATCCGGGGCGCCTGTACCTGCCGACGATCATGGACCCGGTCTACGGCTACCAGGTCAGCAACGTCGAGGCGTCGATGTCGTCACCGTCGTCGCTGCTGCACTGGACGCGCCGGATGATCGAGATCCGCAAGCAGAACCCGGCGTTCGGGCTCGGTTCGTTCACCGAACTCCCGTCCAGCAACGCGGCGGTGCTCGCGTTCCTGCGGGAGTACGAGGACGACCTCGTCCTGTGCGTCCACAACTTCTCCCGGTTCGCGCAGCCCACCGAACTGGACCTCAGCCGGTTCGGCGGACGCCATCCCGTCGAGCTGTTCGGCGGGGTGCGGTTCCCCGCGATCGGTGAACTCCCGTACCTGCTCACGCTCGCGGGGCACGGCTTCTACTGGTTCCGGCTGCGGGGGAACCCGCGCTAGAACGTCCGGGCGGGGCGGTTTCCTCCGCCCCGCCCGGGGCACGCATCACTAACACCCCTACCCCTTCGGCCCGTTCGGGTCCCCGGGGAAAGGACGACGTCATGGTGGACACGGCACTGCGTCCCGGCCCCGACCTGCTCACGTCGCTGGCCCCCCTGCTGCGCGAATGGCTGCCCCGGCAGCGGTGGTTCGCGGGGAAGGGACGTCCCGTCACCGGTTTCACGCCGGTCGCCGTGACGGAACTCCTGCCGGCCGGCGGGCGCCTGTCCCTCCACCACGTCCTGGCCCGCGCCGAGCAGGGCGCCGGGCCCGGCGACTGCTACCAACTCCTCATCGCCGCCCGCGAAACACTCCCCCCGCACCTCGCGCCCGCCCGGATCGGCGAGGTCGGGGGCCGCACCTACTACGACGCCCTCCACGATCCCTGGCCCGCCGAGATCCTCCTCGAAGCGATCCGCTCCGACGCCCGCGTGGGCGCCCTGCGCTTCACCCGCGCCCCCGGCGCCGAGATCCGCCCGAACCTCGTCCCCCGCCTGGTCACCGCCGAACAGTCCAACTCCTCGGTGATCTACGGAGATTCACTCATCCTGAAACTCCTGCGCCGAGTGGTCCCCGGCATCAACCCCGACCTCGAACTCCCCCTCGCCCTGACACGCGAACACTGCCCCCGCGTCCCGGCACCCCTCGGCTGGACCGAGGCCGACATCACCGGCGAACGGTGGATCCTCGCGGTGGCGCAGGAGTTCGTACCCGAGGCGGTGGACGGGTGGGAGCTGGCGTTGCAGGGGGTGGGCAAGGAGCCTGAGGAATGGGGGGAGTTCGGGGAGTGGGGGGACGGCTCCGTTGAGGCGGACGCCGATTCACGCGACGGCTCCGGGTTCGGCGGCAGCGACGGGCGCCCTCACCGTCGTCCGCATCCCGTGCGGTTCGCGGAGGATGCGCGGGCGCTCGGGCGGGCCACGGCCGAGGTGCATCAGGCGCTGGCGCGGGCGTTGCCGACGGTGACGCTCGGGCAGGCCCAACTCGGGCCGCTGGTCGAGGGGATGGTGGGGAGGCTGGAGGCGGCGGTGACGGCGGTGCCGTCGCTGCGGCCGTACGAGGAGGGGCTGCGGACGGCGTTCGGAGCGCTCGGGGAGCTGGCCGGGGAGGGGCACACGTGGGTCGCCCAGCGCATCCACGGGGACCTGCATCTCGGGCAGTGCCTGCGGACGCCCGGCGGACGCTGGCTGCTGATCGACTTCGAGGGGGAACCGGCCCGCCCGCTGGCCGAACGGCGCATGCCGCAGCCCGCGTTGCGGGACGTCGCCGGGATGCTGCGGTCCTTCGACTACGCCGCGCACACCGCCGACCCGCCGGCCCCGCAGTGGGCGACGGCCTGCCGGGCGGCGTACTGCTCGGGGTACGCGCAGGTCACCGGCGTGGACCCGCGTACCGATCCGGTGCTGTTGCGGGCGTACGAGACCGACAAGGCGATCTACGAGGTGGTGTACGAGGCCCGGAACCGCCCTGACTGGCTCCCCGTCCCCCTCGCGGCGATCCGCCGACTCGCCGCCCACGAAACCCCTTTCACCCCCAGGAGGCCCCGCCCGTGACGTCCGGTGCGCCGAACCCGAAGAAGAAGCCGGCCGCCGCCGCGAAGAAGGCGGCGGCGAAGAAGGCCGCGACGAAGAGGGTCGCGCCTGAGAAGGCGGTGCCGAAGAGGGGAGCGGTGAAGAAGGCACCCGCGAAGGGGGTTGCCGCCGAGGAGAGGGCTGCCGCCAAGAGGACCGCTGCCGAGAGGGCCGGCGTGAAGAGGGCCGCCGCCGAGGCGGCATCCGCCGAACAGGCCTCCGAGCCGACGGCACTTGAACAGGCCGCTGCCGAGGAGGCGCCCACCGAGCAGGCCGCCACGCCGAAGGCTCCCGAGCAGACCGCCGACGGCGAAGCCCTCGCCGAGCAGGCAGCGGTGAAGACCGTCACAAAGTCCGCCCCGCACAGCCCCGTTCCCGCTCCACGCCCCCAACCCCAGCCCCCCGCCGCCC
>DATCQX010000814.1:0-2072 GCA_036569285.1 Streptomyces sp.
CTCGGCGAGATGCCCGGCGACCTGGTCGTGGTCGTACAGCGCGAGCCCCGTCGCGTCCACGACGACCAGCCCGCCCTCCTCCCGCAGCACCGGCCCGCTCCACACCACCGACACCGCGAACGACTCCGCCCCGGCCCGCACCGCGGCGGCATCCCCCGTACTGAGGAAATGCTTGTTCCGCACGGCGAACAGCACCCGCCGCCCCACCCGCCGGAACTCCACGAGACGCGCCTTCCCCGCCCGCCCCCGGTCCAGCCACAGCTCGGCCGACCCGAGCCCCTGCGACAGGTGGACGGTCAGCAGGAACGGCTCGCCGAAACGGCCGATACCCAGCAGGGGACGGCCTTCGGGATCCGGGACGAGTTCGAGGAAACCGGGCATGACGGAACCTTTCCGAGAGGGGCGGACGAGACTCACACCATCGGCGGAGCCGCCGCGATGACCTTGTCCAACGCCCCGAGCGACGCCCGGAGTTCGTCGATCGACCCCGCGATCCGCTCCCGCTCCCGCCGCAACTGCGCCACGAGGTCGGGACACGTCGGCACCAGACCGTCCCCCGTGTCCCGCAGACACGGCAGAACCGTCGCGATCGTCGCCGTGTTCAACCCCGCCGCCAGCAGGGAACGGATCCGGCGCACGGCGTCGACATCGCCGTCCGTGTACTCCCGATAGCCGCTCGGCCGCCGCTCGGGACACAGCAGACCCTGCTCCTCGTAGTACCGCAGCAGCCGCTCGTGCACCCCGGTCCTGCGTGACAACTCACCGATCCGCACGGCCCGTTCGCCTCCCGCTTGACTCTCACACGGATGTCAGAGTCTAACGTCCCTGATCAGCGACGGCCCGCGCTCCAGCGCACGGGCCGGCACCCGACCCCGAGGAGACACGAGCATGCGCGCAGTACGGATCGACCGCCACGGCGGCCCCGAGGTCCTCACCGTCGAGGAGATCCCCGATCCGGTCCCGGCCCCCGGCGAGGTCCTCGTCAAGGCGGCGGCCGGCAGCCTCAACCCCGTCGACTGGAAGACCCGCGCCCTCGACATCGGCCCCGCCCTGCCCGCCACCCTCGGCTGGGACCTCTCCGGGACGGTCGTCGCCACCGACAGCACCGACTTCCGGCCCGGCGACGAGGTCGTCGCCATGTCCGCGCAGATCGCCACCGGGCGCGGCACCTGGTCCGAACTCGTCACCCTCCCCGCCCACCTGCTCACCCACGCCCCCATCACGATCCCCCTCACAGACGCGGCGGCCCTCCCGCTCGCCGGGGTCACCGCCGTCCAGGCACTGGAGAAGACCGCCCTCACCGAAGGCGCCCGCCTCCTCGTCATCGGCGCCACCGGAGCCGTCGGCGGCATCGCCGTCCAACTCGCCCTGCGCACCGGCGCCACCGTGGACGCCCTGGTCTCCCGGCCCGCCCACCACACCGAGGCCCGCGAACTCGGCGCCGCGCACGTCACCCACACCCTGACCGACCTCACGGCCGGCGCCTACGACGCCGTCCTCGACACCGCCGGCCTCGACGCCGGACACCTCCTCGCACCCGGCGGGCGCTACGTCTCCATCTCCGACGAACCCCTCCCCGACATCCCCGGCGCGGTCAAGAGCTACGTCCAGGAGAACCGGGAGCACCTCGCCGACCTCGTCTCCCTCGTCGACAAGGGGGCGCTGCGCGTGCGGGTCGCGGTCCGGTACCCGATCGACGAGGTGCGGGCCGCGCATGAGCTGTTCGAGGCCGGGGGAGTGCTGGGGAAGGTGCTGCTGACGTTCTGAGCGGCGCCGAGTCCGGTGGGTGTACGCGGGCATGCGGACTTCCGGTGCGCCAGCCCCGCGTGCTGTGGGGAGTCGGCGTGCAACGCGGGGGACAGACCGGCCCGGTGCGGTGTCGGGTCGCGGGGGGCACGCGGACTCCCGGTGCGGCAGCCCCGCGTCCCGAGGGGGAGACGGGGGCGACGAGGCTCTGCGTCCCCAGGGGAATGGGCGTCCAACGGGGGGGGAGGGGGCAGGCCGGCCCGGTCGCCGTGTGGCGCTGTGCCCCGCCGTCAGCCCCCCACCCCCTCCCGCGCCCGCACATACCC
>DATCQX010000815.1:0-5419 GCA_036569285.1 Streptomyces sp.
ATCCGTTATCTGGACGCGGCCCGCTCGTACGGCAGGTCGGAGGAGTTTCTGGCGGAGTGGCTGAGGGCGAATCCGGACGTCGATGATGTGGCCGTCGGGAGCAAGTGGGGCTACACCTATACGGCGAACTGGACGACGGACGCCGAGAAGCACGAGGTCAAGGACCACACGCTCCAGACGTACGAACGTCAGCGCGCCGAGACGCGGGAGCTGCTCGGTGACCGTCTGGACCTGTACCAGATCCACTCGGTCACCCCGGACAGCCCCGCGCTGACGGACAAGGCCCTGCACGCCCGCCTCGCGGAGTCCGGCACCCCTGTCGGGTTCTCCACCAGCGGCCCCGCCCAGGCGGACGCGATCAGGGCGGCGCTGGAGATCACGGTCGACGGGGACCCCCTGTTCAGCACGGTCCAGTCGACGTACAACGCCCTGGAGGCCTCGGCGGCCCCGGCCCTGGCGGAGGCACACGCCGCGGGCCTCACGGTGATCGTCAAGGAGGGCATGGCCAACGGCCGTCTCGCGGCCGACACGGCCCCGCCCGCCGTCCGGAAGATCGCCGAGGACACCGGCGTGGGCCCGGACGCGATCGCCCTGGCCTGGATCCTCCACCAGCCCTGGACGGGCCTGGTCCTTTCGGGCGCGGCGACGACCGCCCAGCTCAAGGCCAACCTGAAGGCGGAGACGATCACTCTGGACGACACTCAGCAGGCCGCCCTCGCGACGCTCGCGGAGCCCCCGGCGGCGTACTGGTCGACCCGAAGCTCCCTCCCCTGGCATTAAGCGCCCCCTGACCGGAAGTCCTGAGACGGCCATGCCCTCGATGAGACAAGAATGTCTCATATGGGTTATGGTCGTCTCATGGCCGTAGACCGTGACCACGTCCTGCGCTCCGCCGCAGCCCTCCTGACCCGCAAAGCCACCGCCACGATGGACGAGGTGGCCAAGGCGGCCGGCATCAGCCGCGCGACCCTGCACCGCCACTTCGCGGGCAGGGACGCCCTGATCCGCGCCCTGGAGGAGTTCGGCATCGAGGAGTGCGCGACCGCACTCGACGCGGCACGCCTCGACGAGGGGACGGCACAGGACGCCGTCCGCCGCCTGGTCCGCGAACTCGAACCGTCCGCCGCACTGATCGCCTTCCTCTACACGGAGAACCAGCTCTTCGAGGACGGAAGCATCAACGAGGGCTGGACGCGCCTCGACGAACGCGTCGAGGCGCTGTTCAGACGCGGCCAGTCGGCCGGCGAGTTCAGGATCGACCTGAGCCCGGTCTGGCTCACCGAGGCCCTCTACGGCCTGCTCGGCTCCGCGGTCTGGCTCGTCCAGTGCGGAAAGGGCGCCCCCCGGGACTTCCACCACATGACCGTCGAGCTCCTGCTCGGCGGCGCGCTGAGGAGAGAGGAATCATGACCAGCACCGTGCAGACGCCGGGTACGACCGAGGCGGTGAAGCGTCCGGGCCGCTGGCTCGCGCTCTCCGTCCTCGTGCTCGCCGTGCTGCTGGTGGCCGTGGACGCCACCGTCCTCGGCCTCGCGACCCCGTACATCAGCGAAGACCTCAAGCCGTCCGGCACACAGTTGCTGTGGATCGGCGACGTCTACTCGTTCGTCATCGCCGGCCTCCTCGTCTCGATGGGCAGCCTCGGCGACCGCATCGGCAGAAAACGCGTCCTGCTCGTCGGCGCGACCGCGTTCGGCCTCATATCGATCCTCAACGCGTACGCCACGACACCGGAGTTGATGATCGCGGCCCGCGCGCTCCTCGGTGTCGCCGGCGCCACCCTCATGCCCGCGACCCTCGCGCTGATCCGCAACCTCTTCCCCGACCCCCGCGAGCGCAGCCTCGCCGTCGGCATCTGGGGAGCGACCGCCTCCGCCGGTACGGCGATCGGCCCGATCGTCGGCGGCTTCCTCCTCGAACACTTCTGGTGGGGCTCGGTCTTCCTCATCAACCTCCCGGTGATGGCCGCCCTCGTCGTCATCGGCGCGAAGCTCCTGCCCGAGTCCCGCAACCCGAACCCCGGCCCGTGGGACCTCCCGAGCGTCCTGCTCTCCCTCGTCGGCATGGTCGCGGTCGTGTACGGCGTGAAGGAGGCCGCCGCCCACGGCTTCACCCCGGCCGCCCTGACCGTCGGCACCCTCGGCGCCGTCGCGCTCTACACCTTCGTCCGCCGCCAACTCGCCCTGCCCGTCCCCCTGCTGGACATGAAACTCTTCCGCAACCGGGGCTTCAGCGGCGCGGTGCTGGCCGACCTCCTGACGATCCTCGGCCTCTCGGGCCTCGTCTTCTTCCTCTCCCAGTACCTCCAACTGGTCCAGGAACGCCGCCCGTTGGAAGCGGGCCTGGCCGAACTCCCGGCAGCGCTCGGCGCAGTCGCCGCCGGCCTCCTCGCCGGCCGCGCGGCCCGCCGCTACTCGGTACGCCTGGTCGTCTCAGGCGGCCTCGCGGCGATCGGCCTCGCCCTGGCGGCCCTGACCCAACTCCACACCTCGACGGGCTACCCCGTCCTCGGCGCGGCCCTGTTGGTCGTAGGCCTCGGCGCCGGCTTCTCCTTCACAGTCACCGCGGACGTCATCTTGTCCTCGGTCCCGAAGGAACAGGCGGGTTCGGCGTCGGCGGTGTCGGAGACGGCATACGAACTGGGCGCGGCCTTGGGTATCGCGGCATTGGGCTCGATCGTGACGGGCGTCTACAGAGGTTTTGATGCCCCGGCAGGCACACCGCAGGCGGCCCACGAGTCGTTGGGTGGCGCGGTGGAATCAGCGGCAACACTCCCGGAACACACGGCGGAGGCGCTACTGACGTCCGCGAGAGAAGCATTCATCGACGGCTTGTCGGCAGCGGCGGGGGTGGGAGCGGCAGTACTCCTGACGGCATCGGCAGTGGCGTGGACCCTCTTGAGAGACCGCAAGTTGTCCTAGCTAGGGGCGCGGGGAACTGCGCGAACAACCACAACGCGCCAGTTCCCCGCCCTACAACAGAACCCTCTACGGCGATTAGGCAGCTTTCGCCTTAGTCGCATAGACGTCCACATACTCCTGCCCCGACAACCGCATAACCTCAGCCATCACCGAATCCGTCACCGCCCGCAACACGTACCGATCCCGATCCATCCCCTCATACCGCGAGAACTCCATCGCCTCCCCGAACCGAACAGTCACCTTCCCCGGCCGAGGAATCCCCGCACCGCCGGGCTGCAACTTGTCCGTCCCGATCATCGCGAACGGCACAACAGGCGCCCCGGTCATGAGAGTCAGCCGAGCGATCCCGGTCCGCCCCCGGTACAGACGGCCGTCAGGCGACCGCGTCCCCTCGGGATAGATCCCGAACACCTTGCCCTCTTCCAGCACCCGCCGCCCGGTCATGAGCGCGGCGACACCCCCACGCCCCCCGTCCCGGTCGACGGGAATCATCCCGGACCCGGTGAAGAACCACGCCATGATCCGCCCCTTGAGGGACGTCCCGGTGACGTACTCGTCCTTCCCGATGAAGAACACCTGCCGGTCGCACACCAGCGGCATGATCAGGGAGTCGATGAACGTGAGGTGGTTCCCCGCGAGGATGACAGGCCCGTCCCCCGGGATGTTCTCGATCCCCTCCACCTGCGGCCGGAACCACAGCCGCATGACCGGTCCGAGGGTTGCCTTGAGGAACGAGAAGCGGGACAACGGGCCCTCCGATGTCAAGGGATTGTGTATAAGTCCGTGCAGCTAGGCACGTTACTCTCGGCTACCCGGGTGACGCACATCGGGACACCGAGGTCTTACGCAGTGTTGACACGGGTTTACCTGCGAGTCGGCTGCGAAACCTGCCCGTGTTCTCCCGCTGGTCATGTTCACGCCCCTACGATCACCCCGCACGTACGAGCCGACGACGAATGGGGAGAGTCCATGGCGACGCAGGACGAGGGCACGCGAGGCACCGGACGACGCGCACTGCTGGGCGCGGCGGTGCTGGGCGCGACGGGAGCGGTCGTGGGCGGCGCGGGCACCGCGAACGCGGCGAGCCGCACCCCCCGGCACGGCGGCGGCCTCAAGAGCGGCCTCAAGAGCCTCCCGGTCCCGACGATCATCGGCCACCGGGGCGCCAGCGGCTACCGCCCGGAGCACACCTTCGGCTCCTACCAGCTCGCCCTCGACCTGGGCGCGGACATCGTCGAGGCGGGCGACCTCGTCCCCACCAAGGACGGTCACCTCGTCTGCCGCCACGAGCCGGAGATCGGCGGCACGACGGACGTCGCCTCGCACGCCGAGTTCAAGGACCGCAAGCGCACGAAGGTCCTGGACGGCGTCTCCGTCACCGGCTGGTTCACCGAGGACTTCACGCTCGCGGAGCTGAAGCGGCTGCGCGCGGTCGAGCGCATCCCGGCCAACCGCCCGCACAACACGCTGTACGACGGCCGTTGGGAGATCCCCACCTTCGAGGAGGTCCTCAAGTGGCAGGACGAGCAGACGCGCAGGCGCGGCAAGCAGGTGTGGATCTACCCCGAGACCAAGCACCCCACCTACTTCCGCAAGCAGGGCCTCGGCCTTGAGGAGCGGGTCGCCAAGCTGCTGCGCAAGCACGGCAAGGACAAGGCGCACTCGCCGGTCATCCTCCAGTCCTTCGAGCCGAGCAGCATCCAGCGCCTGAACAAGCTCGTCGCCAACCCGCTCGTCGTCCTCCTCGACGCGGCCGGCTCCCGCCCCTGGGACTTCGTCGAGTCCGGCGACCCCCGCACGGTCGCCGACCTGATCACCCCGACGGGCCTCAGGGAGATCGCCGGGTACGCGCAGGGCATCGGCCCGACGCTCAACCTGATCATCCCGAGGGACGCGGACGGCAGGCTCACCCAGCCGACGACGCTGGTGCGCGACGCGCACGACGCGGGCCTGATCCTGCACCCCTACACGATGCGCAACGAGAACCCCTTCCTGCCGGCCGAGTACCGCAAGGGCACGGACGCGGACGGGTACGGGGACGTCTTCGGCGCGTACCGGGCGTACTTCGCGACCGGCATCGACGGGGTCTTCACCGACCAGGCCGACACCGGTGTGCTCGCCCGCGAGGACTTCCGCAACTCCTGACGTAAACCTGTTGGCGTCGCGTACGTCACAGGACCACTGGGTGTCCGGGAGGTTGCGACCCGGCGAGCGCGGGGATAGGAGTGGAGAACCACCGACGATCAGATGAGCGGGAGGCGTGCGCACATGGGCATGAGCGTGACCATCTCGGGTGCCACCGAGCAGGATGCCGAGCAGATCTTCAGGCTTCAGTACCTGTGTTTCCAGAGTGAGGCCGCCCTGTACGGCAACTACCGCATCGACCCGCTCGTCCAGTCCCTGGACTCCGTCCGCAAGGAGCTGACCACCGACTGCGTCTTCGTCGCCCGCCTCGGCGACGAGGTGGTCGGCTCCGTCCGAGGCCACATCACGGACGA
>DATCQX010000816.1:0-3189 GCA_036569285.1 Streptomyces sp.
CTGCTGGAGGAGCACGAACGTGCTCAACTCGCCTACAGCGCCGCCTGATTCGGAGCCGCGCGCGATCAGGCCGTGGGCGCCGCGTCCGATCGCGGCCTGCGCCTGCGCGAGGTCGGTGACCTCGGCGAGCACCCGGTGGCGGGTCGACGCCTCCCAGCTGAGGCCCGGGGCGAGGACGACGGTGAGGTCACGGTCGGGGAGGTCCGCCGGAGCGATGCGACAGTGCGGCCCGACGCGTACCCCGACCGGCGCGTGCCGTACTCGTTCCAGGGCCTCGCGCGCCGTGCGGTCGCCGTCGCCGAGGTCCAGGACACCGAGGGCACCGGACCGGGAGAGGGCGAGGGCGAGTGAGGCGTCGGGGCGGCCGAAGGGAGTGATGCCGATGACCAGGTCCTCGGGGCGCACAGCGGGCGTCATGTCTCTCCAGAGTCAACGCTTCGAGGAGGAAACTGCACGGTGGGGGTGCGAACGGCGGCGGAAAAAGGCAGGACGGGGCAACGGCTTCCCCGGCCACGCAATGGGGGCAGGGGGCGCCGGGAAACGCCGGTCCGTCTTTCGGCGCGGGTGCGGGAAACGCTGGAAAGGTAGTGCGGTTATTACTCGCGGGTCAATAAGCGCGAGGCCCCCTGATCGGCTGTCGAACCGATTCGGTCAGACGCAGGTCAGGGGGCAGCAGGGCGGAAAACGGGCCAATCGTGGTGCGGGCGCACACCGTTCGCGCCCGGATTCACGTCGCCGAAACACGGGCGGTGGCGGGAAATGCGCTCGGATGGCCGCGCATGTCCGAAAAGGGCCCCGGAATCGGGGCCGTTGATGGCTGTCGGGGAAATTCGATGTTGCGATTTCGGTGTGACCGGGAAGGCTCAAGCCGTCTTGCGGACCCCGTCGAGCGCGATCGACAGGACGTGCTCGCGCTGCGCGTCGGTCGGGAACTGGGTGGCGGTGACGCCCGCGACCAGGCGCAGCAGGTCCGAAAACTCCATGTCGCCGCGCGCCTCTCCGGCCTCCTGGGCGCGGACGAAGAGCGGGCCGCCCGACGCGTACAGCGACTCGCGGCAGGCGTCGAAGATCTCCGACTCGTCCTCCAGGGCCTCGCGCACCGCGCGCTTGGTGATCATGTACGCGGTGAAGGCCTCCAGCCAGGTGACCACCGCCGGCCACGGCGGGAGGTCCGCGACCTCGTCCGCCTTCTCGCACAGGGCGTTGACCTCGTCCGCGTACACGCTCTCGAACAGGGCCCGGCGGGTGGGGAAGTTGCGGTACAGCGTGCCGATGCCGACGCCGGCGCGGCGCGCGATGTCTTCCAGGGACGCCTCGGAGCCGTTCTCCGCGAACGCCTCGCGTGCGGCGGCGATCAGGGCGTCGTAGTTGCGGGCGGCGTCCTTCCGGTGCGGGCGCTGGGCGGCGACGATCGCGGAGACGGGGTGCGGGTGGGCGGTCACGGTGGCCTCCCTGGGCCGGTCGGGTGAAAGCGGAGGTCGATCTCCGGAACATCTTGAAGCGGAGGGGTGCCTCCAGTAGAGTGGAGGCGTTCCTCCACTTTAGCAGTGGGCGGCCCGCCATCCCTGTGCGGCCCCGCGGCGCTTCGCCGATCGCGGGTGCGGACCGTCCCTCCCAGCCGTCGCTCCTCGCCCGAGAGGTCCTCCATGCCTCGCTCGTCCTCCCGCCTCACCTTCGCGGTCCTCGCGACAGGCGCGGGTGTGTTCGCCATGCTCCAGTCGCTCATCGCGCCGGCCCTGCCGACCGTGCAGCACGCGCTGCACACTTCGCAGTCGACGGCGACCTGGGTGATGACCGCGTACCTGCTCTCCGCGTCCGTCTTCACCCCGATCCTCGGCCGCGTCGGCGACCTGATCGGCCGCAAGCGCACGCTCGTCGCCGTCCTGGCCGCCGTCCTCGTGGGCTGCCTCCTCGCCGCGCTCGCCCCCACCATCGGCGTCCTCATCGTCGCCCGCGTCGTCCAGGGCGTCGGGGGCGCGCTCTTCCCGCTCTCCTTCGGCATCATCCGCGACGAGTTCGCGCCGGACGCCGTGCCCGGGCGCATCAGCGCCCTGTCCGCCGTCATCGCCGCGGGCGGCGGGGTCGGCATGGTCGCCGCCGGGCCGATCGTCTCCGCGCTCGACTACCGCTGGCTGTTCTGGATACCGGTCGTGATCGTCGCGGGGGCCGCGGCCATCGCCCTGCGGTATGTCCCCGAATCGCCCGACAAGGCCTCCGGGAAGGTCGGCTGGCTCGGTGCCGTGCTCCTGTCCGGGTGGCTCGTCGCGCTCCTGTTGCCGCTCAGCCAGGCCAGTGTGTGGGGCTGGGGCTCCGCCCGCGTCCTCGGGCTCTTCGGTCTCGCCGCCGTCCTCGCCGTCGGCTGGCTGTACGCCGAGTCCCGCGCCGCGAGCCCCCTCATCGACCTGAGGATCATGCGGCTGCCCGCCGTGTGGACGACCAACCTCGCCGCCCTCCTGTTCGGCGCGGGCATGTACGCGATCTGGTCCTTCTTGCCGGGCTTCGTCCAGACGCCCACCAGTGCTGGGTACGGCTTCGGCGCCAGCGTCACCGCGTCCGGGCTGCTCATGGTGCCGATGCTGGTCGCCATGTTCGTCTCCGGAATGCTCAGCGGACGGCTCGCCCCGCGCGTCGGCTCCAAGGCGCTGCTCGTCACCGGCTCCGGGTTCGGCGCGCTCGCCCTCGGCTTCCTGACGCTGTGGCACGACGCGCGGTGGCAGGTCGCCCTCGTCGCCGGGGTGTTCGGCCTCGGCATCGGCCTCGCGTTCGCCTCCATGGCCAACCTGATCGTCGCCAGCGTCCCGCCCGCCCAGACCGGCGCGGCCACCGGCATGAACGCCAACATCCGCACGATCGGCGGCTCCATCGGCGCGGCGGTGACGAGCGTCCTGGTGACCGGGCACCTCCAGCCGAGCGGCCTGCCCTACGACAGCGGCTACACCCACGGCTTCACCCTGCTCACCCTCCTCTGCCTCGCCGCCGCCCTCGCGGCCCTCCTCGTCCCCACCACCCGCACCACCCACCCCGCCCCCGACCGCGCCCCGGCAAAGGCACCCGCTCCCGTGCGGTAAGGTTTACCTGCGTGTTCACGCGGTCACCGACCGCGCGAACCGCACCGGGACGTGGCGCAGCTTGGTAGCGCACTTGACTGGGGGTCAAGGGGTCGCAGGTTCAAATCCTGTCGTCCCGACT
>DATCQX010000817.1:0-15633 GCA_036569285.1 Streptomyces sp.
CCGCCTACCAGTACCCGCGTCCGTGGCGGATGAACGAGGACAGCCAGGTCGTCGACACCGGCAAGACCGACGAACTCGGCTACCCCGTCTACGACTCGAAGGTCGTCGTCGTCAAGCAGCTCCTGCGCCAGCGCAGCACCACTCCCGCGCAGGACGGCGGCTACCCCAGCGGCCACACCAACGCCTTCCACCTGGCGGCGCTCGCCTACGCGTACGCCGTGCCGGAGCGGTTCCAGGAGATCGTGACCCGCGCCTTCGAGCTGAGCCACACCCGGATCATGTCCGGCATGCACTCCACGGTCGACGTGGTCGGCGGCCGGATCATGGCCACCGCGCTCGCCGCGGCGACCCTCGCCGACCCGGAGAACGCCCAGCTGAAGAAGGCCGCGCGCGCCCAGGCGCTGGCGTACTTCACGGCGAAGACCGGCACGACCGCCGACACCCTCTTCGCGTACGCGCACTCGGACGCCCACGACAGGTACGCGAGCCGTGAGGCCAACGCCCGCCTGGTCGAGCCGAAGCTCACGTACGTCATGACCCGCAAGGGCCGCAGCGTCCCGCTGACCGTCCCGAAGGGCGCCGAGGTCCTCCTGGAGACCCGCCAGCCCTACCTGACGGCCGAGCAGCGCCGCGCGGTGCTGCGCTCGACGGCGGTCGACTCGGGCTACGTCCTGCTGGACGGCTTCGAGCAGTGGGGCCGCATCAACCTGTTCGCGGCGGCGGACGGCTACGGCTCGTTCGAGTCGCACGTCACGGTCACGCTGGACGCGGCGAAGCACGGCTTCCACGCGGCGGACGCCTGGCGCAACGACATCGACGGCCACGGCGGCCTCACCAAGAAGGGCTCCGGCACCCTCACCCTCACCGGCCACAACACCTACCACGGCGGCACGGTCGTCACGGAGGGCAAGCTCGTCGCCGGGCACGCGAACGCGCTCGGCCAGGGCGACGTCACCCTCAAGGGCGGCACGCTCGGCGCCGCGACGCCGCTGCGGGTGCGGGGCGTCTGGGCGCAGGGCGCCGCGACGCTGGACGTCACGGTCCACAAGGGCAAGGGCGCGCACGTCACCGTCTCGGGCCGCGCCCACCTGCACAAGGGTGCCAAGCTCGTGCTGACCCTCGACCCGAAGCACCCGCCGGCCGCCGGGACGGTCGTCCGCGTCCTGCACGCCAAGCAGCTGCGCGGGCAGTTCGACAAGGTGGTGCTGAACTCGCCCCACCTGCGGGCCGTACCCCACTACACGGCGGACGGTCTGTCGGTACGACTCGTGAGGCGGTGACGTCCGGCGGGGCGGGGAGCGGGCTAGCTTTGGCCGGGGCCGCTTCCCGCCCCGCGCGGTCACCGAGGGCGGATGATGACGAGCACAGCACTGCGAACGTTCGCCCGGCGGTGGTGGGGGCCGCTCCTCGTCGTCCTCCTGCTCGCGCAGATGGGTGCCGTCATGGTGACGACGGCGGTCGAGCAGACGCCGACCATCGACGAGCCCGTGTACGTCGGGACGGCCGCCGACTACCTCCACGCGCACGAGGTGCGCTACAACCCCGAGCATCCGCCGCTGGGCAAGCTGATCGTGGCCGTCGGGGTGGCCCTCGCCGATCCGCGCGTCGATCCCCGATTCGCCGGTGACCAGGGGGCGTTGGGGCGGCATCTTCTCTACGAGTCCGGCAACGATCCGTGGGACGTGATGCTGTGGGCCCGGTTACCCGTCATCGCGTCGACGCTGCTGTTCGGGCTGGTCGTGTTCTTCTTCGCGCGGGACGTCGCCGGCCGTGCCGGGGCGTTCGTCGCGCTCGCGCTGTACGCGTTCTCGCCGGACGTGATCGCCCACGGGTCGCTGGCGACGCTGGACGTCCCGGCGGCCGGGTTCCTGCTGACGTCGGCGTGGCTGCTGTGGCGGGCGGACCGGCGTCCCCGGCTGTGTCTCCCGCTCGCCGGGCTCGCGCTGGGCGCCGCGCTGGCGACGAAGATGAGCACGCTGTCGGCCGTGCCGGTGTTCGCGGGGCTCGCGGTGGTGGCGCTGTGGCGGACGGGGCGGCGGGGCGCTCTGCTGGGGGCGGGCGGCGTCGTGGTGAGCGCGTTCGCCGTGGTGTGGGCGTCGTATCTCGTGGTGGACCCTCGGCTGCGGTGGAGTCCGGCGCCGGGTTCGGTTCCCCGCGTGCGGGGGCTGCGGGGGATGGTGGTGCGGCTGCTGCCGGTGCCCGCGTCGTACCGGGACGGGATGCGGGTGCAGTTCCGGTTCGAGAACCAGCACTGGCAGGGGTTCCTGTTCGGGCACGTCTACACCGGGGCCCGCTGGTACTACCTGCCGGTCGCCCTCCTCGTGAAGACCCCGCTCGGCATGCTCGCCCTCTGGATCGCCGGGACCGTCGCCATGCTGGCGGTGCCGAGGCTGCGGCGCGCCGCGGTGTTCGTCCTCGTGCCGGCCGGGGTGCTGCTGGGGTCGGCGATGACGGGGACGCGGGATCTGGGGACGCGGTACGCGGTGTTCATGCCGATGTTCCTGGCGGTGGCGGCGGGGTGTGCGCTGATGCTGAAGAGGGTGTGGGTCACCTGGGCGCTGGCCGTCTTCGTCGCCGTCAGCTCCGTGCGGACGTTCCCCTACTACCTCCCCTACTCCAACGAGGCGTTCGGGGGCCCGGCGCGGACCCATCTCCGTCTCCACGACTCCAACGTCGACTGGGGCCAGGACCTCGGGCGGCTCGCGGAGAAGTACGGGGGCGCGCCGGTGTGGCTGGTGTACAAGGGGGCCGGGGTCCCGGCGTACTACGGGGTGCGGGGGCGTGACCCGCTGACGGTGCCCGCGGCGCGGGTGCGGGGGCTGCTGGTCGTGTCGGACTCGGCGGCGGCGAAGGCGCGGGGGCGGCTGGCGGAGTTGCTGCGGACGAGCCGGGCGGTGGACGACGTGGGGCACTCGATCACGGTCTACCGGCGGTGAACCGATCATGAAGTGGGCTATGTTGAGGCCGTGGGAGACAAAGGAGGAGGGCCGGGTCCCTCACCGCAGCAGGCTCGGGCCCAGGCGTCCGCGATCACCTCGGGCAAGGCCGTCCCCGAGACGGAACTCTCCCCGGCCTCGCAGTTGCGCGCCCTGTTCGACGGCCCGCACCTCTCCCCCGGCCAGCGGCGCATCGCCCAGTACCTGATCGAGCACCTCACCGAGGCGTCCCTCCTGTCGATCACGGACCTCGCCGAACGTGTCGGTGTGAGCCAGCCCTCGGTGACCCGGTTCGCGGCGGCCGTCGGCTTCAGCGGCTACCCGGCGCTGCGGGAGCGGCTCCAGACGCTCGCCCTCGGCGCACTCGGCCCGGTGGCCGAGGTGAACCGGGGCAACGAACTCCAGGCGGCGGTGGACGCGGAGATCCGCAACCTGGAGGACCTGCGCCGCGATCTCGCCGATCCGGACCAGGTGATCGAGGTGGGCCGGGCGCTGTCGGAGTCGACGCCGCTGACGGTCCTCGGCCTGCGGATCTCCGCGTCGCTCGCGGAGTACTTCACGTACGCGGCCCGCCGGGTCCACCCGGACGTCCGGCCGGTGACGCGCGGCGGGAGCGTCGCCTACGACGCGCTGCTCCAGTCCCGGGAGGCGGGCGGGACGTGGGTGCTGGCGTTCTCGATGCCCCGGCACGCGCAGGAGACGCTGACGGCGCTGCGCGTGGCGCGCGGGGCGGGGCTGAAGGTCGCGCTGATCACGGACCTGGCGCTGGGGCCGATCGCGGACGAGGCGGACGTGACGTTCGCGACGGGCACCGGTTCGCGGCTGGTGTTCGACTCGTACGCGGCGCCGGGGGTGATGGCGGCGGCGCTGCTCCAGGCGATGACGGACGCGGGTCCCGAGCGGACGCAGGCGCGGCTGGAGGAGTACGAGCAGGTGGCGGAGCAGCACCGGTTCTTCCTGCCCGAATGACCTGGCTGATCCCGGTTACGGGTGGTTGGCCGGGGTGTGTGGGTCACGGCGGGAATCTGTGAATGTTTCCATACTCCTTGCCAAGGAGACGGCATATATAAATACTTCTGACGGTCGCAACGCCGCACATCGGAAGCCACGCTCATGAGTCTCACGACGCCGCGCCTCAGTCCGGACTGGCCCCGGCACGTCAAAACGCCGGGCAGTTACGACTGGGAGCGTTCCGCCGTCAAATGGCTGCGCGACCTGGTGCCCGCCCGCTACGCCGGCTATCCGGCGCTGCTGCGCCACCCCGTCCTGCTCGCCCGACACGCACACCTCCAGGTGCAGCAGGAGGTCCGGGTGGCGCGCACGGCCCTGCAGACGGCCCGCGCCGACCTGCCGGCCCTCGGTCTGCACGAGGCGGCGATCGAGCACACGATCAAGATGTACGCGGCGGAGCTGACGCAGCTCCAGCACCTGGCGCGCGGTGTGCGGGCGGTCGCGCAGGCGCTGGCGGCTCAGTCGCCGTCGCTGCGCCGCTGACGTTCCCTGCGGGACTCGCGCCAGTACCAGGCCAGCCCCACCGACAGGGCCACCAGGAAGATCATGGGCAGTGCGAGGCCCAAGAGGCGCGAGAGACTCATGGCACGGCTTTCGGCTCGGTGGGCCGGGGTGCCCAGCGCCCACCGGCCCACCGCGCATTGTGACATGAGACACACTCAGTGCGTCCCAGAGATCACGAGGTCCGTGCCTCCAGATCGTGGCGCGTGTTGTCGCCGTACACCCCGGACTCGTCGCCCCGGATGCCGTACCAGAGCTGGAAGCGCGCCACGGCCTCGGTGAGCGCCGCGTCGTACTCGCCGTTCGTGGAGCCGTTGTCGTACACGTTCGGGATGCGGCGCAGCCGTTCCTGGAGGCCCACGACCTCCTTGCCTCTCGCGCCCTCGCGCAGGACGCCGGCGCCGTCGGGGTCCTCGGCGGGGGCGCTCGGGGTGGGGGTCGGGGTCGGAGCGGGGGCCGGTGCCCGGCCCTGTTCGACCGGGGCGCTCACGACCGGGGGCTGCGCCGCCGCCGCGTCATTGTGGCGGTCCGGCAGGAGCAGGATCGCGGCGGCGAAACCGGCCAGGGCGGCGGCCGAGATCGCGATGACACCGGCCGCGCGGCGCACCCCCTTGCCGGTGGCCCGCTCGGGCGGGGGCGGCGTCGCGCGGCGCGGCGGAGTGCGGTGCGGCTGTGTGCGCCGCGCCTGCGGCGGTGTGCGGCGGGGCGGGAGCGGGGGGAGGCGCTCGGTGACGGGTTCGTCCGAGGCGACGTTCACCGCCTCGTACGTGCGGGTCCTCTCCTCGCCCGGTGTGTCGTCGTCCGTGCTCAGCTCGGTCAGTTCGCGGAACAGGTCCGCGAGTGCGTCGGTACGGCGGGGCCTGAGAACCACGATGGGCTCCAGGACCTCACGCTCGAAGTTCTCGCCGCCGCGCTGCGGTGTCGGCACGCCGCTCTCCCGTCTCCTCGTGATCCCCGAGGAGAGATACGCACGTCCGCGCCCGGGAGTTCAGGCCCGGCTCGATATCCGGTCCGTCACCCGGACGACGTAACATGGAGGTACGGGGGCCGAGGACGTCACCGGCTCCCCGACCGCGTCTTCGCTCGAAGGGTTCCCCGCTCCCGTGACCACCGCGACACTTCTCGACGGCAAGGCCGCCGCCGCCTCCATCAAGACCGAGCTGGCCCAGCGGGTGAGTGCGCTCAAGGAGCGCGGCATCACCCCCGGTCTCGGTACCGTCCTCGTCGGTGACGACCCGGGCAGCCGCTCCTACGTCGGCGGCAAGCACCGTGACTGCGCGCAGGTCGGCATCGCCTCGATCCGCGTCGAACTGCCGGCCGACGCCTCCCAGGCGGACGTCGAGGCGGCCGTCCTGCGTCTCAACGAGGACCCGGCCTGCACCGGCTTCATCGTCCAGCTCCCACTGCCCGCCCACATCGACACCCACGCGGTCCTCGAACTGATCGACCCCCGCAAGGACGCCGACGGCCTGCACCCCACCAACCTGGGCCGCCTGGTCCTCGGTATCCCGGGCCCGCTGCCCTGCACGCCGCGCGGCATCATCGACCTGCTGCGCCGCAACAATGTGGCCATCACCGGCCAGCAGTTCTGCGTCATCGGCTGCGGCATCACCGTCGGCCGTCCGCTGGGCCTGATGCTGACGCGCTCCACCGAGCACGCGACGGTCACGCTGTGCCACGAGGCCACGCAGGACGTCGCGGCGCACGCCCGCGAGGCCGACGTCGTGGTCGCGGCGGCGGGCGTCGCCCATCTCGTCACCCCGGACTGGATCAAGCCAGGCGCGACCGTCCTGTCCGTCGGTCTGACCCGCACGGTCGAAGGCATCCTCGGTGACGTCCACCCCGACGTCAGCGATGTCGCCGGTTCGTTCTCGCCGCCCGTCGGCGGGGTCGGCCCGATGACGCGCGCGATGCTCCTGACGAACGTGGTCGAGGCGGCCGAGCGCCTGTAAGGCCTGTTGTGCACTCAGTTCCCTCCCGGGCCTCCGGAGCAGGGAACTGAGTGCCGTCCCGTGCTACGTTCCGGGCCATGAGCAAGCCCTTCATGCGGGACAGGCTGGTCGACGCGGCTTTCCGGCTCTTCCTGGAGCGCGGGTACGAACAGACCACGGTGGACGACATCGTGGCGCTCGCCGGGGCCGGACGGCGGTCGTTCTTCCGCTACTTCCCCTCCAAGGAGGACGTGGTCTTCCCCGACCACGAGCGCTGCCTCACCGACATGACCGCCTTCCTGGCCGAGGAGGACTCCGGCCGGGATCCCGTGCGCCGGGTGTGCGACGCGGCGCGTCTCGTCCTCGGGATGTACGCCGAGAACCCGTCCTTCTCCGTGCAGCGCTACCGGCTCACCAAGCGCGTACCGGGGCTGCGCGCCTACGAGTTGTCGGTGGTGTGGCGCTACGAGCGCGCCCTCGCCGAGTACCTGCGCACCCGCTTCGCCGGCCGCCCCGACGGCACCCTGCACGCGGACGTCATCGCCGCGGCCGTGGTGGCCGCGCACAACAACGCCCTGCGCTCCTGGCTGCGTTCGGACGGCACGGGCGACGCGGGCGCGATGGTCGACCGCGCGCTGCAGTACGTGCGGCAGACGTACGGGCCGGGTGCTCCCCCGCCCGGTGGGGAGACCCCGCAGGACGTCGTCGTGGTCGTCTCCCGGCGGGGGGCGCCGCTGTGGCGGGTGGTGCAGGAGATCGAGACGACGCTGGGGCGCGAGTGACATAGGGGTCGGACGGCCTCGTTTGAGGGGTACCCAGTACCTTTACGGCTGACACTGAGTGCCATACCCTGACCGTGACACGGTGCCACGGCCGACGCACCGTGCGTTCCGTCCGAGCGAGCGCAGGGAGTCGATCAGCGTGTACCACCACACGAACGCCACGCAGCGTGCGGCCGGCGGGGCCGCCGTCCTCGACCGGCGCGCCGCCGCCACCGAGACGATCCAGTTCCAGCGCTGCACCTACTGCGGGACGGCGATGTTCCACCGCGTGCTGTGTCCGGTCTGCCGGGGCAGCGACCTGCGTATGGAGCGCAGCGAGGGCACCGGCACCGTCCGCCACTCGACGGTCGTGCACCGCAACACCCCGGCCGCGCGCAACGTGTCGATGGTCGAGCTGGCCGAGGGGTTCGTCGTACGCGGCCGGGTCATCGGGCCGCCGATCGGGATCCACAGCGGGGACCGGGTGCGGCTGACGACCGCTCACGACCCGGTGCGCGGCGAGCCGGTGTTCCAGCTGATCGACGAGTCGTACCGCTCCTGGAGCTGACGGCAGGTCAACGTGGCTTGATCATTTCGGTTGTTGCCACAGACGGAGTTCTCACAGTCAACCCGTAGCCAATGCTTCGCATCAGCTGTGACGTGCGAGGCACCCGGTTCGGACGGGTTGCCCGCGCTCCCCCCACGCGCGAGGAGAGAACTCCCTTGTCCCGTTCCCGGCGAATAGGTGTCACCGCTGTGGCCGCGCTCGCGGTCCTGGCGGCTTCACCGGGGTTGGCCCAGGCCACAGAGGCGACGTCTGCGAGTCCGCAGGCCCCCACCACACTTCCGCCCGGCTGGCGCATCTCCGGCCATGATCTGCTGTGGCGCGCGCCGCAGCCCGTCCCCATGGGCGACGCCCGCGTGGAGTTCCACGCGGACGGCCGTCTCCTGGGCGTCCCGCGCCCGTCCGCCGACGGCCGCACCTTCAGACTCTCCCTGGACGACGCGGCCTCGGCACGGCGGCTCTCCGGCCTGGGGAACCTCGAAGTCCAGGCCGCCGGACGCCGCCTGGACGCCGAGGAGTCCGGGGCCCGCTCCACGCCCGCCGTCCCCGCCGCGCCGCCCGCACTGCCGGCCAACCCGGTCGACCCCGGCAAGCCGGGCCCCTACCGCACGACGCGCGGCGAGTACTCCCTCCCCTCGGTCGAACTCCCCGGCTTCAAGGTGCCCGTGGAGATGCGGGGCCTCGTGATCGCCCCCAAGGGCGCCGCCGGCAAGCGTCCCGTCGCGCTCTTCCTGCACGGCCGGCACTCCACGTGCTACAAGCCCGGCACGAAGGAGGACGTCACCAGCGACTGGCCCTGCGCCGAGGGCTACCAGGAGATCCCCAGCTACCAGGGGTACGTGAAGGACCAGCAACTCCTCGCGTCCCAGGGCTATGTGACGGTCTCCATCTCCGCGAACGGCATCAACGGCCAGGACTGGAACGCCGAGGACGGCGGTGCGCAGGCCCGCTCCTCGCTGGTCCGCCGCCACCTCGCCGACTGGGCCGACTGGGCCGCGAAGCCGTCGTCCGCACCCTCCGTCGTCCGCGAGGCGCCGAAGGCCGACCTGTCGAAGGTGCTGCTCGTCGGGCACTCGCGCGGCGGTGAGGGTGTCAACCGGGCGGCGATGGACAGCCTGTACCCACCGCCGGCCGCGCAGGACGGCGCGCCGGGCAAGGCGCGCTGGCACATCAGCGGGACGGTACTGATCGGGCCGACGATTTTCGGCCAGAATCCGGTTGCCGACGTCCCCTCCGCGACGATCCTGCCCGGCTGCGACGGCGACGTCTCCAACCTCCAGGGCGAGATGTACGTCGACGGCACGCGCGGTGTCAGCAACGGCAAGGCGCTGCACAGCGCGGTGTACGTGGTCGGCGCGAACCACAACTTCTTCAACACGGAGTGGACGCCGGGCAAGGCGCAGGCCCCCGCCTGGGACGACTTCAGCAGCGACCCCGACCACCCGGACGCGGTCTGCTCCCCCGGCAAGGCCACCCGGCTGACCGCCGACCAGCAGCACCAGGCGGGCGCGGTCTACATCGCCGCCGCCGCGCGGCTGTTCGTCGCCGGTGACGACCGGGTCCGCCCGCTCCTCGACGGCACGGCCGTCCGCGCCGCCTCCGCCGGCAAGGCGCAGGTGCTCACGCACGCCGTCGGCGCGAACCGGGGTGCCGGGTTCCTGCCGGACTCCTCGGTGACGGTGACCGGCGCGCGACTGTGCGACGAGGTCAGCTCCGACGCGAAGAAGGCGTGCGGTCTCGACGAGAACACGGGGTCGTCGCCGCACTTCGCCCGGTGGTACCTCCAGCAGGAGACCGGCCGCCGCGCGGTCGCCGTCTCCTGGAGCAAGGCGGGCACGGCCGCGCGGATCAGCCCCGCGAAGCCGCTGTCGCTGGCCGGTTCGCAGGCGCTCGCGCTGCGGGTCTTCGTCCCGCCGAACAGCAAGGGCACCAAGCTCGACGTCACGCTCGTCGACTCGGCGAACCGCCGCGCGAAGCTCGGGCAGGTCGCCGTGGACGGGCTGCCGGGCACCTCGGCCACGGCCTCCTACTGGGCGCGTGAGGTGCGGGTGCCGCTGAAGACGGCGAAGGCCTTCGACCTCAAGCGGGTCAAGTCCCTTGAGATCACGCCGCGTTCGAAGTCCGGCAAGGCGTGGCTGGTGGACGCCTGGGGCTGGCGCCCCGGTACCCCGGCCGCTCAGGTGGCCGCGCTGCCCCGGGTCGACGTCGGACGGCTCGCCGTCAAGGAGGGCGACTTTGGGGTCCGTACCTACCGGGTCCCGGTGACGGTGTCCGGGAAGGGCAGCGGGCAGGTCCGCTACTACGTCCTCGACTCCGATTCCGGTAAGACGACGGAGAAGCTGGTGACCGTCCGGCCGGGCGCGAACACCATCGACGTGTCGGTGAAGGTGACCGGCAACACCCGGTTCGGGTACGACACGCAGCACGACATCGTCGTCAAGGCGGTGCACAGCGCGGTCGTCGGGACCTACCGGGGCGGGGTCACCGCCCTGAACGACGACCCGGAGCCGACGGCGACGATGACGCCGGTCGCGGACCAGGTGACCGAGGGCGGGACGCTGGAGTGGCGGGTCACGCTCTCCGAGCCGGTCGACGTCGACTACTACTACCCGATCCGGATCGTGCCGGTGACCTCGGGGACCGAGCTGTCGACGAAGGACGTCGACCCGCAGTGGCTCGCGGAGAACACGTGGCAGTCCGCCGACCCGGAGCGGCCCCTGTCGCAGGCCGACATCTGGGTGTGGCTCACTGTCAGGGCGGGGACGGACTCCGCCGTCTTCGACGTGAAGACCGTCAAGGACGACGTGGCCGAGCCCGTCGAGTCGGTGCGGTTCGTGCACACCGACCAGGACGGGAAGGAGATCCCGGGGACCTCGATGACGGGGACGGTGACGGACGCGCCGTGAGGCGCGGCTGACGGCAGAGGGGCACGAGCCTGCGCGGCTCGTGCCCCTCTGCCGTACCCGCGTTCACGTCAGCGTGATCCGGATGCCGGTCGTCCCCTCCGGCCCGCGCCGCAGCCTGCTCCCCAGCAGGGTGAGCCGCCCGAGGATCCCGTACTTCTTCGCGATGAGCGCCCGGTACCGGGCCGTGGTCGCGGCGTTGCAGAGCTCCGCCGTGCCCGGCACCTGCTCGCCCTTCGGGTTGCCCCGGACGTCGCAGGGGCCGACCATGACGTCCGCGCGGGCCCTGATCCGCTTGACCTTCCACGAGTCGGCCACGGTCCAGGCGCCCAGCGCGTCGCCGTCGCGGACCACCCACACCGGTGTGGAGACACCGGTCCCGTTCTTGCGGTAGCTGGTGATCAGCAGGTACTTGCCCGCGCCCAGCCGGTCGATCGGCGTGTCCTGTGTCATGTCCGCAGTCTAGGTACTCACCAGCGGGGCAGCCTCAGTTCGTACTCCGGCTGGAAGGTGCGGATGTAGCCGGTGTCGTCGCGGCCCGTCATCCCGGCGTCGAGGTAGCGGCGGTGCAGGCGCTCCAGGGCGTCGTGGTCGAGGTCGACGCCGAGCCCGGGTCCGGTCGGGACCTCGATCTCGCCGTCCGCGATCGTCAACGGGCCGCCGACGACGATCTCGTCGCCGCTGTTCCACGGGTAGTGGGTGTCGCAGGAGTGGTCGAGGTTCGGGATGGCGGCGGCGACGTGGGTCATCGCGGCGAGGCTGATGCCGAGGTGGGAGTTGGAGTGCATGGACAGCTTGATGCCGAACGCCTCGCAGACGGCGGCGAGTTCACGGGTGCGGCGCAGGCCGCCCCAGTAGTGATGGTCCGTCAGGAGGACCTGGATCGCGTTCTGTTCGATCGCGGGCCTGAGGTGTTCCCAGGCGATCACGCACATGTTGGTGGCGAGCGGCATCGGCGCGGTCCTCGCGACCTCGGCCATGCCCTCGATGCCCCGGGTCGGGTCCTCCAGGTATTCGAGGACGCCGTCGAGCTGTTCGGCGACGTACCGCGACGTCTCCACCGTCCAGGCGATGTTGGGGTCCAGGCGCAGCGGCTGCCCCGGGAACGCCTCCGCGAGGGCGCGGATCGCGGCGATCTCCTCGTCGGGCGGGAAGACGCCGCCCTTCAGCTTGAACGACTTGAATCCGTACCGCTGTCGCATGAGGCGGGCCTGCTCGACGATCCCGGCGGGGTCGAGGGCGGCGCCCCAGTCGTCGGTGATCGCGGGACGGCCGTCCAGCTCGGGATGTTCGGCCCACTTGTAGAACAGGTAGGCGGCGAACGGCACGGTGTCGCGGACCTTGCCGCCGAGGAGGTCGCTGACCGGGCGGCCGAGCAGCTTGCCCTGGGCGTCGAGGCAGGCGACCTCGACGGCGGAGTGGGTCCAGCCGCGCTCGTGGGAGTCGGCGACGGTCGGCCGCAGCGCCCGGTCGACGGCGGCGCTGATCGCGGTCGCGTCGAAGACGTCCATGCCGACGACCGTCTTCGCCGCGATCTGAAGTCGCTCCAGACGGGCGGCGCCCCCGGGGGACTCGCCGAGGCCCACCGTGCCGTCCTCCAGGACGAGTTGGAGGACGATCCGCAGGGCGAGGGGCTCGTGGCAGCCGTTCGAGTTGAGGAGCGGCGGGTCGCTGAAGGCGATCGGGGTGACGATCAGTTCGCGGATGCGGGTGGCGCTCATGCGGCGGCGGTCTCCAGTCCGTGTCGGAACTTCATGGTTGCTCAGCCCTTGGTGGCACCGGCCGCGATGCCGGTGACCAGCGAGCGCTGGAGGAGCAGGTAGACGATCAGGCTCGGGACGAGGGCGATGACGGCGCCGGCCAGCAGGACGCCGGAGCCGACCTCGGGGTCGGTGCGCAGGATCGACAGGGCGACGGTGACGGTGTAGTCGGTGGGGTCCTTGGAGGCGATGAGGGGCAGCAGGTACTGGTCCCAGATCATGACGAACCCGAGGACTCCGGCGACGCCGAGCGCGGGCCTGCACAGCGGCAGGATCACCTGCCACAGCATGCGGAACTCACCGACGCCGTCGAGGCGGGCGGCCTCCTCGATCTCGGTCGGGATGTCCTTCATGAACTCGGTGAGCAGCATGATCGAGAAGCCCCAGGCGCCGAGCGGCAGAATGACGCCCCAGACGGTGCCCTTGAGGTCGACGCCGAGGACGGGGACGTGTCCGAGGACCAGGGAGAGGGGGATCGCGATGACCTCCTCGGGCAGCATCATCGTCAGCATGAACAGGGTCATGACGAGGGCCTGGCCGCGGAACCGGTGCCGGGCGAGGGCGTAGGCGGCGAGGACCGACACGGTGAGCTGGAGCAGGAGGGCGCCGCCCGCGATGACGAGGGAGTTGGTGAAGTAGTCCCAGATGCCGCGCTCGCCGGCCACCTCGAAGTTGAGGAGGGTGGGGTGGTGGGGCAGGAAAGTGAGCGCGGAGCCGCTGGGGTTCGTGGTGAAGGCCCCGGCGAAGACGGTGACGAAAGGGACCGCGAAGACGCCGAGGGCGATGAGGCAGAGCAGGACGCGCAGGGCCCAGGCGACGCCGGGGCGGTCGCTCCAGCCGAGGGCGGTGTCGAAGCGGGCCGGGGTGGAACCGACGGGCTCGCGGGCCGGGGCCTTCGGTGCGCGGACGGCGTCGATGACGGGCGCGCTCATCGGGCGTCTCCCCTCTTGCGGAAGTGGTTGACCGTGACGGTCAGCAGCAGCGTCACGCCGAGCAGCACCACGGAGGCAGCGGACGCGCCGCCGATGTCATTGCGAGTGAAGCCGAGCGTGTAGGCGCGGGTCATCCACACCTCGGTGGAGCCGGCCGGGCCGCCGCCGGTGAGGACGTACACCTCGGTGAAGACGCGCAGGCCCCGGATGGCGGCGAGCGTGAGGACGATGCCCATGGCGGGCCGGATCGCGGGGAGCGTGATGTACCGCAGGCGCTGCCACAGAGAGACGCCGTCCATCGCGGCGGCCTCGTACAGCGAGCGGTCGACGCCCGCGAGACCGGCGAGGATGATCACCATGTTGTAGGGGGCGCTCATCCAGACGCCCATGGCCATCGTCGACCACAGGGCGGTCCCCGGGTTGTCGAGGAACTGCGTCGGCCCGAGGCCCAGGAAGCCCAGGGTGTGGTTGATGAGGCCGTCGGACGTCGGGTAGTACATCAGCCGCCACAGCTCGCCGACGACGGCGGTCGCGGTGACGACGGGCAGGAAGACGGCCGTGCGGACGATCTTCAGCGAGCGGCTCTGCCCCTCCAGGAGCAGCGCGAGGACGAACCCGACGACGATGCCGCCGAGGGAGATCCCGACGCCGAGGACCAGGGTGTGGCCGACGGCCTCCTGGAAGCGGTGGTCGCCGAGGACGCGCGTGTAGTTGTCGACGCCGACCCACTTGTCACCGAGGAAGGGGCGGACCTTGAAGAAGCTGAGCCAGACGCCCTTGGCCATCGGCCAGAACTTGAAGAGGAGCGCGAGGAGCAGCGCGGGGGCGAGGAAGACCCAGGGCAGGGCGCTTCGCCCGCGGCGCACCGGGGCGGGGGTGGTCGCGGTCATTTCAGCAGGTCCTGGTCCTTGAGGTCACCGGCGAGGGTCTCGTTCAGCTCCTTGAGCCCGGAGCGGACGTTCCCTCCGCAGTAGGTGAAGATCGAGTTCAGCGCGTCGGCGGTGTCCTGCCGGAAGGGCGCCCAGTCGAGGGCGTTCGGGAACTCGACGGAGGCGGTCCGGTAGGCGTTCTGGACGACGTTCCAGCGCGGGTCGTCGCGCACCTTCGCGGCGTCGAGGGTGGTGTTGACGGGGATGCGGACGACGGGCTGGTGGTCGCCGGTCATGGCGAGCGTCTGTCCCTCGGGCGAGATCAGGAACGCGGCGAGGGCCTGTTCCCGCGCGGTCTTGCCGGTCTCGGCGCCGAAGTAGATGTTCTCGCCCTCGGCCAGGACATCTCTGCCTGCGGGCCCCGCCGGTGCCTGGACCACCTCGTACTTGTCCTTGCCGGGCGTCTTGTCGAAGGCGGAGATGTTGTAGGGGCCGGTGAGGTACATCCCGGCGTTGCCGTCCTTGAAGTTGCTGGCGTTGCCGGTGACGGAGGTGATGGCGCCGGGCTGGAGGATGTTCTTGTCGGGGGTACAGAACAGGTTCTTCTTCAGCCAGGTGACGGCGCTCACGGCGGCGTCGGAGTCCATGGCGGGCTTGAAGCCGCCGTTCTTGGTGGGCTCGATGACGCGGGCGCCCGCCTGCCACAGGAAACTCGCGCTCCACCAGGCGACGTAGCCGCGCTGGGCGCTGCCCGGGACGACCATGCCGTAGGTGTCCCTCTTGCCGTCGCCGTCGGGGTCGCGGTCGGCGAACGCCTTGGCCAGGGTGAGCAGGTCGGCCCAGGTCTTCGGGACGGGCAGGCCGAGCTTCTCGCGCCAGTCCTTGCGGATGAAGAGGGTGAACGCCTGGCGGGAGTAGGGGATGCCGTAGTGGGCGCCGTCGAGGCCGACGGTCGTGGCCCAGGTCTTGGCGTCGATCTGGCCGTGGCCCGCGATCGTCGCGGGGTCGATCTTCTTCAGGAGGCCCTGGGACTGGTAACTGCCCATCAGCGCGGCGTCGTTGATCATCACGTCGGGCAGGTCCCGGGTGGAGGCGCGCGCCTGGAGCTGCTGGTCGAAGTTGACGACCGGCCGGTGCTCGACCTTGATGCCGGTCTTCTTCGTGAACGCGGCGAAAACGTTGTCATAGGTGAGCGCGGAGTCGGGGTCGCTGCGGGTCCAGACCTCCAGTGCGTTCGGGTCACCGCTGCCCCCGCTGCCCGAGCCGCCGCAGGCGGCCACCCCGAACATCAGCGTCACGGCACCGAGGCCGGCGGTCAGGCAACGACTTCGTCGGCGATGCACCACGAACCCTCCGTTCATATCCATGAACTCTCTTCATGAATCTAAATGAGAGCGCTCAAGCTACGAATGGTTTCCGTCACATGTCAAGACATGAACCAGCAGTGTGCCGCCGGGGAGTTGG
>DATCQX010000818.1:0-5323 GCA_036569285.1 Streptomyces sp.
ACGGCCGAAGAGGTGGCCGCCCAGCTCGACCTCGCGCCCGAGAGGGTCGGCGAGGTCCTGCGACTCGCCCAGGAGCCCGTCTCCCTCCACGCACCCGTGGGCGAGGAGGACGACGTGGCCCTGGGCGACCTCATCGAGGACGGCGACGCGGCGAGCCCCGTGGAGTCCGCCGCGTTCCTCCTCCTGCGCGAGCACCTGGAGGCCGTCCTCTCCACCCTCGGCGAACGCGAGCGCAAGGTCGTCCAGCTCCGCTACGGCCTCGCGGACGGCCGCCCCCGCACCCTGGAGGAGATCGGCCGCATCTTCGGCGTGACCCGCGAACGCATCCGCCAGATCGAATCCAAGACCCTGAACAAACTCAGGGACCACGCGTTCGCGGACCAGCTGAGGGGCTACCTGGACTGAGCACCCCCCGACCCCGCCGTCAGTCCACCTCCGCCACCGCCTCGGCGAACTGCGCCTTGTACAGCCGCGCGTACGCTCCGCCCGACGCCAACAGGTCGACGTGCGAACCCTGTTCGACGATCGACCCGTTCTCCATGACGAGGATCGTGTCCGCGTCGCGGATCGTGGAGAGGCGGTGGGCGATGACGAACGACGTCCGCCCGTGGGCGAGTTTGGCCATGGCCTTCTGGATGAGCACCTCGGTGCGGGTGTCCACGGAGGACGTCGCCTCGTCGAGGACGAGGATCACCGGATCGGAGAGGAACGCCCGCGCGATGGTGATGAGCTGCTTCTCACCGGCGCTGACGCCACTGCCCTCGTCGTCGATGACGGTGTCGTACCCGTCGGGCAGCGTCCGGATGAACCGGTCGGCGTGCGCCGCGCGGGCCGCCTCCTCGATCTCCCCGCGCGTGACGTCCCGGGAGGCGCCGTACGCGATGTTCTCGGCGATCGTCCCGCCGAACAGCCACGTGTCCTGGAGGACCATCCCGATGCCCGCGCGCAGGTCGTCCCGGGACATGCGGGCGATGTCCGTGCCGTCGAGGGTGATCCGCCCGCCCGAGACGTCGTAGAACCGCATGAGGAGGTTGACCAGCGTCGTCTTGCCCGCCCCGGTGGGACCGACGATGGCGACGGTGTGACCGGGCTCGACGACCAGGGAGAGGTCCTCGATGAGCGGCTTGTCGGCCTCATAGCGGAAGGAGACGTGCTCCAGCGCGACCCGCCCGCGCAGCTCGGCCGGCCGCTCGGACTCCGCCGCGTCCGCCTCCTGCTCGTCCGCGTCGAGCAGCTCGAAGATCCGCTCGGCGGACGCCACCCCGGACTGCACCAGGTTGGCCATGGACGCGACCTGCGTGAGCGGCATCGAGAACTGCCGCGAGTACTGGATGAACGCCTGCACGTCACCGATCGACAGCGCCCCGGACGCCACCCGCAGCCCGCCGACGACCGCCACCAGCACATAGTTGAGGTTGGACACGAAGAACATCAGCGGCTGCATGATCCCGCTGTTGAACTGCGCCTTGAACCCCGCCTCGTACAGCTCGTCGTTCTGCTCGGCGAACTGCTGCGCCGACTCCTGCTGCCGCCCGAACACCTTCACCAGCGTGTGCCCGGTGTACATCTCCTCGATGTGCGCGTTGAGCTTCCCGGTGGTCCGCCACTGCTGCACGAAGTGCGGCTGGGAGCGTTTGCCGATCCGCGTCGCGACGAGCGCCGACAGCGGCACCGTCACGAGCGCGACCAGCGCCAGCAGCCACGACACCCAGAACATCATCGCGAGCACACCGATGATCGTCAGCACCGAGTTGATGAGCTGCCCCATCGACTGCTGGAGCGTCTGCCCGATGTTGTCGATGTCGTTCGTCGCCCGCGACAGCACCTCCCCGCGCTGACGTTTGTCGAAGTACGACAGGGGAAGCCGCGACAGTTTCGTCTGCACGTCCTCCCGCATCCGGTACACCGTCCGGTTCACGGCCAGGTTCACGAGCCGCGTCGTGACGGCCATCAGCAGCCCGGCGACCAGGAACACCGCGACGGCGATCCCGAGGATCTCCCCGACGGCCCCGAAGTCGATGCCCTTGCCGGGCGTGAAGTCGGTCGACTTGAGCATGTCCGCGACGGACGACTGCCCACGCTCCCGCATGTCCGCGAGGACCTGCTCCTTGGACTCCCCGGCCGGCATCTGCCGCCCGACGATCCCCGCGAACACCAGGTCCGTCGCCCGGCCGAGGATCTTCGGCCCGACGACGTTCAGCGCCACGCTGATCACGATGCACGTCAGCAGCGCGTAGATCGTCACCCGTTCCGGCCGGAACAGCGCGAGCAGCCGCTTCCCGGACGCCTTGAAGTCCATCGACCGGCTGTCGGGTCCCGCGCCGGCCATCATCCGTACCGCCGGCCCGGCCATCAGGCGGCCTCCGCTTCCGTCAGCTGGGAGAGCACGATCTCCCGGTAGGTCTCGTTGTCCGCCATCAGCTCGTGATGGGTGCCCGTCCCCACGACCCGCCCCTCGTCCAGGACGACGATCCGGTCGGCGTCACGGATGGTCGACACCCGCTGCGCGACGATCACGACGGTCGCCCGCGCCGTCTCCCGCGCGAGCGCCGCCCTCAGCGCCGCGTCCGTCGCGTAGTCGAGGGCCGAGAAAGAGTCGTCGAACAGGTAGATCTCCGGCCGCTGCACGAGCGTCCGCGCGATCGACAGCCGCTGCCGCTGACCGCCCGAGACGTTCGTCCCGCCCTGCGCGATCGGCGCGTTCAGCCCGCCCTCCAGCCGCTCCACGAACTCCTTGGCCTGCGCCACCTCCAGCGCGTGCCACAGCTCGTCGTCCGTCGCGTCCGGATTGCCGTAGCGCAGGTTCGTCGCCACCGTCCCCGCGAACAGGTACGGCTTCTGCGGGACGAGGCTGACGGCCTTGGCGAGCAGCTGCGGATCGATGTCGGCGACCGGCACCCCGTCCACCAGGACCTCGCCGTCCGTCGCGTCGAACAACCGGGGCACGAGCCCCAGGAGCGTCGACTTGCCGCTGCCCGTCGAGCCGATCACGGCCGTCGTCTCGCCGGGCAGCGCCACCAGGTCCACCGCCTTCAGCACCGGCTCCTCGGCGCCCGGGTAGCGGAACCCCGCGCCCCGCAGCTCCAGATGCCCGTGCCGCCGCAGCTCCCGCACGGGCGCGGACGGCGGGACCACGCTGGACGACATGTCCAGCACCTCCTGGATCCGCTCGGCGCACACCTCCGCGCGCGGGATCATCATGAACATGAACGTGGCCATCATCACGGCCATCACGATCTGCATCAGATACGCGAGGAACGCCGTCAGGTCACCGATCTGCATCCCGCCGCTGTCGATGCGATGAGCCCCGAACCAGACCACCGCGATCGACGACAGGTTCACGACCGTCATGACGACCGGGAACATCAGCGCCAGCAGATTCCCCGCCTTCACGGAGACGTCCGTCAGATCCGTGTTCGCCTTCCGGAACCGCTCCTCCTCGTACGCGTCCCGCACGAACGCCCTGATCACCCGGTTACCGGTGATCTGCTCCCGCAGCACCCGGTTGACGGTGTCCAGACGCACCTGCATCGACCGGAACAACGGCCGCAGCTTCAGCACGATCAGCGTCACACAGACGCCGAGCGTCGGGACGACGGCCACGAGGACGGCCGACAGCGGGACGTCCAGACCGAGCGCCAGCACGATGCCGCCCACGCACATGATCGGCGCGGACACCATCAGGGTGAACGTCATCAGCACCAGCGTCTGGACCTGCTGGACGTCGTTCGTCGTCCGCGTGATCAGCGACGGGGCACCGAAGTGGCCCACCTCGCGCGACGAGAACGACTGCACCCGGTCGAACACCGCCGCGCGCAGGTCCCGGCCCAGCGCCGACGCCGTCCGCGCGCCGTAGTACACGGCCCCGATGTTCGTCACGACCTGCGCCAGCGAGATGCCGATCATCAGAGCGCCGTTGGACAGGATGTGACCGGTGTCGCCCTCGACGACGCCGTGGTCGATGATGTCGGCGTTCAGCGTGGGCAGGTACAGGGTCGCGCTGGTCTGGAGCAGTTGCAGCAGCACCAGCAGACCGATGGGTTTTCGGTAGGGCCTGAGATAGGTCCGCAGAAGTCGTATGAGCACGCTACGTCTCTCGGCAGAGGGCGGATGGGGTCCGGCGGAGGGGCCTTTGGTTGCCCCTGGCCCCTATCGTCGGACACTCCACCCGCGTTACCTCAACCGATTAACCCATCCGGTGGCCTTCTTCGGCTGACAGCGCAACGGGGAACTCACGGGCTCCGCCACGCGTTTGAACTTATGGGAACGCGCTTCTCCGGGCACTCGCCCGGCGGCGCGCCCCGCCTCCAGCGGAGCGTCAGTGCAGGGCCCCGGGATGGATCTGCTCCCGCACCGACACGAACTGCTGGCGCACGGCCTGACCCACCGCGAGGTCCTCGCCCGGGTCGAGCACCTGCGCCGCCGCTCCCTGCCAGGCCGGCGGCGTCCTCGGATCCAGCGTCCCCTGCGACACCCCGAGCGCCCACGCCGCCTGCCGCGCCGCACCGATCGCCGCGTAGTCCGCCGGCTGCGGCACGACGACCTGGGCCCCGAACAGCGAGGGAGCCGCCGCCTGCACGGCAGGCAGCTCCGCCGCCGCACCGAGGAGGAAGATGCGCCGAACGTCCACCCCACGCCCCCGCAGCACGTCCAGCGCGTCCGCGAGCCCGCACAGCATCCCCTCGAACGCCGCGCGCGCGAGGTGCTCCGGCTTCATCGACTCCCGGCGCAGCCCCGTGATCGTCCCCGCCGTGTGCGGCAGGTTCGGCGTCCGCTCACCCTCCAGATACGGCAGCATCACCAGCCCGTGCGACCCCGGAGTCGACTGCATCGCCAGCTCGGAGAGCGCCTCCAGATCCTTCACCCCGAGCAACTCGGCCGTCCCACGCAGGGTCCGGACGGCGTTCAGGGTCGTGACGACCGGAAGGTGCATGCCGGTCGCGTCCGCCAGCGACGTGATCATCCCGGAGCTGTCGACCAGCGCCTCCCGGTGCACCGCCATCACCGAGCCCGAGGCGCCCAGCGACACCACCGCGTCCCCGAGCCCCAGGCCCAGACCGAAGGCCGCCGCCATCGTCTCGCCGGTGCCCGCCGAGATCAACAGCCCCTCCGGCGTCGTCCCCGCCGCCTCCGAGGGCCCGATGACGTCCGGGAGCATCACCTGGTGACCGAGCGCCAGCTCCACGAGGTCGGGCCGGTAACCGCCGGACGCGGCCGACCAGTAGCCCGTCCCGGACGCGCCGCCGCGGTCCGTCGTCCGCCGCGCGGGGCGGCCGAGGAGCTGCCAGACGAGCCAGTCGTGGGCCTGGAGGAGGACGGCCGT
>DATCQX010000819.1:0-7508 GCA_036569285.1 Streptomyces sp.
CACAGGACCCGCACCGCACCACCGCCCCTCACCACCGCCCACCTCGTCTCAACCCACCCCCCTCAAGCCCTCCCCACAGCCGCCCGCCGTCGGTGTCTGGCCACCCTCTCCCTGTTCCCGCAGATCTCGCTGGAGCACCACCGCCGCCGGCGCCCCCGGGAGGTGTCGAGGTAGACGATGGGGCAGTTGTCGCCCTCGCACTGCCGAAGGGCGGAGCGGGAGGCGGGATCGGTGAGGAGGTCGAGGGCGTCGCGGGCGAGGGTGGAGAGGAGGGCGGCACAAGTGGGCGGTTCGGCAAGGCGGTTCGCGAGGTGACCGTCGTCCAGAAGAACCGCGTGGGGCACCGGCGGCGCAGGCCGGGCGACGTCGTTGAGAACGGCGAGGGGACGGTCGTAGGGATGGGCCTCACAGGGGACGGCGTCGTGGGCAGTCGCGCTGTAGGCAGCGGCGTCACGAGCGACAGGGTCGTAAGCAGCCGCCTCACCAGCACCGGCCTCCCGCAGCCCCGTCTCCGGATGCAGCGTCACCTCGATCAACCGCCCGATCACGCCCCGGAGTTCACGGAACGCCGTCAGCCAGTTCGCGTCGGGGCCGGGGAGGGTCGTCCCTGGTGGGACCAGGCCGGATGTGGTGACCCAGTGGGAGAGGGACGCGGCGTCGGGGAGCCGCTCGCGGGGGTGCGTCGTCGCGAGGAGGTCGAGACAGAGCCGTCCGGCGTCGAAGCGGGGGTTTCGGGGAGGGTGGATTCCCGGGGCCGTCGCCGTACGTATCGTCATGAGCCTGCCACCACCCGGGGGAGGACGGAGAAGGACCGGCGCTTCCCGTCGGTGCGGCGCCGCCCTCCCCACAGTGCCTGCCCACCCCCACCCACCGGAACCCCCGCGTACGCGCACCGCGAGCTCGACGCCGGAACCCCGGGTGCACGGCCCCCTCCCCGTAGTACCCGTAGTACTCGCAGCACGGTGCCGGAACCCCGCCTGCCCGGACCTCTCGCGTAGTCCCCGTAGTACTCCCAGCACAGCCCCGTAACCCCCGCGTACCCGCACCTCTCACCCCCTCCCCCCGCAAGGTGAGCCCAACGTTCCCTTCCGGTCACCGCCGGGCACAGCCCGGAAACGCGTGCTCCCTACCTTCGGGACAGCAGCGGACCCCAGGACTCACCGTGGAGGCGTCATGACATCCCCCGGCACACTTCCGACAGCGCCCAAAAGGGGCCGCTGGATAGAGAGTTGGGACCCGGAGGACGAGGCGTTCTGGAACGCGGGCGGCGAGAAGACCGCCCGCCGCAACCTGCTCTTCTCCGTCCTCTCGGAGCACATCGGCTTCTCGATCTGGACCCTGTGGTCGGTCCTGGTCCTGTTCATGGGCCCGGAGTACGGCCTCACCCCGGCGGACAAGTTCCTGCTGACGTCGCTGGTGACCCTGGTCGGCGCCGTGGTCCGTGTCCCCTACACCTTCGCCGTCGCGATCTTCGGCGGCAGGAACTGGACGATCGTCTCCGCGGCCCTCCTCCTCGTCCCCACGATCGCCGCGTTCACGGTGATGGAACCCGGCACGTCGTTCGGGACGTTCCTCCTGGTCGGCCTCCTCGCCGGCATCGGCGGCGGCAACTTCGCCTCGTCGATGACGAACATCAACGCCTTCTTCCCGCTCCGCAAGAAGGGCTGGGCCCTCGGCCTGAACGCGGGCGGCGGCAACATCGGCGTCCCGGTCATCCAGCTCATCGCCCTCGCGGTGATCGGCGCGAACGGCGGCCCGAGGGTCCTGCTCGGCATCTACATCCCGCTGATCGTCGTCGCCGCGACGCTGGCAGCGCTGTACATGGACAACTTGTCGTCCGTGAAGAACGACACCGGCGCCGCGATCGACGCGGCGAAGGACGGCCACACGTGGATCATGTCGTTCCTCTACATAGGCACGTTCGGCTCGTTCATCGGCTACTCGTTCGCCTTCGGCCAGGTCCTGACGAACCAGTTCGGCCGCACCCCGCTCCAGGCGGCCTATCTGACGTTCATCGGCCCCCTACTGGGTTCCCTGATACGCCCGGTCGGCGGCTGGCTGGCGGACCGCTACGGCGGTGCGAGGATCACCTTGTACAACTACGTCGGCATGGCGGCGGCGACGGCCGCACTGGTCGTCGCGAGCATGCAGAAATCGCTGCCCTTCTTCGTCGCCGTCTTCATCGCCCTGTTCGTCCTGACCGGCCTCGGCAACGGCTCGACGTACAAGATGATCCCCGCCATATTCCAGACGAAGGCGCAGGCCAAGGGGCTCACGGGCGAGGAGGCCGCGGCCTACGGACGGCGCCTGTCGGGCGCGTCGATGGGCCTCATCGGCGCGGTCGGCGCGCTCGGCGGCGTCGGCATCAACATGGCGTTCCGTCAGTCGTTCCTGTCGTACGGCTCCGGCACGGGCGCGTTCGTCGCGTTCCTCGCCTTCTACGCCGTCTGCTTCGCGGTGACCTGGGCCGTATACCTTCGCAAGCCGGCCCCGGCGATCTCCACCACGGAGTCGAAGCCGCAGCTCAGCTACGCCGAGGTGTGACGTAACACCGCCGACACCGACCGGAACCGAGCCTGTCACGCGCCGTTGACAGGCTCGTCGGTCATGCGACCGGGACGAGAGTGACTATGTACGACGAACAGCGACCGGGCGCCCCCGGGCCCCTGGCGGGTTTCACCGTCGGCGTCACCGCCGCCCGCCGCGCCGAGGAGCTGGGCGCCCTGCTCCAGCGCCGGGGCGCGGCGGTCGTCCACGGGCCCGCGCTGCGGATCGTGCCTCTGTCGGACGACAGTGAGCTGCTCGCCGCGACGAAGAACCTCCTCGACCAGGCGCCCGACATCGTCGTGGCCACGACAGCGATCGGTTTCCGCGGCTGGATCGAGGCAGCGGACGGCTGGGGCCTGGGCGAGCCTTTGCTGAACCGTCTCGCCTCGGTGGAGGTGCTGGCGCGCGGGCCGAAGGTGAAGGGCGCGATCCGCGCGGCGGGCCTCACGGAGGAGTGGTCCCCGTCGAGCGAGTCGATGGCGGAGGTCCTCGACCGGCTCCTGGAACAGGGGGTGGACGGCCTCCGCATAGCCGTCCAGCTCCACGGCGAACCGCTCCCCGGGTTCGTTGAGGCGCTGCGTGAAGCGGGCGCGGAGGTCGTGGGCGTGCCGGTGTACCGGTGGATGCCGCCGGAGGAACTCGCCCCGCTGGACCGCCTGTTGGACGCGGCGGTCTCCCGGGGCCTGGACGCGGTGACGTTCACGAGCGCACCGGCGGCGGCCTCGCTGCTGTCCCGCGCGGAGCAACGAGGCCTGACAGGCGAACTTCTGACGGCCCTTCAACATGACGTGCTGGCCGTGTGCGTGGGCCCGGTGACGGCACTTCCCCTCCAGGCGGCGGGAGTTGACACCGTCCAGCCCGAACGCTTCCGCCTCGGCCCTCTCGTCCAAATCCTGTGCCAGGAACTGCCCTCCCGCGCCCGGGCGTTGCCCATCGCCGGGCACCGCGTCGAGATCCGGGGCCACGCGGTACTGGTGGACGGGGAGTTGAGGCCGGTCCCCCCGGCCGGTATGTCCCTCCTGCGCGCCCTGTCCCGACGCCCCGGGTGGGTGGTGTCCCGCTCGGACCTGCTGCGGGCGCTGCCTGGAGCCGGGCGGGACGAACATGCCGTCGAGACGGCAATGGCCCGGCTGCGGACGGCACTTGGCGCGCCAAAGTTGATTCAGACGGTGGTCAAGCGGGGGTACCGGCTGGCGTTGGACATGGCGGCGGACGCGAAGTACGCGGACGGGTGACACGCGGGCGAACGTGTGCGGGGTCCCCGGCGTCTCAGTGGCGTGACGCCGAGCCGCTGGAGGATCCATGCGCCGCTTGTCCGTGTTGGCCGTCGTGGCCGCGACGATGTTGCTGGGGGCCTGCGGGGAGAGTCCCGGGGAACGGGTGGACGGTCAGGGGGTCGCGCCGGTCCACCCTTCCCTCGAACGCGCCCGGCAGGTGGCCGCCGCGTGGAACGGCTCGAAAGCGGCGGCGAGTTGGCAGGCGGGCTACCACCCGGCGGGCGACTGGACCCGCTACCCCGGAGGCGCCGAGAACGCGGGCCTCACCCTCCGGACGCCCCTCCCCGCGCCCTCTCCCGCGTCCGCCCGCGTCAAGTGGCCCGACGGCACGTCCGTCAGCCGCCCGTTGCAGCCGGCGGCCACGGCGTACGACTTCCTGAACCGGTACGCCGGATACGGCCCCCAACTCACGGTGACGTCAGTGAAGTTGGGCGAGATGACACTGCCGACGACCCGAGGCCCCGCGACGGTCCCGGCATGGCTGTTCACCGTCGACGGCTACGCCACCCCGGTCACCCGAGCGGCCGCCGTCCCCTCACCGCTCCCCCCAGCCCCTCTCCCGCCCCGCACCGGCCAGTGGACGGCGAGCCGTCTGGTGACGGCACGGGGTTCCTCGGTGACCGTCATCGTGCCCCACGGCACATGCGACGCCGGGGCCGCGGTGAAGGCCTTGGAGACACCGGCGAGTGTGGTGCTGACGGCATACGTCCGGGCGCCCGAACCTGGGCCGTGCAGGGCGGACTTGAAGATGGAGCGGGTGACGGTACGGCTGGCTGCGGCACTGGGGAAGCGGGCTCTGCTGGACGCGTCGACGGCTCTGCCGGTGCCCTACGACCTTCCGAAGGGGGCTTCTCCGTCCTGGAGTTGAGCGAAGAGGCGGCTGCCTGCTCGGAGTTGGGGGCGTTGGGCGGGATCGTGGAGATCGGTGGACGGGGATCTCCAGTGGGGGACTCGGTGGGGAGTTCGCGCGGACGCACGCGGCGCCGCCGGATCGCCTGGCTCAACTAGCTTGCGTGCCAAGGGACTTCGCCGAAGCCGTCATGCGGATCGGCGAGGCCCACCGCATCACACCGTCCGCCGTCTGCCGCACCGGACCGGGACCGCGAATCCCTGACCGGGAGGGGCGGCCCCCGGGGAACCCCAGGCAGCCGCCCCTTTCCGCATCAGCGCCGGTGTGACCTCAGCGGCACCGATCAGATGATGCGCCGCGGCGCCTCGAACTGGTCCACCGGCGCCACGGGGCACGCGGCCGACGACCCGCCGAGGACGTTCCCGCCGACACCCTCCGCGTTCGGGACGGCGCACCGCAGGTCGACGTTGACCAGCGGAGCCCCGTACGTGTTGAGGATCCCGCTCGCGTCGCCCCCGATCGCCGTGTCCCCGTTACGCGTGGCGAAGTCGGACGCGGTCCCACTCCCACTCGCCGTCTCCCCATAGGCGACCCGCGCCGCGTGGTTCATCTCCCCCGCGTTGCTGCCGGTGTGGTTCTCCGCGCCAAGCCCGGCAGCGGTCGTGGCCGACGCCACCCCGGTAGCCGCCATCGTCGCCGCCGACGCCAGCGCCGCCCCAGCCAGAACCTTCTTGATCACGAGCTTCTCCTGTTCGATTCAACCCGAAAAATAACGATCACCATCAATCACCTGATCGTCACCAAACAAAAGAACCCGATCACCAGGGGTCACGCCCCTTCACCCTCCCGACCCACCCGAACTCCCCACCCTCAAATCAACCCGCACTCAGAAAACCGGCCCGTCCTACCGCACCCCCACCTCGCGGCCAAAGTGTTGTACGTCGCATCCAGCCAAGAATCGACACACCCTCCCCCAGGCCCCTGGAAGCGACCCATAAAGCCGATTCTCCACCCTCAACCGCTCGGCACCCAAAAAAGCAGCTGGCACTCCTCCGGAGCAAACCCAGCACCCGAGGGTTCGCAATAATTCGCCAGCGGCCACAAAGGTGAGGCTCCGTAAATCATAGAAGGTCGGCGAGCGATGAACGGAAGAAATCGATTTTCCGCTGAATGTATTCAGACGGATCAGTAAGCATGCTCACGGTTTCATTAATATGGCGCGCAAGGTCAGGTTTCGCTCTCCATACCGCCTCTTCCCTGCTCAGTACGGCCGACAGGAGGTCGTCGTCATACCATCCAGTAGCGGCTTCTTCCGGGGCTGTCTCTCTCAGAAAATCCAAGGCGACAGGAAGAAGCCACCGAAGGCCGATATCCTGACCGATCAAGCGGCGCAGATTATCCACCGAAAGGGAATCGATCGGACGCTTCCTCAGTTCATGAACTCCACGCACCAAGGACGTTGTTTCGGCAGGAGGGTCAGGCCAGACCTCTCCTTCCAATTCTTCAACGGTTTTCTTTCTGTCAAAAAAACTCGAAAGCAAAGAAAGCCCCTCTCAATCATCCAGCTAGCGATATCCGATTGAATGCAGAAATCCATTCAATCGATCCAATTGACTGATCACGTCCTTGCGTCGGGAGATCAGGACCTCCAACCCGCGATCTGTTATCGAATCGGGCGGACTCGCAATTTCACGCTCCAGAACCTTTCGAACCTTATCCAGCCCATCCCTCGCTTCTTGTAGCTCGCCGATATGGTTGAAAGGCGTCCCATCGGCCTTCCGGGCGACAACCTCACCGTTAGCTTCTCGCCTGGCCGCATCGTAGTGATTATGCTTCGGTTGAGAGTTGACCTCACCCAGAGGGTCTCTCATTATGTTTTCAAACTTCTCAATGGCCTTCTGCGCTGCGGGCCTCAATCCCAATTCCCGGCATCCAACAGGAGAGAGACCAAGGAAATCCGACCAGATGTGCGGATTGTCTACGTAGGAGGCGGGATTGGGGGCAGGGGCAAGGCCGAGTGGATCAGAGGTGAGATAGCGCGCAGCCTCAGGGTCATAGTATCGAAAATAGTTGTAGTGAAGGCCGGTCTCGAAGTCGTAGTACTGCCCCGGAAAGCGGAGCGGCATGTAAGTCGTGCTGTTGCCGGCCCATGCCGTAGTACCCCACAAGGTCGAGCGAGTATGCCAGGCAATCCCGCCGTTTTCATCCACAATCTCGGTCGGCGTACCGACGAGATCCGTAACGATCGCGAAGAAACGGGAATCGATCTCGTTCTGCGGAGCTTCTGCTGCCGTGATTCGTTCCGTCTGAGAAATCGGATGGAGGCCTTGGTGGTCCCAGGTGACGGCCACCGGATTCGGCAGATCAGAGGATCTCGTGGTCTGTTCGCAGAGAGTGGTGCCGTCCCAGGTGAAGTCAATGCGTTCTACGACGGTTTCGCCATCTGCTGCGAGGCGGAGTTTCGATGTGCGGCGGCCGAGGGGGTCGTAGGTATAACGCCAGAGGGTGCCGTCGGGAGTGGTGACCGAAGTCAGGCGGTCTTCCGAGTCCCACTCATAGCGCCACGTGTCCGGCTTCCGCGAGAGGCGGATCTTCTGCCGGAGGGTGACGCGGCCGAGGGCATCGTGTTCATAGCGGACCTGGCCGGCGCGGGTGATGCGGGTGCCGGTGTACGTGCGGGGACCGGTTGCTTCGTGGCCGGGGTGGTTGGCCGGCCAGTCCGCGTGGGTCTGGTTGCCCGCCGCGTCGAGGTCGAAACGGCGGGAGCCGGTCAACTGGTCGTCGATGCCGGTCAGGTTGCCGTCGGCGCGGTACGTGTAGGTGCGGTGCTGGAT
>DATCQX010000820.1:0-12239 GCA_036569285.1 Streptomyces sp.
GTGACGACTCCCCCGAAGCGACTGCCCCAGCGCATGCCGGTGTGGGCGAAGGTGCTCACCTCGGTGGTGGTGGTGCTGGCCGTGATGTTCGCGGGCATCCGGCTCAGCCTGCTGCCGGGCCTGCGCGACTTCTTCGGCACCGAGACGACCGACCGCACCGGCCCGGCCCTGCTCCAGTCGATCCAGGACATGAGCCGCTTCGAGGGGGCCTCCGGGAACTTCCAGGTCGTCGTGGACTTGGAGAAGGACGCGAAGTTCCTGCCCGACCAGGTCCACGGGAGCCGCACCCTGTATGTCGGGGCGGGCACGGTGGACGCGTACGTCGACCTCGGGAAGGTGGCCCAGAAGGACGTCACGGTCGACAAGGACCGTACGACGGCGACCCTGCGGCTGCCGCACGCGCGGCTCGCGACCCCGTCCCTCGACCCGTCCCGTTCGTACGCCGTGTCCAAGCAGCGCGGCCTGTGGGACCGGCTCGGCGACTTCTTCTCCGGCAACCCGAACAGCGAGCAGGCGGTGCAGAAACTCGCCGTGAAGCACATCGGGGAGGCCGCGCGGCAGAGCGAGCTGACGGCCCGCGCGGAGACGAACACGACCAGCATGCTCAAGGGCCTGCTGCGCTCCCTCGGCTTCGAGGAGGTCACCGTCACCTACGTCGCGTGACCGGACGGCGCCCGGGGCCGCCGTCCGTATCGGCATCCCCGGGCGTTTCCTGGGTAACAGCCTTATGACGCAGGGAAGTTGAAGCCTGGAGGACCGTCATGGCCCGTGCCGTCCCACGTCCGCGTACGGAGAAGACGAAGGCCGCGTCCACGCCCCGGCCGGAGCCCGCGCGCACCACTCTGAGGGGGCTCGCGGGGCGGCTGGCGCCGGGGAAACCGTCGTCGCCGTCCGCCGCGAAGAAGCCGTCGGACGCGAAGAAGCCCGGCGGCGCGGAACCCGCCGCGAAACCGTCCAAGGACGCCCCCGCCGGGCCCCGTCCCCTCCCCCTGATCCTCCGCATCCCGGTGATGGCCGTCGGTTTCGCGGTGCTCGTCGCCTTCGGGGCCCTCCTCGCCCGCGTCACCCTCGAACCCTCCCCCGCCTCCGTCCCCCTGATCCACACGAACCTCCGTCCCGGTCACTCCCTCAAGGCGTACCTGGACCAGCCCGCGCTGCGGGACGCGGTGAAGCAGATCGGCGGGAACATCCTGCTGGGCGTCCCGTTCGGCGTCCTCGTCCCGGTCATCGCCCCGAAGGCGCGCGGCTTCGTGAAGGTCCTGCTGCTGACGGCCGTCGTCATGCTCGCGGTGGAGTTCGCCCAAGGCGCGCTCGTCACCGGGCGCGCCTTCGACATCGACGACGTCATCCTCAACACGTCCGGCGCCCTGATCGGCTACCTCCTCCTGGGCCGCCGGCTGGGCCGGGGCATCCACGCCCGGCAGCATCACCGGGGCCGCCAGGTATAGCGATCACCACCGACCCACCGAATCGTGTCGGGATCGTCCAGATCATGGACGGTGATGCCGTACAGCGCCGCGGTATCAAGAACCTCGGCGACAGCATGAGCGGATCCCACAACCCGCCCATCGATCTCCACGATGCGAAACGGGGGCGTACCCGGCTGGACCCCGAGCACCATGATCCGCGGGTGAGCGATATAGGGGCTCGCGATTTCGGTCATGTAATCGAGAGTAAATCGCTCCCCACCAACCGCGACCCGAACCACCTGCCCACCGCAGCACCCGACGACACCCCAGCCCCCACCGAACCCGCATTCCCCTTCCAGCAGGCGCCCAGCCCCTTCCTGGGCAACCCTGGTGCCATGCTCCCCGTCGAGGCCCTGGAACGGATCGCCTTTCTGCTGGAACGTTCGCTGGCGCCGCCGTACCGGGTGAAGGCGTTCCGGACGGCGGCGCGGGTGTTGTCGGCGCTGCCGGAGGGGGAGGTCGCGGAGCGGGCGGTGTCGGGGACGCTGGAGTCGTTGAAGGGTGTGGGTCCGAAGACCGCGCAGGTGGTCCGGGAGGCGCTGGCGGGCGGCACGCCGGTTTATCTGGAGCGCGTCGAGGCTGAACAGCCCCCGCTCCCGGAGGGCGGCACGCACCTGCGGTCCCTCCTGCGGGGCGACTGCCACCTGCACTCCGACTGGTCGGACGGCGGCAGCCCGATCGAGGAGATGGCGCGGACGGCGGCGGCGCTGGGCCACGAGTGGGCGGTGCTCACGGACCACTCACCGCGCCTGACGGTCGCCCGGGGCCTGACGGCGGACCGCCTCCGGGACCAGCTGGACCTGGTCGCGGAGCTGAACACCACCTGGGCCCCCTTCCGCCTGCTCACCGGCATCGAGTGCGACATCCTCGACGACGGCTCCCTGGACCAGGACCCGGAGCTGCTGGCCCGCCTCGACGTGGTCGTCGTCTCCGTGCACTCCAAGCTCCGCATGGACGCCCGCTCGATGACCCGCCGCTTGCTGGCCGCCGTCCGCAACCCGCACACGGACGTGCTGGGCCACTGCACGGGCCGCCTGATCGCCGGGAAACAGCGGCCGGAGTCGGAGTTCGACGCGGCGGCGGTGTTCGCGGCGTGCGCGCAGGCGGGGACGGCGGTGGAGATCAACAGCCGTCCGGAACGCCTGGACCCGCCCCGTCGCCTCCTGCGGCAGGCCGTGGACGCGGGGACGCTGTTCTCGATCGACACGGACGCCCACGCGCCGGGCCAGCTGGACTGGCAGATCCTGGGATGCGCGCGGGCCGAGGAGTGCGGGGTGCCGGCGGACCGGGTGGTGACGACCTGGCCGTACGAACGACTTCTGGAATGGACCGGAACGCGCGTTTGACTTCGAGAGCACTTCAATTCGTACGGTCGTATGCATGAGCAACAGCGACACTCCTCAAGTCAAGATCGGTTCTGGTTTCGGCGCCCGCAGCACCGCCGACGACGTACTCGCGGGACGTGACCTCACGGGCACCCTGGCCCTGGTGACCGGCGGCTACTCGGGGCTCGGCCTGGAGACGACCCGCGCCCTGGCCAAGGCGGGCGCGCGGGTGGTCGTACCGGCCCGCAGGGCGGACGTGGCCCGTGAGGCGGTGCGGGGCATCGCCGGAGTCGAGGTGGACGAGCTGGACCTGAGCGATCTGGAGAGCGTGCGGGCGTTCGCGGACCGCTTCCTCGCCTCCGGCCGCACCCTCGACTTCGTGATCGACAACGCGGGCGTCATGGCCTGCCCCGAGACGCGCGTGGGTCCCGGCTGGGAGGCCCAGTTCGCCACCAACCACCTCGGGCACTTCGCCCTCGTGAACCGGCTGTGGCCCGCGATCGAGCCCGGCGGCGCCCGCGTCGTCTCGGTCTCCTCCCGAGGGCACCACTTCTCCGGTGTCCGCTGGAACGACATCGACTGGCGCGAGGGCTACGACAAGTGGGAGGCGTACGGGCAGGCGAAGACCTCCAACGTCCTGTTCGCCCTGCACCTCGACAAGTTGGCCCGCGACAAGGGTGTGCGGGCGTTCTCGCTGCACCCGGGCGCCATCCTCACTCCTCTCCAACGGCACCTGTCCAAGGAGGAGATGATGGAGCGCGGCTGGATCGACGAGAACGGCACGCTGCTGATGCCGGACGTCTTCAAGACGCCCGAGCAGGGCGCGGCGACCCAGGTGTGGGCGGCGACCTCCCCGCAGCTCGACGGGATGGGCGGCGTCTACCTGGAGGACTGCGACATCGCCGAACCCGCCACCCCCGGCGACCAGTCGTCCGGTGTCGCGGCGTGGGCGACGGACCCCGAACAGGCGGCGCGGCTGTGGGAGTTGTCGGCGGAGCGGACGGGCGTGGACGCGTTCGCGGGCTGACGGCGGCCGTCAAGAGGCCGTCGCCTCGATCTCCCCGAGCGCGCCCAGCAGTTGCGGTGCGACGTTCTCCCTGGCCCACCGCCGGTGGTCCTCGCCGACCTTCCTCGGGACCTGTTCCGTCAGCATGATCAGGTAGAGGTAGGTGCGGTAGAGGGCGTACCGCTGCCGCGCGCCCGGAGTGAAGTCGACCTTCCCGCCGGCTTCTTGATAGGCCGTCAGGAAGGTCTCGTCCTCCCGGATGTCCGCGAGGAGGGCGAGGGAGACGAAGTCGGCGAGCGGGTCGCCCCAGAACATGCGCTCGCCGTCGATGAGTCCGGTGACACGGGGGACGGCGGGGTTGACGAGGATGTTGCCGGGCCACAGGTCGAAGTGGACCAGGCCCGGGACGGCGACCTCGTCGAGGGCGTCGTACGCCGCGCGGACGGTCGTCCTGATCTCGCCTGTCGTGCACGGGAGTTCGGGCGTGTAGTGGTCGGCGTCGGTGAGGACCGCGTCGAGCATGCCGGTGAACGCGGTGCGCCAGTCCGGGGCGAGGGGGCCGAGGGCGCCGGAGGGGTAGCCGAAGCCGGGTCCGGTGATCCGGTGGAGGCGGGCGACGTGTCCGGCCAACTCGGTGCGCAGGGTGGTGCGTCGGCCGGGGGTGAGGGTGTCGTCCGACCACTGTTCGCCGGGGACGGCCGTCATCAGGAGGTGGCCGTCGCCCAGCGTCACGAGCTTCGGGGCGGGTACGCCGGCCCGCTGCGCGCCGTCGTAGAACTGGGCCTCCGCCACGAGGAGTTGCTTCTCGTGGCGGAGGCCCTCGGCGAGTGGGGCGACTTTGAGGACGTACCGGGTGCCGTCGTCGAGGCGGAGCTCCTCGACGGTGTTGTAGGTGCCGCCGCTCAAGGGGGTGATACCGACGAGGTGTTGGGCGGTGTCCTTCAGCAGGTGCCGCGCCCGTTCCCAGGAGTCCGTCGCCATCCCCCGCGCCCTTCCGGTCAGCCCGCGGCGTACACGTCCTCGACGTAACGCCCGTTCAGCATCAGCTCGCCCAGCCAGGTCTCGGCCGCCGCCTCGTCGGCGTCCGGCGTGTGATCCCGGTACAGGGTACGGAACGCGTCGCGCACGCCGGGCGCCATGCGTGATCCGTCGCCGCAGACGTACACGCGGGCGCCTTCGGCCAGCAGCTTCCAGACCTCGTCCCCTTCGACGGCGATGCGGTGCTGGACGAACCGTCCGTCCGGTCCGGCGCTGAACGCGGGCCGCATCGAGACGGCCCCGGCGGCGTCGGCGGCGTGGAGCTCCTCGGCGTGCAGGTAGTCGCCGTCGGGGGTGTCGCAGCCGAAGTAGCAGAGGGCGGGCGGGAGTTCACCGGCCGAAGCGGACGCGGCGAGGCGGTCGGCGATCGCGCCGCGGAAGGGGGCGAGTCCGGTGCCGGCGGCCACCATGATCACGGGCTGGTCGTGGTCGACGCGGAACACCTCGCGGCAGGGCTGGACGCGGGCGTACACGGTGTCGCCGGGGACGAGGTCGGCGAGGTGGTGCGAACCGGTGCCCCGGTAGCGGCCGTTGCCCGAGCGGGCGGGGGCGTCGAGGAGGGAGACCATCAGGTCGACGTGGTCGGGGTCGGTCCGCGGCGAGGAGGAGATGGAGTAGTGGCGGGGGCGCAACGGCGTGAGCAGGTCGAGGAGTTCGGGCCAGCCGAGGGTGCCGCGCAGGGCCGGGTTGTCCTCGATGAGTTCGAGCAGGGTGCGCGGGTCGTCGTCGGTGAGGGCGACGAGGGCGGCGCGCTCGGGCGGGCACGGGTTGGCCGCGGCGAGCGCGGCGCGCTGGGCGGCGGTCGGGCGGTCCTGCAACTCGACATGGTGGGTGAGGAGTTGGCGTGCGGTGACCGGGCGGTCGAGTGCGAGGCCGTCGCGGCGGGTGGGGCGGACGTCGAGCAGGGCGTCCGGGTCGAGGCCGAGGGCGGTGAGTGTACGGTCCACCAGCGCCGGGGAGTTGGCGGGCAGGACGGTGAGGTGGTCGGCCGTGCGGTAGGTGGTGCCCTCGGGGAGGGCGACGCGCAGGAAGCACTTGCGGCGCGGGTGGTCGGGCACGGTGAGGTCGTGGGCCTCGGTGACCGTCATCGGGAGCAGGCCGTGGCGTTCGGCGAGGGCGTCGAGGGGGCCGCCGGTGACGACGCGGACGGTGTAGGCGTGTTCGGGGATGTCCGGGTCGGCGGGGGCTGCGTCGGGGTCGCCGTACGTCTTCAGCAGGGCGGTGCGCAGGGTGGCGGTGAACTCCCTCACCGTGCCGGTGAGATCGCCGGAGGCGTCGGCGGCGGTGCGGTCGGTGAGGCGTGTGGCGCCGAGTTCGGCGAGGCGTTCGTCGATGCGGGTGGGGACGTGCTGGTAGGTGGCGGCCCAGTTGCGGTCGCCGACGCCGAGGACGGTGTAGGTGACGCCGGTGAGGTCGTGGTCCTCCTCCAGCCAGGCGGCGAAGGCGGTGGCGTCGTCGGTGGGACGGCCGTTGTAGGAGGCGGCGGCGATGACGACGGGGCGGTCGGTGGGGAGTCCTTCGGCGTACGCGTCGAGGGGTGCCGTCTCCGTCGTGCAGCCGATGTCCCCCGCCTCGGCGGCGAGTTGGCGGGCGAAGTCGCGGCAGGTGCCGTAGTTGCTGCCGTGCAGGAAGAGGACGGCCGTGCCGGGGCGGACGCGGGCGGGGAGGCCGGCGGTGTCCGTGCGGGCGGGTTCGGTGGCCGTGACTCCCGGGAGGGGGGCGTGGGTTCGGTCGGCGGGGGTGCGCCGGGTGAGGGTGAGGGTGAAGCCGTCGGGCTTGAGGGTGAGGGTCTCCTTGATCGTGAGCCGGTAGTCGGCGTGGTCGTGGAGGCGGTAGCGGTGGACGAGCATCGCGAGGAGCATCGTCGCCTCGTGGAGGGCGAACTGCCGTCCGATGCAGGCGCGTTCACCGGTCCCGAACGGCTTGAAGGCGTACGGCGAGCGGGCCGCCTCCGCTTCGGGGGTGAAGCGTTCCGGGTCGAACAGTTCGGGGTTGTCGCCCCATACGGGCTGCCGGTGCAGCATCGGCGCGAGGATGCTCACCCCCTGTCCGGCGCGCAGCGGGATCCGTCCGCCGAGCAGCGTGTCCTCCCGGGCCTGCCGGCTGGACGCGGCGGCCGTCGGCCACAACCGCAGGGCCTCGTTGAGGACTTGACGCGTGTAAGTGAGCCGTCCGACCTCGTCGTACGTCGGCTCCGGGTCCGCCTGGTCGCCCCACAGGGCGTCGACCTCGCGGCGGACCAGGCGCAGGACCTCGGGGTGCTTGGCGAGGTAGTAGAGGGCGAACGACATGGCGCCGGAGGTGGTCTCGTGTCCGGCGATGAGGAACGTGATGACCTGGTTGCGGATGTTCGCGTGGTCGAGGGTGGTGCCGTCGGACGGGTGGACGGCGGTGAGCATGAGGCCGAGGAGGTCGGTGGCGGCCGACTGGTCGGTGCCGGTGCGGGCCGCGATGACGTCGTCCACGACCTGCGCGAGGTAGTCGGCGTCGGCGCGGAACGCGGCGTCGGCAGCCGCGTAGTCGCCGCCGGGGACGCGGGCGAGGCGGGTCATGCTCCACTCCAGGCCCCGGACCATCGCCTCGACGAAGGGGTGCGGGTCGGGGCGTTCGAAGGAGCCGAAGTCGTAGTCGAATCCGGCGAGTCCGATGGTGTCGAGCGTCATGCGGGTCATGTCGTCCGGCACGTTCACCGGCCGTCCGGCGCGGGCGGCGCCGTCCCAGGAGTCGATGAGGCGGCGGGCCACCTTCAGCATCACGGGGTGGTAGGTGTGCATCGAGCCGAGCGCGAACGCGGGCATCAATATGTCGTGCGCCTTCGCCCAGTTGGGCTCGTCGTTGTACGCGGTGAACAGGCCGTCGGCGGCGAACTCCCTGACGTTCTCCAGGGCCGGGCCGACGTGCTTGGCGAAGCGGCGCTCGTCCGCGAGTTCGGTCACCAGGTCCAGGTCCGCGACGAAGAGGGTGTCCCGCCCGTGCAACCGCCTCACCAGGACCGGCCCGTGCTCCCGCATGAGGCCCATCACCTGCTGGAGCGGCGTGCGGCCGGGTCCGGTGGCACTGATGTCGACGACGGGGACGGACGTGAGCTCCGGGTGCGACGCGGTGGGGGACATGGCGCTCGGCTTCCTCTCGCTGGGCGACGGGTACGTCCTCCAGCGTGGTCCACACGCCGCTGCGGCCTTGGCGCGAGGACTACACGATCGTGCAGTCAAGAATCCCCAAGAACCCTTGCGCGAAAGGCCGTCGGCCTCTACGGCTACGCTGATCGAATGCCTCTCTCCGCGATCGCACTCGACGAGGTCACCGACCCCCCGTTACGCCCGTTGCCCGCCCGGGCCGTCGCTCTCCTGGAGGAGGTGTCCGCGCCGCCCCGGCTGGTCGCCCACCTCCGGGCGGTCCACGACGTCGCGGCTCAACTCCTCGACGTCGTCGGCGTCTTCGGGCTCCGCGTGGACCGGGAGGCGGTGCTGTTCGGGGCCGCCACGCACGACATCGGCAAGGCCCTGCACCCCGCCGAACTCTCCGGCCCCGGGTCCCGGCACGAGGAGGCGGGGCGGGAGTTGCTGCTCGCGCGCCAAGTCCCCGCCGGACTCGCCCGGTTCGCGGGCACGCACGCGTCCTGGCAGTCGCCGGAGGCCGGCGCCGAGGACCTCCTCGTCAGCCTCGCCGACAAGATCTGGAAGAACAAGCGCGTGCCCGACCTCGAAGATCTCGTCGTCGCCGAGCTCTCCCGGGCCTGCCGCCGCCCTCTCTGGCAGGTCTTCATGGAGCTGGACGAGGCCCTCACCCGCATCGGTGAGGACGCCGGCCGCAGGCTCGCCTGGCAGGCCGCGCACCCCGTCTTCCCCGCCCTTCCCGGCCGATAGGGTCGTCGCATGCGAGAACGACACGCGGCGGGTACCGGGTGAGGGCGGACGAGACCGCCGTCGTCTGGCGCAACCGGGCACTGAACCTCTTCGACCGGGTCTCCGTCCCGGTCGCGGTGTGCGACGTGTACGGCGACGTCCTCCGCGCGAATCCGGCGATGGCCGCCGAGTGCGGCATGCCGCCGGGCCGGCTGCAGGGGCGGGACATGCTGGAACTGTTCCGGCCCGTCGAGGCCGAACAGGTCCAGCGGATCGCCAAGGCGCTGCGACTGCGCCACCGGTCCCGGTACCAGGTATCGGTCCGGTGGGACGGGCCCGACGGGCGGGTACGGCACGGCGAGCTGACGGCCGACCCCGTCAGCGACGACGTCGACACGAGGCCGTTGCTGCTGGTCATACTGCGCGTCTTCGGCGACGAGCCCCCGGCCCCCTCGCAGGAGGTGACACCGATCGAGGCCCGCATCCTCGCCCTCCTCGCCGGAGGCTCGACCACCGCCCGGGCCGCCCGCGAGACGGGGCTCACTCCGGACGGCGTGAGCTATCACCTGCGGCGGCTGTCGGCGCGGTGGGGCGCGGCGAACCGGACGGAGCTGGTGGCTCGGGCGTACGCGGAGGGGGTGCTGGTGGCGGGGGTGTGGCCGCCGGAGGGGCGGGGTGCTGAAGGGCGGGAACGCTGAGGGGGAGGTGTTCAAGGGTGGCGGAGCTGGGGCGGGCAGAGGCCGAAAAAGGGTGGTTTGAAACGGAGACGCCCGCAGATGGGGCGCCGTTTCAGATTCCCGGCGCACCGGCCCCGGCAGCTTCGGCCGCCCCGACAGACCTCACACCGCCCGCCCCCGCCTCGTCCGCTCTCGTCTCCCCCGCCCGCGCCGTCCCCGCCCCTTCCGGCGCCCCGAACCGCGCCAGCGTGTGCCACACCATCTTCAGGTCCTGGAGGGCGTACCGGCCGCTCCTCGCCGCGTCGCCGATCACCCGGGGGTCGACACGGCCGTCCTCGGCGATCTCCTCGCCCAGGGCGGCGTACTCGGCGCCCCGGTAGTCCGCGTGGGCGTGCAGTTCGGCGACGGTGAGGCGGTAGCCGGGATGCCATTCGACGGGGCACGGGAGGCGGCGGGCGTCGGTCTCCACGGTCGTCCCGCGATAGCAGGTGTCGAGGACGACCGCTTCGACGTCCCGCGCGAGGTCGACCCCGCCGTGGACCTGGGTCTCGATGTAGTCGTTCAGGGCGTCCTGCTCGTCGGACTCGGCGAGGGCGATCAGGGAGGAAGCCGCGGCGACGCCGAAGTGGGTCGGTTCGGCGGCGCTGTCGGGGTAGCAGAAGGTCGCGCGGGCGAGGGCCGCGGCGGTGAGACGGAAGTGGGAGGAGCCGAAGCGCGGGGCGGCGCCGACGACCTGGCGCCGGAAGTTCAGGGCGCCGTAGACGGGCCGCTCGTACGGCTCGGCGTCGTCGTACGCGCCGCCGAAGATCCTGCTCTCCCAGCGCCAGCGGTCGCCTCCGGGGTGTGCGGTGAGGCCGCCGTTGCTGGTGCCGGTGACGAACTGGGAGTGGTAGGCGCCGTCCCGCGCGAGCGCCCGCAGTATCGGTTCGCCGCGTGTCGTGCGGTCGGGGTGGAAGTTGAGGGTGACGCGCAGGCCGGCGGGAACGGCCGGGCCGGAGGCGTGGGTGGCGACATGGGAAACAGCCGCACGCGCGCGGGACGACGACAGATCACGGAAATCCATTGGCTCCTCCAGAACAAGACTGCTTACTCTAGTCTAAAACCTAGGGATCCTAGGTTTGAGATTCGAACTCCCTGGAGGCTATCCATGCGCGCGCTCACCGAGCAGGAGATCCGCAACTCCTTCGTGAACTGTTCAAAAGGTGAGGCCAAGCGGCTCGCGATCCCACGCGACCTGGACGAACGCCCCTGGGACGACCTCGACTTCCTGGGCTGGCGCGACCCGGGTGCGCCCGACCGCAGCTATCTGGTCACCGAGCACGCGGGCCGCCTCTTCGGCGTGACCCTGCGCTTCCCGTCGTCCCAGCGGAGCTTCCTGCACCGCAGCATGTGTTCCCTCTGCCTGACGACCCACCGGGGCGGCGGTGTCTCCCTGATGACCGCCCGGAAGGCCGGCGCGGCGGGCCGGGACGGCAACTCGATCGGCGTGTACATGTGCACGGACCTCGCCTGTTCGCTGTACGTCCGGGGCCGCAAGATCCCCGACTCGGGCAGCCGGTTCGAGGAGAGCCTGACCGTGGAGGAGCAGATCACCCGGACGACGGGGCTGCTGTCGGCGTTCCTCGACAAGCTCTCCGCCTGAGTCACCGCTCGCGGGGGTCGGCCGCAGTCCCCGGCGCGGCTCCGCGAGCCGTCCGGTTGACCCGAACGGGTGACCGAGCGAGGGTGGGGAACTGGGTGGGGACGGCCGGGCGTTCACTGGGCAACGGAGGACGATGCGGGCGGAACGGCGGCGGAGGGAGCGGAGTCATGGCGGAGGCGACGGTACGGATCGACGGAGGCGCGGTGCGGATGCCCGGCGGGGTGTCCGTGCGGTTCATGCGGACGCTGCGGCTGCCCGAGTCGGGGACGCATCCGCTGCCTCCCGGGCTCGGGGAGTTCCCGGTGCGGCGGATCGCCGACTATCCGCAGACGGCTCCGGCGCAGTGGCTCGCGCGCGGCGGGGTCATGCTGCCGATGTACCTCCGCGAGGCGATGTGGCTGAACTTCACGGGGACCGGGGAGCCCGCCGCGCTCCAGGTGGGGGTGGGAAAGGTCTGCGCGGTGTCGGGCGAGCGGTGGAGCGACCGGCTCTCCCGGGACCCGCAGAACTACGTCGTCCTCCCCCGTCAGCCCTGGCTCGACGGCATCAATTCCGGGAAGGGGACCGTCCGGCAGTTCGTCGCCGTGCCGCTGGGGCTGGGGGCGACGGTCGAGGGGCAGGTCACCGGCGAGGAGACCTGGGGCGGCATTCAGCTCCAGTCCTTCTCCCTGACCGAGGAGAAGCTCCGGGTGTGGCGCGCGGCGCAGCGCCGGCACACGCGGCGGCTGGGCCCCTTCGGCGCCGTCACGGAAGAGGCCTCGGCGGGGCCCATGGCGGCGGGTCCCATGCTCTCGGCGTCCGCCGCAGCGCCCCGCGCCCGTGGCGCGGCTGCGATGGGGCTCGGCGTCGGGGGTTCCATGCGGCAGGAGGTCTACCAGGACGAACGCCCCCTCACGGACTGGTCCCCCACCCCCGCCGCCCGCCTCTTCATCCACCTCGTCACACCCCCCGAGTGGCACCGCATCACCGGCGAGAACCCCCCGCCCTCCCCCGTCGACCGCGCCGCCTACACGCAGGCCGGCCTCCCCTGGTTCGACTACTACGACGACTCCGCCCAGGACCTCCCCCCAACCGACACCCTCGGCACGGTGAAGCCGGTCGGCGACTGGATCGGGGACGACCTGGACCCCTGGAAGGAGCCGGGGGCGGGGCAGGTCAAGCGACTCAAGGACGAGCGGGGTGAGGTGGTGGAGGACGGGGAGTGGTGATTGGCACGCAGCGTGCCTCACGCCATCGG
>DATCQX010000821.1:0-3965 GCA_036569285.1 Streptomyces sp.
GCGATCGACGACAGGCCGGTCAGGACGCAGCCGATGCCGAGTCCGCCGAGCAGACCCGGCGGCAGCCACAGGGCGGCGTACTCGGGCGAGCTGTCGAGGGTCAGCCCCATGGCGGCGAACGAGGCGCCGGCGATCAGCCCGCCGAACAGGACCGCGCGCCACTGCCGTTCGACGGGCATGCGACGGCCGACCGCGACGGCCCCGGCCGCCGCGAAGAACGCGCCGGGAGTGACGCCCAGACCGGACTTCAGCACCGAGTAGTGCCACACGGAGGCCAGATAGAGCGGGCAGGCCAGCAGCCACGCGTACATGGCCGCGCCGAACAGCGCGGAGGTGATGTTCGCGGCGGTGAACACCGGGCTGCGCCAGAGGTCGGTCTCGAGAGCGGGCGCGGGATGGCTCCGCGAGCGCAGCGCGACGACCAGGCCGAAGACGACGCCGCCCGCGAACAGGCACAGCACCTTCCAGCTGGACCAGCCCCAGTCGGTGCCCTGGCTCAGCGCGGTCACCGGGCTGCCGATGGCCACGACCAGGGCCACGATGCCGACGGGATCGGCCAGTCGCCGGCCCGAGGGCGCGTCCACGCTCAGCCGCAGGGTGCCGTAGGCGATGAGCAGTCCGAGGGGCACGTTGATCAGGAAGACCACGCGCCAGTCCCAGCTCTCCACGAGCAGTCCGCCGAGGCTCGGGCCGACGGCCGCGGCCATGCCGCCCGCCGCCCCCCAGGCGCCCAGGGCGGCGGCCCGCTTGGCCGGCGGGGTGTGGGACAGCAGCAGCCCGAGGGCCGAGGGGATCATGCCGGCCGCGGAGGCGCCCTGCGCGGCACGCGCCGCGATGAGCAGCGGGGCGCTGGGCGCGGCGCCGGCCGCGAGGGAGGTGACGACGAAGGCCAGGACGGAGACGAGGAACAGCCGTCGGCGGCCGAGGACGTCCGCGAGGCGACCGGCGGCGGCCAGCAGCGCGGCGAACACGACCGCGTAGGCGGTGATCACCCAGCTCAGGTGCGAGAGGGAGATGTCAGGGAAGCTGCGCCTGAGGTCGGGGAAGGCGACGTTGACGACCGTGGCGTCGAGCAGCGCGAGGAAGGTGGCCCCCGAGGCGAGAAGCACCGCGGCGCCCGCGTGCGCGGACGGTTCGGCTTCCTTCGGGACGGGGCCGGACCGTGCCGGGACAGTTGTCATCGGGGTTTCCGCTTCCGTGAGGAGGTTTCTGGCAGGGGTCGAGAACGTGCGAGGACACGGGGACCGGCGAGGACCGACGGCGTCGGCCCGCAATCGACGGCGGGTGGGGACCAGCAGCAGGACCGGCGGGACCCGCGGTCGGCGGAGTCCGGAGCGACCGGGCTCGGAATCACCGGACCCGAAGTCACCAGACCCCAAGTCACCAGACCTGAAGTCACCGAACTCAGAGTCACCGGCCCCAGAGTCACCGAGTCACGCCGCGGATGCGGACGCGTCGCGGACCTCGTCAAGGAAGTCGGACACCCGGGCCACGACCTCGGACGCGGTGATGATGCGGTGATGTCCGTACCCCTTGGTGAGGAACAGCTCCACCCGGGAGCCGTACGCCTCGGCGGTCTCGTGGGCCTGGAGCAGCTGGGCGCGCGGGTCGGTCTCGTCGTGGGCGAGCAGGATCCGCTCCACGGCGATCTGTTCGGGGGCGTGCGGCACGGCGAAGCGGTTCCAGATGTCCGGCTCCCCGGGGAACAGCTCGCGCTCCACGCGCCGGCGCATCTCGCCCTCCAGCTTGCCGGTCACGCCGAGTTCACGGAGGAACCCGGTGATCAGGTGGTCGAAGCGGCTCACGCCGGCGATGCCGACCAGGGCCTCGGTCTTGACGCCCTCGCGCACGGCGAAGAAGGACGACAGCGAGCCGAAGGAGTAGCCGACCATCGCGCCGAACGCCCCGTACTGGTCCTGGAGTTCGCGGATGATGTCGCGGAACTCCAGGATGGTGGTGCTGGTGCCCTCCGACTCGCCGTGACCGGGGGCGTCGAAGGCGATCACGGTGTGGCCGCGCTCGCGCAGTTCGGCGACGAGGGCGCCGAAGCGCAGGGCGCGCGAGCCCCAGCCGTGCACGAGGAGGACCGGGCGGGGTCCCTCGCCCCAGCGGTACGTCGTGACCGTCTTGCCGGCGACCAGTAGCTGTCCGCGCACGGCGAGTTCGCTCACCGGCTGGTCGGCGTCCCGGATCTTGGCGCGGCCGATGGGCCGCCGGAAGAGCGCGAAGGCACCCTTGCCCGCGAGCCCCGGCGCGACCTTGGCCGTGGTGTTGAGGGTTGCGCTCAGAGTCGCAGCGATGGGGTCCATGTCCGGCCTCCTGGAGCCAAGTGCGAGGGCCAAGATAGTAGCACGACCGTTCGCACAGTTTTAGGGATGCACGACGACCCTGCCGCGCCGACGGCCATCTACCGCTCCCCGGGGAAGAGTTCACGCCCGGAGGCGCTGTCGGTGATCGAGATCGCCTCCAGCGGGCACAGTTCAGCGGCGCGCATCACCCTTTCCTCGGCGGGCACCGATTCCCGCTCGGCACGCGACTGCCCATCGGCGCCAATGGCGAAGACACCGGGAGCCGTCGAAACGCAGATGGTCGATCCGACACAACGGGAACGCTCGACCTTCAGACGCCATTCATCACTCATGAATCTCTCGCCTCTCTTTTCACACACGTAACTCCGACCCCACGGACACCGGAAATCCCCATGCATTACCGGTGAGTTCTACTCGCGGGTCGCGGATGGCTGGGATCGCTCCTGGCAGCCCGAGCCGTTGACACCATAAAATCTCCCCTAAGTGGACATAACCACCAGCATCTTGACGCGAAATGGCGAGTAATAGCAGTATAAGCACGAACGTTCGTACACTACAGGGGGGAGTAGGCGGAGGTGTTTCGATTCGTCAGGCGATTCGCGTCAAGCAGCACCGAAACGGGCGACGCCGACGTTCTGGTGAGCGTCGAGCGATTCCACAGGTCACGCTTCACGCAGTACGCGTCGGGGCCCAACGGCGCGTTCAAGAGCGACCTGGACCAGCGGATCGACCGGGAATTCTTCGGCACGGACGGGCAGTTCCGGAATTCCTGATTCAGTCGGCGCCCGTCACAGGACGCTTCGCACACATCAGCAATACATGGGGGAATCACATGGTTATGGCCGAGATAGCGCGACATCAGGCCGCAGCGCCGGCCGTCGCGCACACGGGGGCAGATCTCGGGCTCAGCCGCCTGCGCTCCTTCGTCTGCCTGGCGGAGGAACTGCACTTCGGCCGCGCTGCCCAGCGCCTGCACATCAGTCAGCCGGCACTCAGTCAGCAGATCGTCCGTCTCGAACGGGAGGTCTCGGCCTCCCTGCTGTGGCGCACCCACCGTTCCGTCTGGCTGACCCCGGCCGGACGGGAGTTCCTCAAGGGCGCACGTGTCGCGCTGCACATCCTTGAGGAGACCACACACGCCACCCGCAAGCTGGCCCATGGCCGGACACCGCTCGTCCTCAGCCATGTGCCGCACGCCTCCGCCGACCTGGGCACCTTCGTCGAGGCGTTCCGTTCGGCGCTCAAGGAACAGCTCTTCCAGACCACGGCCGTACGGATCGCGCGGCACAACCTGGAGGAGCACCGGCACGCCCTCCAGGACGGCCGCGCCGTCCTGGGCATCCGCCCGGCGGACGGCACCGCCGACGTGTGCGGTCTCGTCTCGGCGGACATCACGGTGTCCGCGGCGCCCGTGGACGGTGTGGACGGCGGCTCCCACCGGCTGCGGCTGAGCTGGCCGGAGTGGGCGAGCCCCGCCGAGGTCGACCGGGTGCTCGCGGTCGCGCAGAGCCTCGCACCGGCCCGCACCGGCGCCTGAGGGGCTTCTCGCCCGGCTGCTGCCCGCCCGCTGCCACGCGGTCGAAAGGATCGGGGATCCCGCTTCGAGCGGGGTCCCCGACCCGTTGCACCCGGAGGAGACCCGTCGGCCGCGCGACT
>DATCQX010000822.1:0-2505 GCA_036569285.1 Streptomyces sp.
GTTGAGGAGCGGGTGCGGGCTGGTGGAGGTGGGGGTATTACGGGTACTACGGGGCGCGGTGGTTCCGGGGCCGGAGGTATTACGGGTACTACGGGGTCGTCCGGAGCCGGGGGTACTACGGGTACTACGGGGTCGTCCAGCGCCGGGAGCGGGAGTACTACGGGTACGACAGGGTCGTCCAAGGCCACGGCTGCCCTCTCCCTCGCCGGATGGGACGACGCTGTCGGGCAGGTGCTGAAGGGGCTGGGGGCGGCCGAGGCGGATGCCGGGGTCGCGGCGACCGCGAAGTCGAACCCCTTCGGGTGGGACACGTTGGGGGCGTCGGGGATCGCCGTCGTCCTCGGGCTCGTCGGCGTGCTGCTGTCGCTGCTCGTTTCCGTGCTCGTCGGGCGCGGGCTCATCGTCGAGTTGCTCGATCTGCGGGATTCCGCGCTGGAGGTCGCCGGGCGGAGGCTGCCGCAGGCCATGCGGCGGCTGCACGCCGGGCAGGGTGTGGACATCGACGTCGAGGCCCCCATGCGGCGTCTCGCCGGGGACGAACTCGCCCAGGTGGGCACCGCGTTGACGGCCGTTCAGCGCGCCGCGCTCAAGGCCGCCGCCGATCGGGCGGAACTCCTCAGCGGGATCTCCGGCGTGTACGTCAGCCTCGCCCGCCGCAGCCAGGTCCTGCTGCACCGCCAGCTCGACCTGCTCTCCTCGATGGAACGCCGCCAGCCGGACCCCGCCGAACTGCGTGACCTGTACCGCGTCGACTACCTCGCCACCCGCATGCGCCGCCACTCCGAGAGCCTCCTCATCCTCTCCGGCATCGCCCCCGGACGCGGCTGGCGCGAACCGATCCCCCTCACCGACGTCCTGCGCGCCGCCGTCGCCGAGATCGAGAACACCGACCGCGTCCAGATCTGGGCCGTCCCCCGCGTCTCGGTCGCCGGCGGTTCCGTCGCCGACGTCGTCCACCTCCTCGCCGAACTCGTCGAGAACGCCGCCTCCTTCTCCCCGCCCTCGACCCAAGTCCAGCTCCGCGCCGCCCGGTTGAGGGACGGCATCCTGATCGAGATCGAGGACAGCGGCTTCGGCATGAACGAGGACGCCCTCACCGAGGCCAACAACAAGATCCGCTCCGACAAGGTCGACCTCCTCGACGCCAAGCAGATCGGCCTCTTCGTCGTCAACCGCCTCCGCGAACGCCAAGGCCTCCAGGTCGAGTTGCGCCCCTCCCCGACCGGCGGCGTGACCGCTGCCGTCTTCGTGCCGGAGGCGCTGGTCCGCGACGACATGCCGGTGGGCGAGCGGGGACTGGCCCCGGCTTCGGCGCTGGTGCCGGAGCAGCGGCAATGGGGGGCGGTCACCGAGCGTCGCTGAAAGGCCCCCGCCCTCCAGCGAGTTCAGCCCCGCGCCGCCCCCTCCGGCCACACGACGTCAACGGGAAGCCCGGCCGCACGGGCTTCCCCGACCGTGTCGGCCGTACCACCCCCCTTGCCGGTGGGCGGTTCGCCGTCCCAGACCGCGACGAGGCGCTCCGCGCGTTCGACGAGTACGGCGTTGGCGGCCTCGTACGCCTGCCGGTTCGCCGTCTCGTGGGGGAGCACCAGCACCTCTTCCGCCGCGCCGACCAGCCGGTCGAACTGCTCGGCGTGCTCGGGCCTGACCTTGTTCCGGCGGTAGTCCTGCGAGGGGACGACGACCATCAGTCTCCCGCCGGCGGCAAGAACGGCCTCCGCGAAGAGGGTGTCGGCTCCCTTCGCGATGCAGGAGACACCGACGAGTTGACCGTCTGCGGCATACTGCGCGAGCAGTTCGTCCAAGGCGACGCGCACCAAGGGAATACTGGCGTCGCTCACATCCATGTGCCCGGTCACGGCGATCGTGGTCATGCTGCTCCTTCAGTCGAACAGAACTCCGCGAACCCTCGCCCGCGCCTCACCACATAGGACACGGTCCAAGGGTTGTCCCGCATGTGCCTGATGAAGCTGTCGTCCCGGGCGATGTCTGCGAGAGGATCAAGAGCAACCTGGTCCATCAAGTGTTCTAGAGGCAGCTGTGGTCGACGAAGCGCAGGTGGTCGAACTCTTCCGGTTCGCGGATTCGGTTCAGAGTGTCTCCGTAGAGGTGAGATGCGGTGAGCCTCTGCTGATGGGGGAAGAGCGGTACTACGCGGCCGAATTCGTTGTGGAGAGTGGCTTCGTCAGCGGGCGGGTCGGGCTGCAGGTGTCGCTGGAGGACCTGGATGAGTGGGAGCGGTGTCTGGATGTCCTTCAGGACGAGGAGGGGGCCGAGTGGCCGGCGGGTGGCCGTAGCGCCTGGTTGGAGGTGGTTCCGGATGACCCCGTAGAGGTGACGGTGCACGACTCGCCGTCGACGCAGATCGCCGTACGTGTGCCGATCGATGTCGGCTCAGAGTGGCTGCAGGAGAACCGACTGCGGTTGGCCGCCGTCCGGGAGGCGGTCACCCGCTCCTCGGCCCGCCAGGTGTGATCACGGCGTCGCACGCCTGATGGTCACGGT
>DATCQX010000823.1:0-11335 GCA_036569285.1 Streptomyces sp.
TCGTTTGGTGTTGTAGAAGTCCGCGATCCAGGTGGCGGTCTTCAGTCGCGCCTCGGCGCGGGTGGCGAAACGGTGTCGGTGGACGTATTCGACCTTGAGGACCGAGTGGAACGACTCCGCGGCGGCGTTGTCCAGGGCGGAGCTGGCACGGCCCATCGACTGCACCACGCCCCACCTGCCACAAAGCCGCCTGAACGCCTCGGAGTTGTACTCCGATCCGCGGTCGGTGTGGAAAATGACGCCGTCCACTTGGCCGCCTCTGGTCGCGATCGCCATCTGCAGGGCAGCGCTGACCAACGTCGTGTCGTGCCGGTCGCCCATCGCGTAGCCCAGGGCCCGGCGGGAGAACGCGTCGTGCACGCTCGCGAGGTAGAGCTTGCCCTCGCCGGTGTCGATCTCGGTCATGTCACCCCACCACAAGATGTTCGGCGCGATCGCGTCGAACCTGCGCAGCACCAGGTCACGTGCCGTCTTCCGCTTCCCGGGACGGGTCAGCGAACGCCGGCGGCGTGGTGGCTTGCGGCCCTGCAGGCCGAGCTCGGCCATGATGTCGGCGACGGTGTTCTGCGACACCTGCCAGCCCTCCTCCCACAAGTCCGGCGTGATCCTCGGCGAGCCGTAGGTGCGGCCTGACCGGTCGAAGAAGTACGAGATCCGCTCGGCCAGCAGTACCCGTCCGACCTCGCGTTTCGTCGGCTCGGACGGTCTGCGCCGCCACTTGTAGAACCACGCCTCCGACACCCCCAGGGCTCGACAGGAGGTGCGATGCGGAATCTTGAAATCGGTCCTCTGGTCGCTGATCACCCCGACGAGCGCCGCCGGGTCCGCAACAGCTACTTCACCCACAGGACCATGCAGCGTTTGAGGACATCACGCTCCATGACCAGCTCCTTGTTGTCCCGCTTGAGCTGGGCATTCTCCCGTCGCAACCGTGCAAGTTCCTCGCTCTCACCCGTCGGACCGGCCTTGCCGGCCACCCGTGCCCTCGACACCCAGGTGGCCAGCGTCGTCTCATTGATCCCAAGGTCCTTCGCGACCTGTGGGATCGGCTTGCCGGCCTCCGCCACGATCCGCACAGCCCCCTCACGGAACTCCGCGTCGAACTTCCGCCTCTTGCCCGCCATGACCCTCAACTTCCCCTGCAGTCACGGTCTCTACGCTACGAGGGGAAGGTCAGAACACTGCTGGCCTTGTGCGGAGTGGGTTTCCCGTGGGGCCGGGAGCCGCAGGGCTCGCGCCTGCTGGTAAGCGTGATCGCGGCAACTCCACGGGAGGGGCTGCGAGATGGCACCCTTGGGGCATGGAGGAGAGCGCCGCTGAGACACGGGGGGCGGTGCAGGTCACCGTCCCTGGCGAGATCATGGTGAACAAGCTGTCCGGCGGCCGGCTCGTCCCCGGGCCGCTCAGGTGTCCGGGGCCAGGGTGTGGGCAGGCCAGAGGGCTCACGCTGTTCGCGTACGGCCCGGACACGCACATCGAGTGTCCGTGCGGGCACTCCTGGAACGATCCGCATATAGATGCCGCGGGTGTGCGGCAGGTCGCGCACCTGTCCCCGGCGGCCGGTCCACTCCTCTACCCGGCCGGCAGCATCCGCGTGCCGCTGCTCGCGTATCTCGACGAGGACCGGTCCCTTGCGAAGGCGCCCACGGCGGATCCCGGCAGCGGCACGGGGCGGGCCATGGCGGGTGGCAGCACCAGCAGCACTGCCGTGCGCTACCCCGAGTGCCTGAGGCAGGCTCATGCGCTGGCGTGTCTGGCGGTGACCGACGACGGCGGCCTCTACGAGCGGCTGTATCCGGGGGCCGGAGGCAGCGCGGTCGATGCGCACATGGCGATGGTGGTCCTCGCGCTCGCCCTGTACGAGACGGCTCGCGACATCAACCTCCACAAGATCACAAGCATGCCGCTGCCGGCGCCCGCCTCCCTCTTGCACAGTGACCGGCTGCGCGCCGTACGCCCGCTGCCGCAGGCAGACGGTTCCCTGCCCGTACGCGCCGCCGATGACCGTCGTCTGCGTGAGGCCCCGGCAGCCGACTGGGAAAGATTGCGCACCGCGGCCCGGGACATCCTCACCCGCACGGTGCGCCGGTCCGAGACCACGAATGCTGCCTCCGGCGACCCTGATCCATGGCGCCGGCAGCTCGGAGACGTCGCCGGCCGGCACTTCGGCGGCCTCGACATCGCGTACCTGCCGGTGCCGGTCGAAGAGGTACCAGCCCCGCCGTCCGCAGACCAGTGGACGGCGGTCTTCGACTATCTCGAAGCGGTACTCCTGCAGAACACCCCGGACATCGCAGCGAGCAGACAGGTCCTGGCCGAGTACGGGCCGCCCGCCGCCGCCGTCGCAGCTGCCGCCGACCACCTGATCCCCGGACTGCTGGACAGGGCGTTCGGGATCCACGACGGCCTGAGCGCACCCGAACGGGACAAGATCGGGGCGGCCATGGGCGCCGACCGGGGTGTCCAGGCGTCGCTGCTGATCCGCGATGCCCTGACGGCGTGGGCCCGGGACTCGCCGGACGAGGCCGCGACCGAAGCGCACGCTCTCGCCTTCCTGGGCTGGCTCCGGCTGATGGCCGATGTGCCTGCCGGGGACCACGACCAGATGCTGCTGATGCTCGGCTCGGCCCGCCACACGATCGCGAGGACGCAGTGACCCCCGACGACCTCGTGCGCGCAGTCGACTATCTGGAGGCCGTCGCCCGCGAGGACACAGCCCTGCTGCCCCGGATCCGGGCAAGCATGACACCACCGCTGACTCCCGATCTCGTGGCCGCCACGTTCGCGCTGCACTGCGTCTCCGACGGCCGGATGCCCCAGGTCACCCTGTCCGCGCTCGCCAACCTGCGCCGACCTGCCCCAATCAGCGGCACACTCGACGACCGGCTGATGGCCCTGCACGCGCAGACCCTGCTCCACTGGGCCCGCCACCGCGGCAACCGGGACGACGACGCCGTCGCCCGACAGGTGCTCGCCCTGATCCGCGTCACCTGGAGCACCGACGTCCTCACGCTGTTCGCGCAGATCCGCGACCTCCACGGCCGCGCCCCCGCACAGCCCGGCCCGGGATTAGCAACCCCGGCCCGCGCTGGCGCGCAGCCGACTGCCGTCACCGGCTCCCCACTCCGGCCACGGGCGGCTGTAGCGGTGCCGGGCGTGCGGGTCCAATCACCGACTGCGGGGCGGGACGGGAGCCGCGGCCCGCATGATCACGCCGAGGGTGGCCCAGTCGACCGGCGTGCTGTGCCGCGACGAGGAGGAGAGAAGGTCCGCAACGCGGTGCACCTCGACCGCTCCCCCGGTCCCGGTATCACGTGTGTGACGGGTCGTGAGCTGGTCGCGTTCGTCCTCGGTCAGCTCAAGGAGGACGACGTGGTGCACGGCGGCGAGTAGAGCCGACTCCTGGCGGCGGTCCAGCAGTCGCAGCCGGGATTCGTCGATGTCCAGGCCGAGTTCGTTGTCCCGGGCCGGTATCACCCGCGCCTGTCCCTGGAGCACTCCGAGGCCACCAGGCGTGCCGAAGGCAGCCGGCAGGCGCAGAGGGAACAGCGTCGGCACGGTGCTGAGAGGAGGGGCACCGAGGCTGAGGGGATGGCGTACGAGGGCGACCTCGCTGTCGGTCCACACCGGATGCCGCAGCAGGGCGACGACGCTGGCCGTGTCGCCTCGTCCCACCACCCGTTCCTCGGTCACGAGATCGTCGGGATGCCTCACCTGCGCGGTGATCGCCCACCAGGAGACGTCTCCGGGGCAGCCGGGAGCCGGGAGCGACCAGTCGACCGTCGCGGCGTCAAGGGTCCGGCCGGCCTGGCGCAGGGCTTCGGCCCATGCCTCGTAGCCGGGGTTGCGGGTGACGCCGAGCCGGACCTGGCGCTGTCCGCCCGTACGGCGCCGGCCGCTGCCCAGACGTGTGAGCACGGCGGCAGCGGCGTCCGCAGCCGTCGCTGCCACGGGGACACCGTGCTGTGCCGCCCACCGGAGGGTGCCCTCGTCGGGCGCGGCCACGTGCAGGACCAGACGATCCCGGGCCCCTTCAAGACCCGCTGCAGCGCCGGGAGTTCGGGGATCCCAGGAACCTGAGACCGGGACACGGGTGGTGATGATCTCGTCGGCCCACGCGCAGGCGTCCCGCAGCCATTCCTCCTGCCCGCCGGACACGGACGCGGTCCTGTCGTCGGCGCGGTGGGCAACGAGCACGACCAGGCGTCTGCAGACCTGCTGCCAGCGGTCCTTGAGCTCCGTGATCACGCTCTGCTGCCAGGGCACATCCGGCTTGGGGCCCGCCAGCAGCACACAGGCGTCCCATTCCATGGGCATCTGCTCGCCCAGGTGCACCACGACGAACTCACGGTCCCATTCCGGCAGCGGCCTCACGTCGGCCGGGGCGATGTCGGCCGTGCCGCGCGTGACATGGTGGTCGCCGAAACTGACGGTGTACGAGACCGGCGGCTCGCAGCACACTCTCCGCTGCGCATCCATGCTCCAGGTGACCGCGTCCAGCCGCCCGCTGCGCCCCGCGTGGCGACCGCCGGTCACCAGCACCGGACTGTTCAACGGCGGCGCACCGCAGACCGGCAGCAGGAGCCGGTCCAGGTACCCACGCAGGCAGTTCAGCGCGTGTTCGAACGCGGTCAGACCCGACTCCACGTAGCGGTCGGGCAGGCTCATCGCGTCATGGGCGTCGAGTTCCTCCGACGTGCGAGAGGCCACGTAGGACCGGCCGTGGGGTGCCTGCAGAGCGGCCCACAGCCGCCAGATCCGGCCTTCCAGCGGCGCGCGCGCCCCGAAGCCGCCGCGCTCACGGACGACAGCTTCGATCTCCCGCGCGAACACCTCCTCCAGGTCCGCGCGACCGGTGTAACGCCCTTCGTCGTCGACGAGTTCATCGATCGACAGCCGGATCCGTTCCTCCTGCCCGCCTTCGACCGTGGTGGCGACATGGTCCAAGGGACCGGGCAGCACGGCGGACAGTGCCTGCCACACCCCGGGATCAGCGACCCGGTACCGCACCGACCACAAGGAGACGTCCTCGACCGCGATACCGTCCTCGGCAGCGACCAGCGCAAGGACCAGCGCGAGGACATCCCTCTCACGGGCACCCAGCCCGTGGTACGTCAGCGCTCGCGCACGTGCCGCTTCCCAATGCGGCACAAGACGGTTCACCATGCCGAAAGCCTCTCCGCGGACAATCGTCCATCCGTATCACGCGGATGTCATCGCTTACCCGCCTGAACGCATTCCCACACCGGCGGCACCGCCCTGCGTCGGCCCGGCAATCCGCTCCGGGAGGAAGGACGCGGCCGGGTCGCCGGATCACGAAAGAGCGCCGCGCCGGGATGGAAGACACACCCGTCAGCACTCGACGTCCCCGGTCACCGCTGCCGTCATGGTGACCCGCACCGAATCCAGGAACGTCCAGGCAGGCTCCAACTTCTTCCACAGACTGCGGCGGGCCGGCTCTTTCTCCCAGGACGCGGCAATGTTGTACCTCAGCTGGGCGGCCACGTCCCGCTCCGTCTCTCCGGAGTACCGGGCATGGCGGCTGACATCCCGTGGGGCCGGTTCCGGCAGGACGGCCTGTTCCCAGTCGGCCAGGACCTCCTCCGCGTGCCGCACGATCGGCTGCGCACCCTGGACATACAGGTCCACCAACTCGGCCATCGGTGACCTATCGGCCAGACGCTCACGCCACCGGGGAAGGAACTCCTCGCGTAGCAGCCGGACTTCTGCGGCCAGGACGACGACGTTCTCCGTGTGCAGGGACCTAGTCCAGGGTCTCGCCCTCGTGTCTCGGGGGAACCGGCGGTATGCTTCCTCGCCTTCCAGTTGCGGGAGCAGTTGGAGGAACTCCATGCCGTACTCGACTTCAACAGGGCTGGGCCGCCAGCGGTACTGGTTGATCAAGACAGCGATCTCGGACACTCTGTCCCGCTCCAGATTGCGCGTCATGAGCGTCACCGTACGAGCCCCGGTACAGCACATCCAACCCCCGCCTCACGCACCGTGGCGCCGCTGACTTCTCTTCCTGTCCGCTGGCCGCAGCATTTCCCTCTTCCCTGCTCTGGAACGCACTCCAAGCCGAGGTGCTGGCCGGGTCGTCCTGTCGGGGAACGCGGTTCGGGACTGCGCCGCCGTCCCAGCAGCAAGGAACAGCCGCCGAGCCCCGTGCTGCTGGGATACGGAGCCTCTCGGCCATCAAGGACTCCGAACGGCGGCACCTTCAGGTGACAAATGTTCTTTCCAGGAGGTCGGCGATTTCCCGGTCGAACCCTGAAGGTACCGGAACCAGCTCTTTGTAGACCACTTTTGCCGACAGTCCGAAGTATTCCACAATATGAGGGATAGGTACTCGATTGTTCACTGCCACCGTCATGGCAGCCTTGCGTAGATTGGACGGGGTAACTCCGAGACCTTCTCTTCTCATCACTCTTTTAAATTCCCACGCGAGCCGGTGAGGATGACTGCTCTCCTGAAACCCCGGAAGCAGTGGATCGTCAGCGTCTCGCCCCGATTCCTCAAGTTGAGCATTGACGGCGTCGGCAGCCGTTCTCGCCACGATAATTGTCCGAACTTGAAACCGTCCGCTTATCTTTATCTTCGGTTCGTCGCCCGGCATCCAGTCCCCGACCCTAAGCTCCCCCACTTCCTTCTTTCTGTGGCCAGCAAGAAGCATGAGCGAAGTCGCCGCATAGAGACGCCCGTCACCCCGAACAGCTTCCAATACAGATCTCGCGACATGCACAGGAATCATCGACTTCCATCCTTTTTCGCTCTGGTCACGGCACGACTCTAGTCTGCCGCCGTGTCCGCACAGTGCCGGATTACGGACGGATGTCTCTCAACTAATGCGCCCGCCTCCTTCAACGCCGCCCCCGCACACCGGGCACAGGAACGGCACCGCCGATCGGGGGCTCCACCCTAGGGCGCCGGACACGTCTGCCGTGAGCCTGCGAGCTTCCCGTCCGATGCAACCGAACCACAGCCCCGCGCTCACAGCCAACCCATTTTATCAACAGGCGTTTACGACATTAGCCCACAATAGGTACCTATCTCGACGCACACCTCTTCCAAATCAAGGCTCACCGACCTACCGTCACCTCCCGTCATAAACACTTGTTGACGAAAGGGAGATGATGGCCGCATGAGCACCCCCTCCACCCCACAGTCCGCCCCCGAGGAGTGCCGGCCGGACCCAGGCACCCCCGTTCCGCCGGTCGGCGGTTCGCCGCACCCCTGCCGAACGCTCATTCATCCGCCCGAAATAACGGCCGTGACGATTCCATGAAGGGGCCAGAAAATAATTCTTCGCCCCCTCCTACCTCTTCGCCTGACCGATATATGCTCCCTCGCGAGGTGGAACACCGACTTGGTATTTCACCTTCAACACGGCGCCGGTGGACAAATCGCGGTCTGCTACACGCTGTTCCTCTTGGCCCGTATTACCGGCCCGGCCCAGGGGACAACAGGGAAGGCAACAGGAATGGAAGTCGGGTGCGCTACAGCGAGCGCGAGGTAAATGACCTCTTCGAGCGCATCAGGAACGGCGAGCTCGCCCGCTCCCCTACACCCCTGGACCCGTAGGCCGGAAAATCTGGAGGATCTACATCTTTCCTGAAGAAGGGGAAAATGGCCGAGTTCGATGCGCCATTTGATCGATGGCACAAAAAGTACAGGAAACCGGGCGATGCACCGTGCCGGTGCGGCACAAAGAAGAACCCTCTGTATCCCTCCGCCGACCACGGCCGGGGCAAGCAATGGCAGGCCCGCTACACGGACCCGAACGGAAAGCCTCGTCGGCCGATGTTCGACACCTGGGAGAAAGCACGGGATCACCTGGACGAGGTACGGAAGAAGCTGCGCGAGAACTCGTGGGTGGATCGCGAGCCAGGGAAGAAAACCGTCGCGTTCTATGCGGACGAATTAATCGCACGCCGGAAGAAGAAGGGGAAGAACCTCAATACGACCAAGAACTATGAGAGTCACCTGAAGTGCCACATCAAGCCGTTTGCGGCCACCAAACTCTCGCAAACGCTCACCCGCCGGGACACGATGGCTTTCATCGACTTCCTGTTGGACCAGCCTGGTCTAAAAACGGCGTCCAGCGTGGAGGCCGTATACAGGACCTGGCGCATCCTCATGAACTACATGATCGATTCGGACGTGCCGCTACCTGCCAACATCTGTGCGCGCATCGAACTCCCCGACGTAGACCCACGAGTTGTGGTCCCCTTGTCGCCTCAGCAGGTGGCAGACCTTGCTGCAGCCATGAGAATGGTGGAGCCTCGTCTGGAGGTCCTGGTGTGGATCGGCGCGTGCGCCGGCCTCCGCAACGGTGAGGCTTTCGGACTCACCAAGAACTCCGTGGACTGGGACCGGGATCTCATCCACGTACGGGAGCAGCGGCAATATGGACGCGCCGTCAAGCTCAAGACCAGGGCCAGCTACGCAACCCTCCCGGTGGACCACTTCCTCATCTCACGCCTGAAGGAGCACATCGAGACATTTCCTCAACTGGCCCCTGTCTGCAGGGAGACAGAACGCCAAAGGCGCTTGAGGGGGTTCGTGCCTCCCCCGGATCAAGGGCTGATCGTGACCAACAAGCGCGGTTTGCCGATCAATCGGACCACCTTCCTGACCAAGTGGAAGGCAGCACTGAAGCTGGCTGGCCTCCCCGACAACACGCGGTTCCATGATCTGAAGCACTTCTACACCACGCGCCTGACCGCCTCGGGCGAGTTCGATCCGAAGACGGTCCAGGCACTGTCTCGCCACGCAGAGTTCTCAGAGACCTGGGACACGTACGCCCACCCCCCGCTCGCGGTCCAGGGCGTGACGGTGAACACCTTTGGCTCCCTGTTCGCCTCGGCGTGAGGGTCCTGTGGGGACGATCGGCCCGGCCGTGAGGGCCTTGACCCGACCCGACCCTGTTGTGCAAAACTTACTGCCAGTTCGAGGCTACCCGTCGCAGCGCGAGGGGGTGTCGGCCCGTGGAACGGCCGGTGCACTCGATTCGACCCCGATTCGACCCCGTGAGTACCAGCAGGGCAGTTCATTGCTCTGACCAGGGAAGACAGGGTGCAACGGAACTCACGGGTTATTACGTGAGGTAGTAGTTGCCGTCCGTGTGCTTGAAGACGCTCGCGTCGCGGATCCGGTTGCTCGGCGGCGTGTACGCGGAGGACTTGGCGAGCCGGAAGTCGGTGCCGTCGTCCGAGGTGTAGACGTTGACGGTGCCGTCGTCGCTGTTCAGGAAGGGGACGATCGTGTATCTCGTGGCCGAGCCGGAGGCGGGCGCGGCGGCGAGGGCGGTGCCTGTCCCTTTGAGGAGCAGGGCGCCGACGGGGAGGACGGCGAGTGCGCGCAGCAGGCTGCGGCGGGACGGGGTGTGGGGGTGCGGAGTCATGACGGCTCTCTCTCGGTGCTTCAGGTGTCCGGCCGGCGTATCGGGCGTTCGTCCAACGCCCGTTGGGGGGTTCGGCCTGTCGAACAAGGTTCGTGAAGTCGATCAGAAGGTAAGGGTGTGAATTGGACACGTCAATGCTTCCGACAGCGGACAGCCTGACCTGTGCGTCGTCTGTGCCACCGCCCTGTCCCGGGGCCCTACCCTGTGCCCATGGACGACGCATCGATGATCGGGCTGATGGGGCGGGTCACAGGGGCCATCGGTCCCGGACTCGTCGGGGAGGTCATCGTCCGGGTGCGCGGCGGGGCGGAGCACTTCCTCGCGTATGCGGCGAACAGCGGGGACCGGTTCGAGCCGGGGATGCTGGTGATGGTGGTGGAGCACCTGCCGCCGAGGACGGTCTACGTCACGGCCGCGTACGACAGTTGAGCGGGTGAAGCCCCAGGTGAGGGCCTTGTGCGTCAAGGTTGTGACAAGGATCGGGCGGTGTCTTCTCCTGGGGCGCGCGCGGGCGCACACTCCCTTCGTTCGGTGCCGAAAGGGCACCAAGTAAAGGGGGCGTATGCCGATGGTCGTCGGCGTCGTGGCGGGGGTGGCGGTTGTCGCCGTTCTCGCGCTGATCGGTGTGTTCAAGATGATGTGGCGGGTCGCGGAACCCAACGAGGCGTTGATCATCTCGGGTTCGAACCATCGGACCGAGGGGCTCGAAGCGGGGATGGGGTTCCGGATCGTCACGGGGCGCGGCACGCTGGTGCTGCCGGGGGTGCAGGCGGTGCGGAAGCTGTCGCTGGACCTCAACGAGACCGAACTGCACGTGGATTGCGTGACACACCAGGGGATTCCGCTGAAGGTGCGGGGAGTCGTCATCTTCAAGGTGGGTGACGACTTCGTGTCGATCGCCAACGCGGCCCGCCGGTTCCTGGACCAGCAGCGGCTGATGTCCGAGCGGGTGCACAACGTGTTCGCGGGTCATCTGCGGTCCATCGTGGGCGGGTTGACGGTCGAGGACATGATCCGGGACCGGGAGAAGCTGACCGGGCAGACGCGGGCGGCGTGCGGGTCGGAGATGGAGAAGCTCGGGCTGATCGTCGACTCGCTCCAGATCCACGAGATCGAGGACCCCACCGGGTACATCCAGAACCTCGCGATGCCGCACGCGGCGGCCGTCCAGCGGGACGCGCGCATCGCGCAGGCCGAGGCCAACCGGCTCGCCACCGAGGCGGAGCAGCAGGCCGCCGCGCGCATGTCGGAGGCGACGCGCGACAGTGAGATCCTCCAGGCCGGGTACCAGGCCGAACGCGATCACGCTGCGGCGAAGGCCCGGCAGGCGGGGCCGCTCGCCGAGGCCGCCGCCCGGCAGGAGGTCGTCGTCCAGGAGACCCGCGTCGCGGAGTTGGAGGCGCACCGCCGCGAGCAGCAACTCCAGGCGGACGTCCGTAAACCGGCCGACGCGAAGGCGTACGAGAAGCGGACGCTCGCCGAGGCGGAACGCGACGCGCGTATCTCGGCGGCCCAAGCCAAGGCGAAGGAAACAGAGTTGGCAGCCGCCGCCGAGGCGAGCCGCGTCAAACAAGCCGCAGGCGCTGAGGCCGAGGCGACCAAAACCCGGGGCGCCGCCTCGGCCGCCGCGACCCGCGCCACCGGCGAGGCCGAGGCCGCCGCCGCCCAGGCCAAGGGCCTCGCCACAGCGGAAGCGACCCGCGCCCAGGGCCTCGCCGAGGCCGAAGCGATCAAGGCTCGCGCCACCGCCCTCGCCGACAACCAAGAAGCTGTCGTCGCCCAGCAACTCGCCGAGAAATGGCCCGAGATCGTCCAGGCCGGCGCCTCCGCCTTCGGCAACGTCGACAACATGGTCCTCCTCAACGGGGCCGACGGAATGGGTGAGTTGTTCGCCAAGGCGTTGACGATGGGCGGGACGGGGCTGGGGCTGGC
>DATCQX010000824.1:0-3328 GCA_036569285.1 Streptomyces sp.
CTCCTTCACGCAGTGCGCGCCCTCGTGTTCCAGGGCGAGTTCGCAGCGGACGGGACCGGCGTACCGGGCATGCTCCTTGGCGGGGATGCTTTCGCCGTGGGCTTCCGCAGCATTGACGAGATCCAGCAGGGGCAGGATGGACATGGCGTTGCACGCCCGCGCTCTCATCGCCACGGGGTGTCCTTTCCTGTTGAACGAGTTGAACGAAGACCCCGCCCGCCGGTCGGCGGGGGAACGGACCCAGCGGGCGGGGTCGTTTATCGGGGCGCCGGAATCAGTTCACGGCCAACCCCCGGACGCGCCACGGGAGATCAGGACGACGATGGCGGCGACCCACGCCGCGACACTGACGGCAACGGTGATCTGCCGAAACGCACTCACGCGGGCTCCAACTCGGACGGCGACGCAGTCCACTCGACCCCACCGCCCTCCGGCCGCACCCACGCGTGACCCAGCCACAGGGACTGAAGAACCCCCGTCCGCTCGCCGTCCGTGACTTCCCGCCCGATGTGCTCAGCGGTGACCATCACCCGGCCGCCTTCACGCACTCGGGACAGTTCTTGTACGGGCAGGGGACGAACGCCGACGTGGGAAGTTCGACCTCACCGGTCCGGACGTTGGGCCACGTCACGGCATCACCTTGCCGCGCACCTTGCTCGGCCTCCCCTTCGGGTAGAAGCAGGTGAGGTGCCGATAGTCGGCGCTAGCCCGCCCGTCCGAGACGTGGTCGTCGGCAAGCCGCACAATCCGCACCCCGGAGCCGATCAAGGACTTGCAGTCGCCGCCGGTGTACCCCCGAGGCGCATAGGTTGAGTACGCGACCGGGGCAACCGACACGGCTCTCCCCAAGCTCCCTGCCCGCGGCATTCCCCGCGGAGGTGACCCGGCGCCGTCCGCGCCGAGGACGCGTAACGCTTCGCGCCGTATCGCGGGGGCGTTCATGCCCCGGAAGGCAAGAGTCGTCACGCTGTCCTCCGTGGGGTTGGGAGCGAAGTCGTGTTCGGGGAGTCCCCAAGGGCCTTACTGCCAGCCCTTTGTGATCCGCCCTCCGGCGGCGGGGAACCTGATAGCCGTGATCTCCAGTGAAAGGGCCCACGAGAGGATCGGGAAGGTGACAAGGTGTAGACACACTGGATACACGTTGTAGGCACGGGCGGAGCGATGGCTGGTTGCTGGAGCGCGATTCGGGATCGCCGCAGGGAACTCGGGCTGAGCCTTGCGCAACTCGCGCGGAAACTGAGCGTCGCTCGGGGATGGCATCCACAAGCACTCCATCGGAGCCAGGTGGCGCGATGGGAGAAGCCGGACGGGCCGGAGCCCACGGATTGGCGGCCCTACCTGGAACAGGTGCTGGAAATCGATTTGTCTGGTTACCGTGATCAGACCCCGCGTTCAGCGGGTACACCTCCTGCGGAAGGGGTTGATCCTGTGGACCGTCGGTTTTTTGTTGGCGCCAGCACCGTCCTGGGACTGTCTATCGCCACACCGATCGCGTCAGCGAGCGGACGTCAGCTCGGGCAGTCGGACATCGACCGTTTCGCGGAGCGCCTTGCCGATCTGCGGCGTCTGGATGACTACAACGGCAGCGCCGCCATCTATCCGCTGGTCGGCGCGGAGGTTCGCGATCTCGCTCATCTCGCCAACACGGCGAGCTACAACGAGGCGACCGCGCGCAGACTGCTCAGCCTCCTGGGCGAGTTCTACCAGTTCGCTTCGTGGATCGCCTTCGACAGTGGGCGCCCGGAACAGGCCCGAAAGCTTGCACAGGCCGCCGCTGCCGCGGCGAACCAGGCCGGGAACCGCACCCTCGCGTCGACTGCTTTGTCGGAGCTGTCCTACATCACGGCCTCCTCGGACCAACCTCGCGAGAGCGTGGCGATGGCCCGAGCATCCCTGGCGAATGCCCCTCGTGACGTACTCCCGGCGGTGGAAGTCGTGCTGGCGGACCGGCTCGCCTGGGCCTGCGCCCGAACTGAAGACTCCGCAGGGGTTCAGCGTGCCCTTGGGATCTCGTCCGACGCGCATGACCGTCGCAATCAGAAGGCGGTCAAGGAACCCGACACGGTGTACTGGATCAACCGCGACGAATCGTCGATCATGGCCGGCCGGTGCTGGGCAGAGGTGAAGAAGCCCCGCAAGGCTGTGTCGGTCCTGGAGAGCCTGACGACGCCGTACGACGAGTCACACGCCCGCGAAGTCGCCCTCTACCAGAGCTGGTTGGCGAGTTCGTATGCAGGCGCTGGAGACCTCGACCGAGGCGTTTCCTCGGCGAACAAGGCGCTTGTGCTGTCCCACAGCACCGCGTCACCTCGGCTGAACACCCTGCTGGACAACATGCTGGGGAGCTTTGCTCCTCACGCGAAGGCACCCCAGGTGCGAGAACTCCTAGACAACTGGTCGTATTCGCAGGGGACTTGAGGGCGTCAGCAGGAAACCCCAGACGCGCGATGCCGGAGAGCATCTCCGCTTGGCGGTTCGGCAACGCACGAGCGCGTGAACTAAACACACGGGCGCAGGAGTTGGCCCGGCAGAAGGCGGCGTGACAAGAGATGTCCGAGAACAAGGGCTCGCGGATCTTCCGGGAAGCATGGATCGCGGGGGTCAGGAAGCACTTCCCCGGCGAGCCCAAGCCCAGCTACGTGACTCCGTGGGAGGACATGCCCGGCTGGGAGCGCGAGGCCGCTGAAGCCGTGTACGGCCAGGTCCGCCAGTTCCTCAACGTGAGCGCCGGACACGCGTCCCGCCTGTCGAGGGAGCAGAAGGGCCGGTTCGTCGCCGTCTGCTGGACGGCCCAGATGTACCGGCACTTCGAGGACCCGAAGCCCGGGTATGTCGCCGACTGGTCGGCTCTGCCGGACTGGCAGAAGGAGACCGACGCCGACATCTTCGAGGCCATCGAGCACGAGTGACGGCACTCGCGAAACCCCTCAGGCCGTCTCAGCCACAGCCACAGCCCCAAGCGCCGCCCCCTGCAAAGCCGTCACCCGCTGAATAACCACCCCCAACAACCCAGCCGCCATAATCATCAGCCCCGACGACGCCACGACGAACCCCACCGGCTCCGGCCCCACCCAGCCACTGATGCCCAGCACGACCACGTGCCCGACCCAGGCCGCCCACCACAGGTTCACGAGGAGCGTCCCCCGCCCCCAGGACGGGGAACTCGCGCGGCCGATGGCGAGGAGGAACCCGCGGGGGAAGACGAGGTTGAGGACAGGTATGAACCAGGCGACGATCGTCCAGAACCGGTCGGGGAGGGGGGCGTCGGGGGACAGTGCCTGCGCGTTGCGCCGAACCCGGGCGAGCCAGACGAGGAACAGGACGACCG
>DATCQX010000825.1:0-9831 GCA_036569285.1 Streptomyces sp.
GGCCCGGCGTGTGCTGGGCCCGCCGTGGGTGTTTCGGGGGGGGCAGATGAACTACCGGGTGAAACAGCGAAGTTCCGCTCCCCAGCCTCCCAGTAACATGACCGACCGGCTGTTCGAGACGGCGACCTGGAGGGGGAACGCGTTGTCTTTCGAAGAGGAGTGGGCCCAGTTGAAGGCCGACGCCCTGGCGCGGCAGCGGTCCGGCATGCGGATCGACCAGTTGCCCGCGGACGGAGGAGGCGGGGGTGCCGCCCCGGCCGCCGGCTCTCTGGTCGCCAAGGCCGAGTCCATCAACGGCAATTCGAATCTGCTGATCGAGATCGCGGGCTTTCTCCACGAGGGCCGGCCCGATGCCGAACTGACCACCATGGCACGCCACCCCCGGACACCCGAGGAAGTGGCCACGCAGGTGGCCCGGTTCGCGGGGTTCGCCGATGACCAGTATCAGGACGCGGTCGCCCTGTTCGCCGCGCTGTCCACTCGTCTCAGGGCAGCCGGCGGCGACTTCGTGAAGGTCGACGACGACACGGCTCGCCATTTCCTCGACGGCGTCCTGGAGTACGGTCAGTACGTCTCCCCGGAGGCGCGATGAGCAACGGCATCAGTCACCGCGAGGACGTCGAGTTCCTGGAGGACTGCAACCCGCCCCTCGTCGAACGGAACGCGGACGAATTCAAGCGGGTGCACGACATGCTCGTGGCGGTGGATCCTTCCGCCGAGCGCGCGGAGAAGCACACGCGGTGGAAGAGCGAGGGCAGTCAGCACTACGAAGCCCGGCTCGCCGAGGGACGCGAGCTGATCGCGCGGCTCGCGGAAGGCTACGCCAAGGCCGCCGACGCTCTGCGCGGCTACGCGTTCGCGCTGGAGGTCGCCAAGGCCCACTACTCCAACGGCAAGGCGAACGAGCGGTCTCTCGCGGATCTGATCCACACCAAGGGCACGGCGATCACCCGTGACGCCCAGGAGGCGGAGCCGATGCGCCAGTGGGAGGACATGCGGGCCACCACCGGTGTCCTGGACTTCTTCGCCGAGCTGACCATGGACGTCGACGACATCCGCGAGGACGCGAACCGGCTGCACGACGCCGCCGGCGGGGACTTCCACCTGGCGAAGACCACGGAGCAGGAGGCGCGGGAGATCTGCGTGCACCAGCTCAGACAGGCATACGACCTGCTGCCGGACTTCCGGTTGGGTTTCGTCCAACGTACCGACCTCGTCTCCGCGATCGCGGAACTGCGGCGCGAGGCGGCCGAGGCGAGCACGAACCCGTTGACGAGGCTGCCCGGCAGCGGCCCCAAACAGGACTACTCCCCCATCGCCGGCGACGACATCGTCTCCCCGACCCTGCGGGACATCCGCATGCGGGTCGCCAACCTCCCCGGTGCGACGGACAGTTACTGGATTCCGCCGTCCACAGCGCAGGAGCATGCCGACTGGATCACGGCGAACAAGGAGATCATCAAGGCCGCGGCACGGAATGCGGGGCTGCCGCCGGACATGGTCGCCGGTATCGCGTGGCTGGAGATCGGCGGACAGCCCGGCATCCTGGACGACATCACCGACACCATCCGCGAACAGGCGGACTCTCCCCTGAGCCCGATCGCTCCCGAGAGCCTGCCGTGGCGACTCGGCGGCGATCCCGACAACACGTCCATGGGTCCCATCGCCATCCAGGTCAGACGTGGCGCCGAGGTCCTCGGGTACGACCCCGACCACCTCACCGACCAGCAGCGCACCGCGGTGGAGACGGCCCTCCAGGACCCCGGGCAGAACATCTTCATCGCTTCGGAGTACCTGGCCCAGCTCAAGGCGGAGAGCGAGTTCGCCGATGTGCCGGCCGAGGAGATGACACCCGCCCAGTACCAGGAACTCGCCGCGCGATACAACGGCGGGCCGTACTGGCAGACCGACGACGCCCGGGCATACGGCCGTCTGTTCACCGACAATCTGAACGACGCAAGGAACGCACTGCGCTGATGACCGCCCCTTCTCACCCGGACGACGACCGCGGCTGCCTCCGTCTGGTCCTCGCCGTCCCCCTCACCCTGCTCACCCTCATCGCCGCCTACTTCTGCTGGACGGCACTGACCATCACCCCCTCCGGCACCTGGGACGACGACGCGTACGCCGGAATCGTCCTGTCATGCGCCCTCACCATCGCGACGGCCGGAACGGCGACGGCACTCTGGCTGATCCCTTCGGTACGGAGATCCGTGCCGTGGTGGTGGGTACTTCCGGCGCTGCTGTTGTGCGTGGTCGCGGGTGGGCGGTGGGCGGTGGGCGGTTGAGCCGGAACGCCCTCCAAGCCAAAAGGCCCCGACCGGGACATAATCCCAGGCCAGAGCCTTAAGGGCAGACGAGCCGGGCCGTACGCCGGGTTCTGTTTCCCCGGGGTCCTCGCGGGCCTCGGGGCGACGGCCATCCATCTAGGGCCGACGTTGCCGTCGGCCTCGTGCGGTCTACCCGCGGACTCGGGCGGGCAGCCCTCGAACGTCCGCGCAGAGCGCGTTTCACGGCGCTCCTTTTGACCTTGCTCCGGGTGGGGTTTACCTAGCTGCCCAGGTCACCCTGGGCACTGGTGGTCTCTTACACCACCGTTTCACCCTTACCCGACGCCGAGGCGCCGGGCGGTCTGTTTTCTGTGGCACTGTCCCGCGGGTCACCCCGGGTGGCCGTTAGCCATCACCCTGCCCTGTGGAGCCCGGACGTTCCTCGGGGGCTCCCCTGAGGGAGTCCACGCGGCCGTCCGCCCGGCTCGTCTGCCGTGTCGACCATGGTACCGGCCGGGCCGTCCTACTCCGATCCCGAGGGGACGGGAGCAGCGGAGGGGGCGGACGTGTTCGGGGAGTCCGCCGCGTCGGAGGACCCCTTCGCGCTGGACGCCGTCGCCAGTACCGACCCCGCGAGGATCAGCGTGAACGCGACCCCGATACCCACGGTCAGGCTCTCGCCGAGGAACAGCGCGCCCGCCGCCACCGCGACCGCGGGGTTGACGTACGCGATGACCACGGACCGCGTGGGCCCGATCTCCTTGATCAGCTCCAGGAACGCGACGAACGCGATCGCCGTGCAGATCACGCCGAGCCCCGCGAGGCAGACGAGGACGGTCGCCGAGGGCAGTTCGGAGGGCCAGGTCGCCGCGGCGAAGGGCGCGTAGAAGAGGGCGGCGAAGGCGAGGCAGGCGGCGGTGAGGTGGAGGGAGGGGACGTCCTTGAGGTGCCGGGCGGCGATCAGGGGCGCCGTCGCGTAGCCGAGGACCGCCGCCAGCACCTCCGCGAGCGAGCGCGCGTCCCCGCCGGTCAGATGCGGGACGGCGAGGACGCTGACGCCGACCAGGCCCAGCGCGAGGCCCGCGACGCGCCGGGCGCCGAGCCGTTCCGTGTCCCCGAAGAAGCGGGCGAGGACGACGCCGGCGATCGGGACGCCCGCGATCAGCAGGCCCGCCGTCGAGCTGGAGAGATGGCGCTCGGCGTCGGTGAGGGCGATCCAGGGGCCGACGATCTCGATGATCGCGAACCCCAGCATCGGCAGCCAGTGGGCGCGCACCGCGCGCGGGAGACCACCCTGGCGGATCGCGAAGGGGAGCAGCAGGGCCGCGCCGACGGCGCAGCGCGTGAACACCACCATGGTCGGGGAGAGGTCCTCCACCGCCACCTTGATCATCAGATAGGGAATGCCCCAGACCACTCCCACCAGGGAGAACAGGAACCAGCCGCGTGCAGTCATGGGTCGAGTCTCACCCCTTTCCCCGGCCGGCGTCTTGAACGCTGTTGCGGTACGCCGCCGGGGTGACGCCGAGGACGCGCCGGAACCAGCGCGTGAGGTGCGCCTGGTCCGCGAAGCCGACGAGGGCGGCGGCCTCGACCGGGCGCACCCCGGCGTCCAGCAGGCCCCGCGCGCGGTGGACGCGGTGCTGGGCGAGCCAGGCGTAGGGCGGCAGTCCCATCGTCGTACGGAATGCCCGTAGCAACTGATACCGGGACAGCCCCAGGTCGGCGGCGAGCGTGGACAGGGCCGGTGGTTCGAGGAGTTCGTCGGCGAGGCGGTCGCGTACCGCGCGGGCGATCGCCGCGGCTCCGGGGAGGCGGTCGTCCGTCGGGCGGGCGGTGGAGTGGCGGCGGGCCAGGGTCGTGAGCAGCCAGGGGACGGTGGACTCCGCCTCCAGCGGGTCCGGGTGCGCGCTGAGCGCGACGTGCGTGCGGCGCAGGGTCTCGGCCAGTTCCCGGTCGTGGATCAGCGGCTCGCGGAAGTGCGGTACGCCGCCGAGGGTGCCCTCCCCGAGGAGGCCCGGTTCGGCGTACACGGCGCGGTAGGCGTAGCCGTCGGTGGCGTTTCCCGGCCCCCCGGTGTGCGTCTCCCCGGGGGCCAGTACGACGATCGTCCCGGGTCCGGTGCGGACGTGCCCGCCCCGGTAGGCGATCACCTCCGAGCCGCCGACGCACACCCCGACGGTGAACTCGGCGTGCGCGTGCGGCGCGTAGACGTGTTTCTCGAACCGCGCGGTCAGCAGGTCGACCGGCGCCCCGCCGCTGCCGAGCCGCGCTCTCGTCCACAGCGCTTGCTCACCCATCTGATCGCTCCCCCGTTCACTGTGTTCCGCTCCGGCAAACTCCCGTGCCGCGTTTCTGTATTCCGGCAGGCGCGTCAGGCGTTCAAGGCGGCCTCCAGTGCGGTGAAGGCGCGGGTCAGGTGTGCGCGGTGGCCGTCGGTCACGGCGGACGCGGGTTCGCCGGCCATGAGGCGCCGCGCGGAGGCGAGATACACCGTGCGGTAGGCGGCGATCGTGAGGGCCGCGGCGAGGTGGGGGTCGGGGTATTCGGGGGCGGTCTCGGCGAGGGTGGCGGCCAGGGCCGTCTCCAGTTCCTCGACGCCTTCGCGCGCGCGGGCGCGCAGGGCCGGGGAGTCGACGACGACCCTCCAGAAGGAGGAGAAGCCGTCACCCACGGCGGAGAGGGGGTGGTGGGTCTCCAGGAGGGTCACGGCCAGGTCGTGCAAGGCCGTCAGGGGTGTCTGGTCCGGGGGGCGGTGGCGGACGGCCTCGGTGAAGGTCTCCACCGCTTCGGGGATGCGGTCGAGGAAGAGGTCCTCCTTGCGCGGGAAGTAGTTGAAGACCGTCATCGCCGAGACGTCGGCGGCGCGGGCCACCTCGGCGACCGTGACCTCGTCGAAGCCGCGGGCCACGAACAGGCCCGTCGCCACGTCGGAGATCCGCTGCTTCGTGGCTCGCTTCTTCCGCTCACGCAGGGACAGTTCGACCGTCCGCTCCAGCTTCGTCCGCCCGTCCTCGGCGGGATTCGTGGATTCCATGCGAAAAACTATAGCGGAAACAAACTTTTAGCCGCTACAGTATTTGCATGACGGATTTCGACGTGGTGATCGCCGGGGCCGGTCCGACCGGTCTGCTGCTGGCCTGCGAGCTGCGGCTCGGGGGTGCGGAGGTGCTGGTGGTGGAGCGCTTGGAGGAGGTGGACGAGACGATCAAGGCGATGTCGGTCAACTCCCCCTCCGCCGTGGCCCTCTACCGGCGCGGCTTCCATCCCCCGCTCGCGGAGATACAGGAGCGCGCGATGGCCGGCTTCCGGAGCTTCCGCGAGAAGCAGGGCGAGGACGTCGTCCCGCCGCCCCGCTTCGCCGGGCACTTCGCGGGCATCCCCCTCGACGCCGCCTTCCTCGATCCGGACGACCCCGCCTGGGCGGACACGGGCCGCGCGCAGGAGATCGGCCTGATCCCGCAGGCCGCACTGGAGCGGGTCCTGGCCGCACGGGCACGGGAGTTGGGGGCCGAGGTACGCAGAGGGGTGGAGCTGACGGGGTTCGAGGACGACGGCGCGGGGGTGTCGGTACGGCTGACCGAGACCCACACGGACGCCGGTGCCGGCACGGGCGGCACCACCCGTGCCCCCGCCCCCGGTGAGTCCCGTACCGTCCGCGCCGGCTGGCTCGTCGGCTGCGACGGCGGGCGCAGCACCGTCCGCAAACTCGCCGGCTTCGACTTCCCCGGCACTCCCCCGGAGATCACCGGGTATCAGGCGGTCGCCGACATGACGGGCGCGGAGGCGCTGGGCACCGGCTGGAACACGACCGCGACGGGCACGTACGCGCACGGCCCGGTGCCCGGCCGGATCCTCACGGTCGAGTTCGACGGCCCGCCGGCCGACCGCGCGGCGCCGGTCACGGCCGGAGAACTCCAGGCCAGTGTGCGCCGGGTGACGGGGGTCGAGGTGACCGTGGAGAAGGTGCGTACGGTGACCCGGTTCACCGACAACTGCCGCCAGGCGAGCGACTACCGCAAGGGCCGCGTCCTCCTCGCGGGCGACGCGGCGCACGTCCACTCCCCCTTCGGCGGCCAGGGCCTGAACCTCGGCATCGGGGACGCGGTCAACCTCGGCTGGAAGCTCGCGGCGGTCGTGCGCGGCTGGGCCCCGCCGGCCCTCCTCGACTCGTACACGGCGGAACGGCACCCGATCGGGGCCTGGGTCCTGGAGTGGACGCGCGCGCAGATCGCCCTGATGCGCCCGGAGTCCCACGCGCGGGCCCTGCACAAGGTGTTCACCGACCTCACCCGTACCACGGACGGCACGACACACCTGGTCAAACAGATCTCCGGCATCTGGCAGCGGTACGACCTCCCCGGCGACCACCCCCTGGTCGGCACGAGCGCCCCCGACCTGGAGCTGGCCGACGGCACCCGCCTCGCCGACCTGCTGCACACCGCGCGCGGCCTCCTCCTCGACCTCACCGACGACCCGAAACTGCGCGCCCGCGCGGAGGGCTACGGCGACCGGGTCACCGTCGTCACCGCCACCTGCCCAGACCGCCCCGGCCTCGCGGCGCTGCTGGTCCGGCCGGACGGGTTCACGGCGTGGGCCGCGGACACGGACGACGGCGCCGACACGGGCGGGGAACCGCTGGAGGCGGCACTGGAGCGCTGGTTCGGGACACCGGACGGCGTCCCGGAAGGAGCCCGCGATGACCGCCCTTGACCTTGCCGCGACGTCAACGTCTGTACTGATGGGCATGAGGATCGGAGAACTCGCGGACACCGTCGGCGTCACCACCCGCGCCGTACGCCACTACCACCACCTGGGCCTCCTCGCGGAGCCGGACCGCCTCTCCAACGGATACCGCGACTACACCCTGCGGCACGCGGTCGCCCTCGCGAGGATCCGCCGGCTGACCGAGCTGGGCGTGGGCCTGGCGGAGGTGCGGGACGTCCTGGCGGACGACGCCGGGAAAGACCTCGCCGAGGTCCTCGAAGAGCTGGACGAGGACCTGGCCCGGCAGGAGACGGCGATCCGGGAGAGACGGGCACGGCTGCGGGCCCTCCTGGAGGCGGGCGAACTGTCGGCCGAGGGGCCCGTCTCGCCGGAGCTGGCGGAGCTGTTCGCGCGGGCCTCCGCCGGGCTCTCCGACTCGCCGATGGCCGCGAAGGACCGCGAGGTGCTGGCCCTGATCGAGACGGCGGCGCCCCCGGAGACCCGGGAGCGGCTGCTCGCGGCGGTCGGGGAGGTCGCGGGGTCCCCGGAGACGATCGCGCGGGCGAACGAGGCGTACGCCCTGCTCGACGCGCTGGCCGAGGTGGCGCCGGACGACCCGCGCGTGGAGGAGGCCGCGCACCGGCTCGCCGCGTGCGTGCCGGCGGGGCTGCTGCCGGAAGGGGCGGAGCCCGAGGGGCCGGGGCTTGAGGGGCCCGGGCTTGAGGGGCCGGGGTCCAAGCGGCTGGAGCCCGGGAATTCGTTCCTGCGTGCCTTCTATGCCGACTTCCCGCCCGGTCAGGCGGCGGCGATCCGGCGGGCGCTGGAGATTCTGGGGGTGCGGACATGAGGGTCGTGCGGGCGCTGGCCCTGCATCAGGCGCGGATGTGGGCCGACCTCGCGCGGTGGGCGCGGCGGAGGCGCACCGGGGAGGGGCAGCGGCTGGCGTACACGCGCGGGCAGGGGGCGACGACCGCGGCGCTCGTGTTCGTGTGCGTGGTCGAGACGGTCGGGATGGCCGTCCTGCTGCGGGAGTACCCCGTCGCGCACCGGGTGGTGTTCGCGCTCGACGTCTACACCGTCGTCCTGGTCCTCGGGCTGTACGCCTCCTGCGTGGTCCGGCCGCATCTCCTGGCGGGGGACGCGCTGCGGGTCCGGTACGGCGGGCAGGTCGATCTGCGGCTCCCCCACGACCGAATAGCCGGCGTCCGCCGCGAGACCCGGTTCTCCCACGCCGAGGTGGACGGGGAGCTGAACCTGGCGGTCGGCGGACAGACCTCCGTCACGCTGGAGCTGACGGAGCCGGTGGTCCATCGGGGGCTGCTGGGGCGGGGCCGGGAGGTGCGGGTCGTACGGTTCCACGCGGACGACGCCGACACGGTCGTCCGCGAGATCCGGCGGGCCGGGGAGGTCAGGCTGGTGTGAAGCGGACCGTGCGGGTGGCCGGGTCGGCTCGGGTGAGGCGGACGCGGAGGTGTTCGCCGAGGGGGAGGTGGTCGCCGTCGATGCGGCCCACGACCGCGGGGGACTCCAGGTGGACGGTGCCGTGGTGGTTCTCCAGGTCGATGACGCAGGCGTCGAACGTCTCGCCGACATGGCCGGCGAGGACGGCGGCCTCGACGATGTCCACGCTCGCCCGCTCCACGGCGTTCGCCCGGTGGCCGCCCTCCGCCATCCGCTCCGGGAGCGCGTCCAGGGCGGCGAGGACCCACTCCGGCGGTGAGTCTCCCGCCATCGCGGCGAGGCACAGTTCGGTGGCGTAGCGGTCGGCGAGGCGGCGGAGGGGGGCCGTGCAGTGGGCGTACGGGGCGGCGACGGCCGCGTGTGTGGTGAGGGCGGGGAGGGTGCCGTCGCGGAAGACGGTGTAGCCGGCGCCGCGCAGGAGGCTCGTGCACTCCTGGAGGAAGGCGGCGTGGCGGGGGTCGTGCGGGTCGAGGGAACGGATCAGGAGGGAGTACGGGACGTGGTGGGGCCAGTCGACGCGGAGGGCTTCCGCGACTCTGCGCAGGCGGCCGACGGCGCCGTCCGGGGCGGTGGGGAGGGTGCGGAGCACTCCCGTGCCGTAGCCCAGCATCAGGTCGGCCGCGGCCATGCCGGTCAGGAGGGAGAGCTGGGCGTTCCAGCCGTCCGCCGGGAGGGGGGCGCGGTAGGTCAGCTCGTACGTGTCGTCCCGTTCGACGATCTCCTGTTCCGGGACGTTCAGGGAGATGCCGCCTCGCTCCGCCTCCAGGTGCTCCCTCAACTCGCCGATGGTCCTCAGCAGGGCGAGGGGTTCCTCCGCCGTGCCCGTGTCGATCTGTTTCTGCGCTCCCTCGTAGTCCAGTCTCGCTCTGCTGCGGACGAGGGCGCGGCGGACGTCCACCGCGACGGTTCGGCCGTCCGGGTCCAGGTCGATCGTCCACAGGGCTGCCGGGCGGGGCTCGTTCGGGAGGAGGCTGGCTGCGGATTCGCCGAGGACGTCCGGGTGCAGGGGGATTCTGGTGTCCGGGAAGTACAGGGTGGTCACCCTGCGGTGGGCCTCCTTGTCCAGGGGGCCGTCCGGGGTGACGAACGCGGCTACGTCCGCGATCGCGTATCGGACTCGGTAGCCCGTGCCCTGTCTGGACAGGTGCAGGGCCTGGTCCAGGTCCTTCGAGCCCGGCGGGTCGATCGTCAGGAACGGGATGTCCGTCGCGTCGTACGTAGGGAGTCTGGGGGTGGTCGCGGCTCTGTCCGCCTCCGCGAGGACCTCCGGTGGGAAGGCGGTCGGGATATCCAGTTCGGCGCGGAGAGCTGTGAGGGCGGCGCGGAGAGGGGCTTCGGGGGCGCCGGTCACGTGGATGGGGCGGCGGGGCATGGGTTGAGCGTAGGGCGGGGG
>DATCQX010000826.1:0-11867 GCA_036569285.1 Streptomyces sp.
CTGCTGATCTGCGCGCTCGTCGTCACCGGGCTGCGCGAGGCCGTCATGCACGCGATACCGCAGCCCCTGAAGCAGGCGATCAGCGTCGGAATCGGGCTGTTCATCGCGTTCATCGGGTTCGTGGACGCCGGTTTCGTCAGCCGGATACCGGACGCCGCGAACACCACCGTGCCCGTTCAGCTCGGCGGCACCGGCACCCTCTCCGGCTGGCCGATCCTCGTGTTCTGCCTCGGCGTCCTGCTGACCATCGGGCTGCTCGCGCGCAAGGTGAAGGGCGCGATCCTGATCAGCATCGTCACCATGACCGTCCTCGCGATGGTCATCAACGGACTCGCCGACATCAAGAGCTGGGGGCTGACGACGCCGAGCTGGCCCGACAAGGTCGTCGACACCCCGGACTTCGGACTCCTCGGCCACTTCAGCCTGTTCGGCGCCTTCGGGGCGCCCGGTGTCGGTGTGATCACCGTCGTCCTGCTGATCTTCACGCTGATCCTGTCGGACTTCTTCGACACCATGGGCACGGTCGTCGGGATCAGCGCGGAGGCGGGGCTCCTCGACGAGGAGGGGAAGGTCCCGAACCTCGGGCGCGTCCTGCTGATCGACGGCGCCGCGGCCGTCGCCGGCGGTGCTGCCTCGTCGTCCTCCGCCACCTCCTACATCGAGTCCGCCGCGGGCGTCGGCGAAGGCTCCCGCACCGGCTTCTCCAACCTGATCACCGGCGGCCTCTTCGCGCTCGCCCTCTTCTTCACCCCGCTCCTGACCATCGTCCCCCTCCAGGCCGCCGCGCCCGCCCTCATCGCCGTCGGCTTCCTGATGATGACCCAGGTCAAGCACATCGACTGGGACCGCTACGAGATCGCCATCCCCGCCTTCCTCACCATCACCGTCATGCCCTTCACGTACTCCATCACGAACGGCATCGGCGCCGGGTTCCTGGCGTACATCCTGATCAAGACGGTCCTCGGGAAGGCCAAGGACATCCACTGGCTGCTGTGGGGGACGTCGGCGCTGTTCGCCGTGTACTTCGCGATCGACCCGATCGAGCAGCTCCTCGGAACCAAGTAACTCATGGCGCCGAGTAATTGATGAAACCGAGTAACTAATTCTTGACGGCCGCCTCCATCATCGCTTTCGCGACGGGGGCGGCCAGCCCGTTCCCGCTGACCTCGGACCGCGCCGCGTCCGACTGCTCGACCATCACCGCGACGGCGACCTCCTTGCCCCCGGCCTTCGCGTACGACGTGAACCAGGCGTACGGCGTCTTGCTGTTGTTCTCACCGTGCTGGGCGGTACCCGTCTTCCCGCCGACCGTCGCCCCGCTGATCTGCGCGTTCGTCCCCGTCCCGTCCTCGACGACCGTCTGCATCGCCGACTGGAGCTGCTCGGCCGTGCGCGAGCTGACGACCTGTGTGGCCGACGCCTTCCCGTCGACGTCCTCCAGGACGTCCCCGCCGCTGTTCGTGACCTGCGCGACCATGTGCGGCGAGACCAGTTTGCCACCGTTCGCGATCGCGGCCGACACCATCGCCATCTGGAGCGGCGTCGCCGTCACGTCGAACTGCCCGATGCCCGTCAGGCCCGTCTGCGCCTTGTCGATGTCCTTCGGGTAGACGCTGGCGTACGCGCGCACCGGAACGTCCTGCTGCTGGTCGTTGAACCCGAACCTCTCCGCCATCGCCCGCACCTTGTCCTGCCCGAGCTGGACGGCCATGTGCGCGAAGACGGTGTTGCAGGAGTACTGGAGCGCCACCCGGATCGACGCGTTCAGGCACGGCGCCGACTTGCTCTCGTTGGTCAGGACCTGCCGCGTCCCCGGGAGGGTGTACGGGTCCTCGCTGTCGGTCTTCTCGTCGACGCTCTTGTACAGCCCGTCCTCCAGCGCGGCGGCGGCCACGACCAGCTTGAACGTCGACCCCGGCGGCAGCGGCTGGCGCAGTGCGCGGTTGACGAGCGGCTTGTCGGGGTCCGCGTTGAGGCTCTTCCACGCGCCGCCGGCGGTGTTCGCGTCGGTCAGCGTCGAGGGGTCGTACGACGGCGTCGAGACGACACCGAGGATCCGCCCGGTCTTCGGGTCGATCGCGACGGCCGCGCCCTTCTTGCCGCCCAGCGCGTCGTACCCGGCCTTCTGGACGGCCGGGTCGATCGTCGTGATCACGTTGCCCGGACTCGCGCGCTGGTCCGTGATCGTGTCCATGGCGGTCTTCAGGCGGGTGTCCGTGCCGTTCAGGACGTCGGCGTAGATGCCCTCGAGCTGTGTCGGCGCGTACGCCTGCGAGGCGTAGCCCGTCACCGCCGCGTACAGCTTGCCGTTCGTGTACGTCCGCTTGTACTTGAGGTCGCCGCTGGTCTTCACCGAGCCCGTGACCGACTTCCCGGCCACGATGATGTTCCCGAGCGGGTCCGAGTACGTCTGGATCGCGTTCCGCCGGTTGTGCTGGTCGTCCGCGAGCGCCTGGCCCTCGTAGAACTGCACCCAGGTCGCCCGCAGCAGCAGGGAGAACACGAGGAGCAGCGCGAAGACGGCGGTACGCCTGATGGTCCTGTTCATACGAACAAAAGGACGGGCGGGACGGGGGCGAAAGTTCCCCTCCCGCCCGTTTTCTCATCCGACGTTCATGTACGGTCCGTCAGGCGTCCAGGATCAGGACAGCTTCCTCGATCTCCGCCCCGCGCGCGTTCGCGTACCCCGAGTCCCGGCCGGTCTCCCGGAACCCGCACTTCTCCAGCACCCGCCGCGACCCCGCGTTGTCGAGCGCCGCACGCGCGTGCAGCGGCCTCTCCGTGACCTCCGCGAGCAGCGCCCGCAGCGCCGCCGTCGCGATCCCGCGCCCCCACAGGGACCGGTCGATCCAGTAGGTGACCTCCCGCTCGCCCGGGTCGCCGTACACGATCACGTGCCCGACGACGTCCCCGTCGGCGAGGACCGTGCGGTGGACGGCGTCGGTGGCGAGGTTGCGCCTCCAGTGCGCGTCGAAGGCCTCCCGGTCGTGCGGGTCCTTCGGGGTGAAGGCGGCCATGTGCAGCGACTCGGGGTCGGACATCTGCCGGAAGAAGACCGGCAGGTCGCTGTCGTGCACCGGGCGCAGGGCGATGTCCACGGGTTCAGAGCCTCCGGGTGGCGAGAGTCAGGCGGTCACGGGCGTCGAACAGGGCGTCCTTGACGAGCTGTTCGTGCGCCGGGGTCAGGCGGGCCACCGGCACGGAGCAGCTGATCGCGTCCCGCGCGGGCGTGCGGTACGGGATCGCGACGCCGAAACAGCGCAGGCCCAGCGTGTTCTCCTCACGGTCCACGGCGAAACCCTGCTCGCGGACGGCGTGCAGCTCCTCGATGAGCTTCTCGCGGTCCGTGATCGTGTGCTCCGTGAGTGCCGGGAGGGTCTCCGGGAGCATCTTGCGGACCTGTTCGTCCGAGTACGTCGACAGGAGGGCCTTGCCGAGGGACGTCGAGTGCGCGGGCAGGCGGCGCCCCACGCGTGTGAAGGGGCGCAGGTAGTGCTGGGACTGCCGGGTCGCCAGGTAGACGACGTTCGTGCCGTCCAGGCGCGCGAGGTGGATCGTCTCCGTCGTGTCGTCCGACAGTCGGTCCAGGGTCGGGCGGGCCGCCGCGACCACCTCGTCGCCGTCGATGTACGACGTGCCGACCAGCAGCGCGCGCACGCCGATGCCGTACCGCGTGCCCGTCGCGTCCGTCTCCACCCAGCCCAGCTCCACCAGCGTGCGCAGCAGCATGTAGAGGCTGGACTTGGGGTAGCCGACGGCCTCCTGGACCACCGCGAGGGAGTGCATCCCGGGGCGGCCCGCGAAGTACTCCAGCAGCTCGACCGTCCGCACCGCGGACTTGACCTGGGCCCCGCCCCCCGCCTCGCCTGCCGCCATCGACTGTGACCCCTTCGTTCGACGAGAAGCTGAAGTTATAGTCTGCAACAGCATATTCACCATCACGGACAGTGTTCAGTATATCGAACAGCCCTGGTGGTGATCAGGAGACCGCGGCACGACTTGTTGGAGGGACCCCCGGTGGCAGCAGCACCAGTCTGGAGTGTCGACCCCCGAACCGGGAAGCAGCGGGAGCAGGTCGCGGACGAGGCGACGGCCCAGGAGGTCGACGCCGCCGTCCGCGCCGCTCACGGCGCGCGCGCCTCCCTCGCCGACCGCACCGTCCGCGCCGCCTTCCTGCGCGGCGCGGCCGACCAGCTCGAAGCGGCCAAGGAAGCCCTCGTCGAGACCGCCGACGCGGAGACCGCGCTCGGCCCGGTCCGCCTCAACGGCGAGCTGGCCCGCACCTGTTACCAACTGCGCGCGTTCGCCGCCATCGTCGACGAGGGCGCCTTCCTCGACGTCGTCATCAACCACCCCGACGACACCGCCACCCCGCCGATCCCCGACCTGCGCCGCTACAAGGTGCCGCTCGGCGTCGTCGCCGTCTACTCGGCCTCCAACTTCCCCTTCGCCTTCTCCGTCGCCGGCGGCGACACCGCGAGCGCGCTCGCCGCGGGCAACCCCGTCGTCGTCAAGGCCCACCCCGACCACCCGGCGCTCTCCGAGCTGGTCGCCAAGGTGATCCGCCGCGCCGCCGCCGAGCAGGGCATCCCCGCGGGCGTCCTCGGCCTCGTCCACGGCTTCGAGGCCGGCATCGAGCTGATCAAGCACCCGCTGATCTCCGCCGCCGGCTTCACCGGCTCCATCCGCGGTGGCCGCGCCCTCTTCGACGCCGCGGCCGCGCGCCCCACCCCCATCCCCTTCCACGGCGAGCTGGGCTCCCTCAACCCCGTCGTCGTCACCGAGGCCGCCGCCACCGAGCGCGCCGAGGCGATCGGCACGGGCCTCGCCGGGTCCATGACCCTCGGCGTCGGCCAGTTCTGCGTCAAGCCGGGCCTCGTCCTCGTGCCGTCCGGCGAGGCGGGCGACGGCCTGGTGAAGTCGCTCACCGCCGCCGTCAGCGACACCGACGCGGGCGTCCTCCTCGACCACCGCATGCGCGACAACTTCATCGCCGGTGTCGCCGAACGCGCGAAGCTCCCCGGCGTCGAGTCGCCCGTCACGCCCGGCGCGGGCGGCGAGCACACCGTCAGCGCCGGCTTCCTCACGGTTCCCGCCGCCCGGCTGGCCGTCGAGGGCGAGCACGATCTGCTCCTTGAGGAGTGCTTCGGCCCGGTGACCGTCGTGGTCCGTTACGAGGACGACGACGAGGTCACGTCCGTCCTGTCCCGCCTCCCCGGCAACCTCACGGCCACCGTCCAGCTCTCGGAAGCCGAGGCCGCCGGCGAGGGGCGCGGCGCGGACCTCCTCGCGGAGGTGACGCCGCTGGCTGGGCGCGTGCTGGTGAATGGGTGGCCGACGGGGGTTGCTGTGGCCGCCGCTCAGCATCACGGGGGGCCGTACCCGGCGACCACCTCTACCTCGACTTCTGTTGGTGGTACCGCTATTGAGCGGTGGATGCGGCCGGTTGTCTATCAGACGACGCCTGCGGCGCTGCTGCCGGTGGAGCTGCGGGACGAGAATGAACTGGGGCTGCCTCGGCGGTTCAACGGGGTTCTTGAGCGCTAGACCGTAGGGGGCGCGGAGGGATGCCGACTGCGGCGCCGTCGTGGCTTGTCGCGCCCACGCGGCGGAGCCGCAAAGGGACACAGCCCCGCGCCCCTTTAGGTCCGTTGTTGTTCCCTGCGATGATTCGGGCATGGATCTTTCTGTTCCCCAACTCCCCTTCCCCCTCCGGACTTACGGCCCCGACGGCCACTGGTCCTACGACGACGGCGTGCTCAGTGGATGGGCCGGGGCCCGGCAGGATCGGTTTGTTTCGCCTACCGAGGAGTCGTTGGAGCCCGCCTCCGACGCTCCTCGGCTGCTGGGGGCGCCGGAGGGGGACTTCCAGCTCATCGCGAGGGTGACTGTCGGGTTCAAGTCGGCTTTCGACGCCGGGGTGTTGTACGTCCATGTCGGGGACCGCGCCTGGGCGAAACTCTGCCTGGAGCTGTCGCCGTCGGTCCCCACGGTCTGCACGGTCGTCACCCGGGGCCACTCCGACGACGCCAACTCCTTCACCGTGGAGGGCAGTTCCGTCTGGCTCCGCGTCAGCCGCACCGGCCGCGCCTTCGCCTTCCACGCCTCCCGCGACGGCGAACACTGGACGTTCGTCAGGCTGTTCACCCTCGGCGACACGGAGGAGACCGGCGCCGCCCTGGTCGGCTTCATGGCCCAGTCGCCGATGGGGGAGCAGTGCGTCGTCACGTACGACCACATGGAGTTCCGCCCGCACTGGCCCAAGGACTTGAGGGACGGCAGTTGATCCGCGAAGCACAGCCCGAGGACGTCGAGACGATCGCGGCCCTCCACCACGGGGCCCGCGCCACCTACTACCCCGACGGCCTCCCCGAGGACGGCACGGACTGGCTCGCGGCCTGGCGGACGGCCGTCGCCCACCCGGACGGGCGTGTGCTGTGCATGCTGGCGGACGACCGCGTCGTCGGCGTCGCCTCCTTCCGCCCGCCGGGTGCCGTGCGGGAGGTCGTGAAACTCTTCCAGTTCCACATCGACCCGGATCATTGGCGCACCGGCCTGGGCACGGCCCTGCACGCCGAATGCGTACGGCGCTGGCGTGCCGACGGCCGGGAGAGCGCCGTCCTCGATGTCCACGTCGACAACCGGCGGGCCCAGGCGTTCTACGCCCGCCAGGGGTGGACCCCCGACCCGGAGAACCCGCCCGGGGAGGGGGACCACCACCTGTACCTGCGTTACAGCGTGCTCAACTCTTCATCGCTTCAGCGTGAAGGTGAAGTCGTCGGAGAGTCTGCCGCCCAGGCGGACCGCTGAGACGAGCCTCCCCTGGGCCAGCAGGCGCTCGACCCCGGCCCGTGAGAGCCCGCACCCTTCGGCGATCAGCCGCACCGGCCGCACCGGGATCGGCGCCGCGAACCTGACGGAGACGTCGAGCGTGTCGCCGTCCGGGTGGGCCGCCTCGCCGGTGTCGAGGCGCCAGGCGCCGGTCCAGTCGAGGGCGATGCGGTTGCGGCGCCGCAGGACCGGGTCCTGGAGCAACTCGGCTGCCAGGGAAGGGTCGTTGGCGTGGAGACGGTCCAGCAGGGCGGGCGGGACGGAACGGACGTTGGCCCGCTCCAGGACCGTCAGCTTCGCCGTCTGTCCGCAGGACGAGCACAGCACGAGGAGCCAGACGTCGAGGAGCTTGTGGTTGGCGTTGACCCGGAACTTGCCGTCCGCCCGGAAGTGGTCGGACGCGCACGTGTGGCAACGGCGGAGGACGAGGGGCATGCCAGTGGGCATGACAAGCCAGGTGGTGGCCCAGTCGTTGAGCAAGGAAGTACACCGGTTCCAGTGAGAAGACCGCAGCAGAAAGGAGCGCGGCGCATGAGCGCGACGCGCGACAGATCAGCAATCGGGGGGTCTCACACGGTGTACAACGGACGTCCTTTGCCTGGGCGACGTGGTTCGGGAGCACGGTAGACGCAGGTGGGGGCGGTGTTCCACTGATTTTCCGGGGCCGGGCCAGGCCGTGGGGCCGGGGGGAATGAACCGGGCTGGTTGAACGTTCATGCAGGTGGCGGAGGGAGTCTCCGTCCCCGTACGAGACCGGAAAGAGCCGAAGAACATGCGCGTCGAGATCTGGAGCGACATCGCCTGCCCGTGGTGCTACGTGGGCAAGGCCCGCTTCGAGAAGGCGCTGGCGGCCTTCCCGCACAAGGGCGAGGTCGAGGTCGTGCACCGTTCGTTCGAGCTGGACCCGGGGCGGAGCAAGAGCGACATCGGCCCGGTCATCCCGATGATCGCGAAGAAGTACGGGATCAGCGAGGCGCAGGCGCAGGCCGCCGAGGACAACGTGGGCGCGCAGGCCGAGGCCGAGGGCCTGGAGTACCGCACGCGCGGCCGGGACCACGGCAGCACCTTCGACATGCACCGCGTCCTGCACTTCGCGAAGGAGCACGGCAAGCAGGGCGAGCTGTTCCAGATCTTCTACCGCGCGAACTTCGCGGAGGAGCGCTCCGTGTACACGGAGGGTGACGAGCGCCTCGTCGAGCTGGCCGTCGAGGCCGGCCTCGACGCCGACGCCGTCCGCAAGGTCCTCGCCGACCCGAACGCGTACGCCGACGCCGTCCGCGCGGACGAGCGCGAAGCCGCCGAACTGGGCGCGAGCGGCGTCCCGTTCTTCGTCCTCGACCGGAAGTACGGCGTCTCCGGCGCCCAGCCCGCCGAGGTCTTCACCCAGGCCCTCGCCCAGGCGTGGGGCGAGCGCTCCCCGCTCACCCTCATCGACCAGACCGACGCCGAGGCGTGCGGCCCGGACGGCTGCGCGGTCCCGCCGCGCGACTGAGCGGGGCTTCCGGGCTGAGCTTTAAGTGCTCCTTGCCGGTACGGCGTAGCAAAACGTGATGGACGACGGCACTCAGGGCCCCCACAGTGGAGCCATGGAGACGTCGGAGACCTTCACGAACCTCGTCCGCGCCGAGTTCGCTCCCCGCACCGCCTACCTCAACACCGCCAGCAGCGGCCTCCTCCCCGCCCGCGCCGTCACCGCCGTCCAGGAAGCGGTGACGCTACGGGCGAGGGGGCTGCCGCTGGACCCGCTGTGGGACGACGTCGAGACGTGCCGCGCCTCCTACGCGCGCCTCGTCGGCGTCCCCGCCACCCGCGTCGCGGTCGGCTCCTCGGTCGCCGCGCACACGGGCCTGATCGCGGCCTCTCTGCCGCCCGGCGCCGAAGTCCTCACCGCCGAGGGCGACTTCACGTCCGTGCTGAACCCGTTCCACGTCCGGGGCGACCTCAAGGTCCGTACCGTCCCCCTGGAACACCTCGCCGAGTCCGTCCGCCCCGGCACCGCACTCGTCGCGGTCAGCGCCGCGCAGTCCGCCGACGGCCGTGTCGCCGACCTGCCCGCGCTGCGAGAGGCCGCGCGCACCCACGGCACCCGCACCTACGTCGACTTCTCCCAGGCGGCCGGCTGGCTGCCGTTCAGCGCGGACGACTACGACTTCACCGCGTCCGTCACCTTCAAGTGGCTGATGGGAGCGCACGGTTCGGCCTTCCTGACCGTCCCCGACGACTTCGGTGACCTCGTCCCGCTGCTCGCGGGGTGGTGCGCGGGGGAGCGGCCCTGGGACAGCTGCTACGGACCGGTCACCGAACTCGCCCACTCCGCACGGCGATTCGACACGACCCCGGCGCTCTTCGGCTACACCGCGCTGCGCGCCTCGCTCCAACTCGTCGAGGAACTCGGGGTGTCAGCGATCCACGCCCACGACCTCGCCCTGGCCGGACTGTTCCGCACGGGGGTCGGGGCACTCGGTCACCAGGCCTTGCCCGCGGACGGCTCCGCGATCGTCTCCGTGCCCGGACTGGGCCACCGCCAGGCCGCGTTGGCGGACGCCGGTATCCAAGTCTCCGACCGGGCGGGCAACTTGCGGGCGTCCTTCCACCTCTACAACACGGAGGAGGACGTGGACCGGCTGCTGGAGGCGCTGGCCTAACAGCCCTCCGCGCTCTCGCCCGTGCAGAGGTTCCCCTCCACGCGCCGCAGCAACGACATGAACTGCCGGCGTTCCTCGCCGCTGAACCCGGCGAGGGACCGCTCCTCCAGTTCCGTCCACACCCGCTCGATCTCCTCCAGGAGGTGCGAGCTGGTGTCCGTGGCCTCGACGAGGACCGCGCGGCCGTCCGCCGGGTCGGGCAGCCGGCGGACGTGGCCTGCCTGCTCCATGCGCTGGAGCATCTTCGTCACCGTCGAGGGGTCCAGGTCGAGGAGTTTCACCAGGTCGGACTGGCGGGCCGCGCCGCAGCCCCAGAGGTGCATCATCACCAGCTCCTGGCCCGGGTGCAGGCCGAGCCCCCGCAGCAGGCGGGCGGCGGTGTGGCGGTGCAGGCGGGCGGTGCGGATCAGGGCGTGGTTCATCGGGCCGGAGCGCTGCCATGACCTGCCGGTGTCCTGCTGCTCCCTGTCCTCCATCGGTCACTCCCCGTGTCATTTTGCGCTGTCCGGGAGTCTATCGCCGTCATCCCCGATGATATGTGGTCGACCAAACAAGTGGAGTAGGGTGGTGTCCGCCGACTTGATTGGTCGGCCACATAATCCGGCCTCCTGGAGGTTTCCGTGACCACCGCGTTCGATCCGATCGACCTCTCCGGCACCCCGCTCGCCAACCGCATCGTCATGGCCCCGATGACCCGCAGCCGGGCCGCCGAAGGCGGACTGCCCACCGAGCTCACCGCCGAGTACTACACCCAGAGGGCCACGGCCGGGCTGATCGTCACCGAGGGGATTCAGCCCTCCGTGGTAGGCCAGGGGTACCCCAGTACCCCCGGGCTGCACTCCGCCGAGCAGGTCGCCGCCTGGCGCACGGTCACCGACGCCGTGCACGCCGCCGGGGGCCGGATCTTCGCCCAGCTCATGCACGCCGGGCGCATCGGCCATCCCTCACTGCTGCCCGACGGCCTCGTCCCGGTCGGCGCCTCGCCCGTCGCCGCGAACGGACAGGTCTTCACCTCCGAAGGGCCCAAGGACTTCGTCACCCCACGCGAACTGACCGGCGACGAGATCCTCGCGACCGTCGCGGACTTCGCCACCGCCGCCCGCAACGCCGTCGCAGCGGGCTTCGACGGCGTCGAACTCCACGGCGCCAACGGCTACTTGATCCACCAGTTCCTCGCGCCGGGGACGAACCTGCGCACCGACGCATGGGGAGGCTCGCCGGACAAGCGCATCCGGTTCGCCGTCGAGGTCGCCCGCGCGGTCGCCGCCGAGATCGGCGCGGCCCGCACGGGCATCCGCCTCTCGCCGGGCAACCCCCTCAACGACATCACGGAACCCGACCCCGAGCCCGCGTACACCGCCCTCGTCACCGAACTGGACCGGCTGGACCTCGCCTACGTCCACGTCATGGAGGTCGGCGACGTCCGCCCCCTCACCCTGACCCTCCGCAAGCTCTTCTCCAACGCGTTCGTCCTCAGCCCTGCCACCGACGGACCCACCAGCCACGACGCCCTCACCCTCGTGGAGGACGGCACCGCCGACCTGATCGCCTTCGGCCAGCTCTTCCTGGCCAACCCCGACCTTCCCCTACGCCTGAAGTCCGGGGGCCCGTACAACCAGCCCGACGGGGCGACGTTCTACGGCGGGGGCGCGGCGGGGTACACGGACTATCCGGCGCTGAGCTGAGCCCGACGGGGGTGCGGGGCCGGGTGCGGCGCCTGTCCCGGCCCACTCAAGAGGAGCGGCCCGGGTGCGGAGAGAGAGCGGGCGTCACGCCGGTCCCCCTCAGCGCCCCAACTCCTCCCGACGGGGTTCACGCCCCGGTCGTCCCGTCCAGCGCCTCCCGCAGGATGTCCGCGTGGCCGTTGTGCCGGGCGTACTCCTCGATCATGTGGACGAGGATCCAGCGCAGGCTGACCGGCGTCCCGTCGAGCGGCTCGCCCACGATGTGACCGAGGTCGTCGAGCGAGCGGCCGGCGATCAGCTCCCGGCCGCGCGCGATCTCCCCGCGCCACACGGCGAGCGCCTCGTCGAGGCCACGGTCGGGCGAGAGGGTGTACCCGGTCGCCTCGCCGTACACGTACGGCACGTCCAGCCCCGCGAACGTCCGCTGGAACCAGTTCCGCTCGACCTCCGCCATGTGCTGCACCAGCCCCAGCAGCGTCAACTCCGACGGCTTCGACGCGGCCCGCCTGACTTGCTCGTCGTCCAGCCCCGCACACTTCAGCTCCAGCGTCGCCCGGTGAAAATCGAGCCAGCTCGCCAGCATGGCCGGCTCGTCGGCGGTCCACTGGGGGATGGGGCGGCCGTCGGGGAGGGTGAGCGGGGGGTTCGGGGTGGGGGAGTCGGTGGTCATAGGGGGGGCATGACGCAGGTGGGGGGAGGGCGCAGG
>DATCQX010000827.1:0-23013 GCA_036569285.1 Streptomyces sp.
CGGCTCGACCCGATCAAGTGCAGCCGCAGCGGCACCCGTTGGGCGAGCCCCAGCATGCAGGCGGCGGTGATCCCCCGGGCACCCCCGGTCGCGACCACGACCGCACCGGGCTCCAACGGGAGCGGCCCCACCGGTGCGTCGTCCCGGTGCAACCGCTGGACCAGACGCACCCCGTCGCGGTGGACGACGACGGGCAGCCCCTCCCGCGCCCGCCCCAACTCGGCGTCCAGCGCGGCGAGTCCGGCCTCCGGGGAGTCGGCGTCGGTCAGCAGGGCGAGCGGGGTGCACCCCGTCAGCTCCCAGGCGAGGCTCTTCACGAACCCGGTGAACAGATGGGCGTGCGGCGGCGCGACGCCGTCCCGGAACGGCGTGAGGACGACGATCCCGAGCGTGCCGGAGTCCACGAGCGCGTCCCGCAGGTCACGGGTCGCGAGGAACGCGGCCTCCTGGACGGCGAGGAGCGTGGGGTCGGGAGGGGCGGGCCAACTCGGGCCCGTCCGCAGGGCGGTGACGACTCGGAGGTGACGGAAACCGGCCGGATGCTCGGAGAGGATCTTGTCGACGGAGGTCTGGGGGTCGTCGCCGGGGCGCAGGCGCAGGAGGCCGGCGGTGGGGAGGCGGAGGGGGGTGTCGGTGATGACGAGGGTGTCGGGGGAGAGGGACAGGGGCGCCGTGGGGGCGGTGCCGGAGGGTTCCCAGGCGACCGTGTGCCGGTGGGTGAGGCGGGGCTCCGGTGCCGCTGCCGGGAGCAGGCGTACCGCCTCCACCAGGTCGTCCGCCCCCAAGTACGTGCGGTCCGTGGCGAAGCCGTCCCGGTCGGGAAGGGCCGACAGTACGGTGTCGAGCGAGGCCAGGACGGTCCAGTTCCGCGTGCGGGCGACCGAGGCGCGGGTGAGGGCGAGCGCGAACGCGCCTTCGGCGGGGGCGTGTTCGGGGATGCCGTGGAGGCGGGCGAACAGCGGGGTGCTGCCGCCGTTGACGCCGAGGACGACGGCCAGGTCCAACTCCCCTCGCCTCAGATACTTTCGCGCGGTCGTGAGGGCCGTGCGACCCGACGTCGGGCCGGTGTCGACGGTCATCGTCAGGCCGTGCAGGTCGTGGAGGGCGGCCACGCGGGCGGGGATCACGTTCGGCATGAGACCGGCGAGGGTGTCCTCGTCCGAGGCGGCGGTGCGGTCGCGCACGGCGTCGACCAGCGCGGTCACCGGGGCCTCGTCCAGCGCGGCCAGGGAGCGCGCGTAGCAGCGGACGCTGCGGTCGGCGGAGGTCACCGGGACGCCGGTGTGCGCGGTGAGCACGCCCGTGGTCTCCGTGAGCCCCTCCCAGAAGGGGGCGAGGCGGGCGGCTGCCTGGAGGGCCATCAGGTGGGCGGGGTCGATCGCGGCGGCGGTGCGTGGTGGCATCCGGACCTGGTCGAGCGGCGGCGCCGGGTACGGGGTGCCGAACTGCCGCTCTGCGGGCGGGAGCCCGGCCGACAGACGGCGGGCGATCTCCGCCTCGCCGGGGGTGCCGGGCAGGTGCGCGGACCAGGCGACGACGACCACGGGATCGTCGTCCAGAACCGGCGGCTGCGAGCGGGGCTCGGACTCGTCCTGGAGCAGGAGATGGGCGCCCGTGCCGCCGAACCCGAACGACGACACACCCACCGTCCGGGGACGGTCCGGGCGGCGGGGCAGGGGAGTCGGGTGCGCGGGGATCCGCAGCGCGGACGGGGCGATGCCGTCGTGCGGGATCTGGGCCGGGACCGTGGAGTGGGCGAGGCCCTGGAGGGCGTGGACGACCGAGACGGCGCCCGCCGCCCAACCGGTGTGCCCCACCACCGACTTGTTCGACGTGCACAGCGTGCCCGGGTGGGCCTCCTCCAGCACCGCCCGCTCCACCGCGTCCCCCACCGGGGTGCCCGTCGCGTGCGCCACCACCCAGTCCAGCTGACCCGCCGGAGTCGCGTTCACGGCACGCGCCCGCCGCAACGCCCGCTCCTGACCGGTGGAGTTGGGGGCGTGGACGGCCCTGCCCCGGCCGTCCGAGGCGGCCCCGAACCCGGCGAGCACCGCCAGCACCCGGTCACCGTCCGCCCGCGCCCGGTCCAGCCGCTTCAGGGCGACCAGACCCGCGCCGTCGGAGAACAGCACCCCGTCCGCGCCCTCGGCGAACGCCCGCACCCGGCCCGTCCGGCTCAACCCGTTCAACTGCGCGAACAGCACGTTGTAGCGCGGCCCTTGGGAGAACGCGCCCCCGCAGTAGGCGATGTCGCAGTCACCGTCCAGGACGCTCTTGGCGCCCAGGTCGATGGCGTACAGGGACGAGGAGCAGGCGGTGTCGACGATCTGGACCGGCGTCGAGGCGGGCAGGATTCCGGCGACGGCGGCCCGGACGGCGGCGTGGGGGAGGTGGCCGGCGAGGGCGCCTGCGTGCGGGTACCGGTCGCGCAGCGCGTCCCGCAGCCGCTGCCCGGCTTGCTCGGACACCGCTTCCACGAGGAGGCTCTCCTCGACGTGCTGGCTGCCCTCGGTCCAGGCGCCGACGAAGCAGGCCGCTCGGGCGCCGGTGGGGGGTGGGCCGCACTGGAGGAGGGCTGCGCGCAGCCAGGTGGTGAGGAAGTCGGCGGTCTCGCCGGGGTGGTGGGCGTAGCCTGCGACGCGGCTGTAGGTGCGGTCGGGGGCTGTCTCGTGGCCGGAGCCCTGGTCGGAGTTCGGGTCGGACCAGAAGTGCTCCAGCGCGAACCGTTCCCCCGGCTCGGTGAACACCGGGCGGCCTTCGACGAGGCGGGTCCACAGGGCGTCGGCGTCGCGGGCGCCTGGGGTGATCACACCCATGCCGATGACAGCCACTGTTTCCGACGCCGGGTCGGGGGCGAGGAGGCTGGGGGCGAGCGGCGTGGGTGTGAGCCGCTGGGATACGAGTGGCTCGGGTGCGGAGGGCCGGGGTGCGAGTGGCAGGGGCATGGGCGGCTGGGCCGCGAGTGACCGAGGGGCGCGCGGCCCGGGTGTGAGCATGGCTCGCCCCACCGACAACCCGCCGTCCGCGAGGAACGACTGCCCCGACACCCACCCGGACTGCGGGGACGCCAGGAACGCCACGAGGCGCGCCAACTCCTCCTCGGTGCCGACCCGTTCGAGGGGTGCCGCCTGCTCGTAGACGTGCCGTAGGTCCTCGGCGCCCGGGAACAGGTCGGCCGTCGGGTTGTCGAGGAGTCCGGCCGACGCGGTGTTGACCCGGATGCCCGACGGCCCGAGGTCCGCCGCGAGATAGCGGGTCATCGCCTCCAGCGCGGCCTTGCACACCCCGACGAGGAGGTAGTTGTCCATCGCCAGCCCCGCCCCGATGGACGAGACGTTCACGATCGCCCCGCCTCTCCTCATCAGCGGGGCGGCCCGCAGGGAGCACCAGCGGGCGCCGTGCACGTTGGTGTCCACGGCACGCTGCCACTCCCGGTCGGTCAGCGCGTCGTAGCGCGCGAACACGCCCCGCGCCGCGTTGTTGACCAGCACGTCGAGACCGCCGTGGACCTCCTCCACCGTCCGGAACATCGCGGCGACCTCGTCCGGCTTGGCGACGCTCGCGCGCAGCGCCTCGGCCGAACCGCCCGCCGCCCTGATCGCGGCGACGGTCCGCGCCGCCGGCTCGGGCGAGTGGAAGTGGTTCACGATCACGTGCGCGCCGTGCCGGGCCAGTTCACGGCTGATCGCCGCGCCGGCGCCTTTGCCGCCGCCGGTCACCAGGGCCACGCGTCCGGCCAGGTCGCGGGCGACCGGTAACTCCTCGCGGCTCATCGGACACCAGCCGCTGCGGGCAGGCCGAGCAGCAGCTCCGCGAGGGCGTCGAGGGTGGTGTGGTTCGTCAACCGGTGCCCGTCCGGTGGCTGTCGGCGGCCGTGGCGCTCCAACGCCTGGGAGAACAGCTCGACTTGTTTGATGGAGTCGACCCCGAGATCCGCTTCGAGGTCCGCGTCGCCGGTGAGGACCTCCGGCGGGTAGCCGAGCGCCTGCGCGTACAACTCGCGCAGCGAGCGGACGAGTTCGTCGTGCGCGTTCCCGGTGCCGGGCGGCGGGGTGTCCAGCACCGTCGTGGACTCCTCCGCCCCGAGTGCCGCCGCGAACTCCCCGGCGTCCACCCGCCGCCGCAACGGGGCGACGGCCCGCACCCCGGGGGAGACCGACGTCACCAGATCGCTGAGCACCCCCTTGGGCCCGCACTCCACGAACTCCTCGACACCCTCGGCGTGCAGAGCCCGCACCGCGTCCGCGAACCGGGTCGGACGCACCAGGTGGGCCGAGACCAGCGCCGCCTGGGAACCGTCGTCCACGTACCGGCCCAGGATCGCCGAGTACAGCCGGTACCGCGCCGGACGTGGCGTCAACTCCCGTACGCGGTCGGCGAATGCGTGCGCCACACCGGCCAGTCCGTGACTGTGGAACGCGTACGGCACCCGCAGCGAGGTCGCCGGGATCCCCACCGCCTCCGCCGCCTTGCGCACCCGCTCCAGCGGCTCGGCGGGCCCGGAGACCACACACTGCCGGGGCCCGTTGTCCGCCGCCAGGCACACCTCGCCCTCCGCGAGCGCCGCCAGCAGATGCCCGGCCCGCGCCGCCGACACCTCCAGCGCGACCATCCCCCCGGCCGCGGGCGGGCAGGCGGCGAACGCGTCGTCCCGCGCCGCCACCAGCGCCACCCCGTGCTCCAGGTCGTGGACGCCCGCCGCGACGAGCGCCACCAGCTCACCGAAGCTGTGCCCGAGCAGCACGTCCGGCTCGACCCCGAAGCGCTCGGTGAGCAGCCGGAACAGGGCGATCTCGGACGCGAGGATCGCGAGGTGCAGATCCTGCGGGGCCCCGGTCACCAGCTCCCCGAGCGTCGGCGCCCGGGTGTCGAGAAGCAACCGCGACACCGGGGCGCGCCCGAGCCGGACGGCCGCCCGGTCGACCTCCGCCAGCACCTCCCCGACCGACGGCTCCGTCTCGGCCAGAGCCGCCAACGCGCCCGGTATGTAGGCCCCTTGGCCGGGAAACAGGACAACACGACGTGGCATGAGCACCCCTCGGGATCGACCGCACACGGGAAGGGCGTCCACCGGACACCACTCGGTGGAAGCCCTGGGAACCGGTTGTCATGCTCCGTGTCGGTTCGGGGGCGCGTGTAGGGCGCCTTCACCGGAGCGCGATTCACCGCGAGACCCGCTCGTGCCGTGCGGCGGCGAAACACGCGGGATCGTGCGCCGGTGCGCGATCAGTAGCCGGTGGTCGAGATGGCGATGTCCGTGATGTTCAGCGGGAACTGGCCGATCAGCGTCGGGGAACCGGTGAGGATGTCGACGCTGTAGAGGGACGGCAGGGATGCGCCGTAGGGCGTCAGCGAGGCGAAGGCGGCGTTGGCGGTCGTCTTGCCGTTCGTGAGCGTGCTGAAGATGTCCATGCCGGAGTCGAGGTTCGCGTCGAAGCCGAGGAGACCGGTCGCGACGAGGCTCCCGGCGTTCGGGGGCGACTGGATGACGACCTGGTCGTTGAGGGTGTCGACGTCCACGAGGGTCGTGCCGGTGGAGCCGACGAGGTCGTTGTTCGTGTACGCGGCGGCGGTCACGCCGAGGGCGGCCGTGGTCGCGGGCGGGATGTTGAGGGGCGAGTCGGTGACGGTCGTGTTGTCGTTCAGGTTGTGCCGCAGGTTCTGGCCGTTGTTGCTGAGCACCCTCAGCCGGTCGGCGGCCGGGTTGAAGTCGATGTCGAACGTCGTGCCGTAGAGGGCCACTTGGAGCTGGGAGACCTTGGTGACGACGACGTCGGTGGTGGTCGGCGGGTTCGGGAGCTTGATCGTGTAGATGCCGCCCTTGTCGCCGAGACCGTACAGGAGGCCGTTCTGCGGCCGGTGGTCGATGCCGACGAGCTTCGTGTCGCCGCTGAGGCCCATGACGAGACGGACCCAGTCGAGGACTTGGGGGCGGTCGGTGGTGAAGGTGGCCATCAGGGTGCCGTCCCCCGTGATGCCGAAGGCCCGCAGGCTGGGGGTGGCCGAGGCGGCGCCCGCGCCGGACGTGCCCACCATGAGGGCGCCGGCCACGGACAGGGCGGCGACCAGGGCGGCGGCTCTCTTTCCTGCTCTCATGCTCGTGTTCCTCCCGTTGAGGCGGATGTCGTGCTGGTACGGAAGAGGGCGCCCTCGCGGTCCCATTAAGCTCGCCCGTCCCCGCCCCGACAACCGGCCGCCGCCCCCGGCGCGGGAACTTTGCGCACCTTCACGAGAACGCCGCCCCCTCGTTCGTGCGGACCGGTGAAAGACGGTCCGGTTTTCCTCTGCGCCCCCTCTCCCGGGCAATGGCATGCTCACGCCCATGGGAAGCCTCTTCACCGAGCTGGCCCGGCAGGCACCCGTCCACGCGCGCCGGGAGGTCGAGACCTACATACGCGAGGTCCCGGAGTTCACCGCCCTCGACCGCGACCCCAGAGCCAGGACCGAAGCCCTGGAGTACGCCGTGTGGTTCAGGCGCCGCACGGTCGAACTCGCCCCCGACAACGGCGAACTGACCGACCGTGACCTCGACTACATCGCGTCGATGGGCGAGTCGAGAGCCGGAGCGGGCATGTCGTTCGCCTCCCGCCAGCAGGTGCTGCACCTCCACACGACGCTGATGCTGCGCGAGATCGACGAGGCGACACGGTCCCTCAGCGCCCAGGGCCCCGACGAACTCATGCGCATGATGGGCTGGTTCGCGCCGCAGGGGGAACGCGGCATCGACGCCTACTGCCGGGGCTTCGTCCGGGTCCTGCGCCGCCGCATGCCCTATGTCGCCCAAGTCGCCCTGCTCGCCAAGGCGTTGCTCTCGGGCGACTCGATGGCCGAGGAACTGGCCCGGGTCGCGGGCATCGAACTCGCCTCGCCCTGCGCGGTGCTGGTGATCCGGGTGCCGGAACGTCCGGGGGACGAAAGGGACCTGGAGAGCGAGGTCGAAGCGCTGGTGAAGGCCCACCGGGTCCCCGCCTTCTGGCGCCCCGGACGCGCCCGCCGAGGCGGTGAGCTGATCGCCGTCCTGCCCGCCGGCCTCCCTGCCGACAGCGTCGTCCACGACTTCGCCGAGACCCTCGGCCACCCCTGTGCCGCCGGAACCGCCACGGCCCCGGACCTCACCGACGCCCTCGACCGGGCCCGCCGGATCAGCCGCACGGCCCCCCTGCACCGGACGCCCGCCCGGCTGCGGACCCGCACTTTCGCGGACGTCTTCGTCGAACTCGCCGTCGCGGACGCCCCGTTCACCGACACATGGCTCCAGGAAGTGGCCCGCCGACTGGAGCGAGGCCCCGACCTTCTCCCCACCCTCGACGCCTACTACCACTGCGACATGAACCGCACCAGAGCCGCCACCACCCTCACCATCCACCCCCGCACCCTCGACTACCGCCTCCACCGAGTCCGCGAACTCACCACCCTCGACCCGGCCTCCACCCAGGGTGTCCGCATCCTGAGCACCGTCGTCAACCGGAAACTGTCGGGGGCGTGGGACTGAGGCTGTGATCCGGGCCGGCCCCGCGTCAGCCCCCGGCCAGCACCCGCACCCCCCGCCCCCGCAACTCCTCGACCACCGGATGCCCGCTCCCGCAATCGGTGATCACTCCGCTGACCTCCTCCCATGCCAGCACCCGGAACCGGGAGGCGGTGCCGATCTTCTCGGAGGACGCGAGGACGTACGTGTCGGCGGCCCGCGCGGCGAGGGCGCGTTTCATGGCGGCCTCGTCGGGGTCGCCGGTGGTCAGCCCCGCCTCGGGGTGGACGCCGGTGACGCCCAGGAGACACAGGTCGGCCGAGATGTTCTGGGCGGCCTCGACGGCGGCGGCGCCGCAGGTGACCGCCGAGTGCTTGAAGAGGCGCCCGCCGAGGAGGAACACGTCGGCCAGCGGGTGGTCGAGGAGGGCGGACGCGACGGTCGGGCTGTGGGTGACGACCGTGCACTCCAGGTCCGGCGGGAGGGCGCGGGCGACGGCGAGGGCGGTGGTCCCGCCGTCCAGGATCAGGGCGCCGCCGGGCCGGACGAGGCCGACGGCCACGCCGGCCACCTTCCGTTTGCCGTCCGGCGTGACGCTCTGCCGTGCCGTGTAGTCCGCGACGGCCGGGGAGACGGGCAGCGCGCCGCCGTAGACCCGCTGGCACAGCCCCTCCGCCGCGAGGTCCCGCAGGTCGCGGCGGACGCTGTCCTCCGAGATACCGAGACCGGCGGCGACATCTTTGGCGACGATCTTGCCCTCGCGGGCCAGCAGGCCCAGCAGGTGGTCACGCCGTTCGGCAGCCAGCATCCGTACTCTCTCCTGATCTTGCACGTTTCTGCATGTATCGTAGCGCGGCATGAGCGACCAGCCCTCCCCGACCGCCCCCAGCCCCTCCCCGGCCACCCCCGGCGTCGACACCCCCGACCACCGTGGCCGCACCGGCCTCGACCGGGCGGGCCACGGCCTCGACCGCAACCCCGACGTCGTCGTCCGCCGGGTCGAACTCACCTCCCAGGGCTGGCACGTCCTGCGCCGCACCACCTTCGACTACCGCCGCCGCGACGGCCGCTGGACCACCCTCCAGCGCGAGACGTACGACCGGGGCAACGGCGCCGTCGTCCTGCCCTACGACACCGAACGCGGGCACGTCCTGCTCATCCGCCAGTTCCGCTACCCCGCCTACGTCAACGACCACCCGGACGGCATGCTGATCGAGGCCGCCGCGGGGCTGCTCGACGACGACGCGCCCCTCACCGCCGTCCGCCGCGAGGCCGCCGAGGAACTCGGCGTCACCCTCGGCACCCTCACCCACGTCCTCGACGCCTACATGAGCCCCGGCTCGATCACCGAGCGCCTCCACTTCTACGCGGCCCCCTACACCGCCGCCGACCTCACCGGCACCGGCGGCGGACTGGAGGAGGAGGGCGAGGACATCGAGGTGCTGGACCTGCCCTTCACCGAAGCCCTCGCCATGGCCCACGACGGCCGTATCGCCGACGGCAAGACCATCCTGCTCCTCCAGTGGGCCGCGCTGAGCGGCCCGTTCGCGAAGAAGTGACCGCACGTCACACGTCGGGCACCAGCGCCGGCCGGGGCGCCGGGACCGCGTCGCCCAGGGCCAGGAGACGGGTGCGGAGTTCGGCGGCGGCCGTCGGGTCGGTGCGGGCCAGGAAGTGGGCGGAGCGTTCCCAGACGGTGCGTGCGGCCCCCGGGTCGCCGGTGCTGAGGTAGGTGTCGCCCAGCCGGCGCAGGGTGCCCGCCTCGCCGGACCGGTCGCCCGCCTCGCGGTACAGGTGCAGGGCGCACTGGTAGGCGGTGATCGCCCGGGTGTGCTCGCCCAGGTGATGGCGGGCCTCCCCGAGGCCGTCCCAGGTGCCCGCCTCGGCGACGGCGGCGAGGCACTCCTCGAAGCAGGCGGCGGCCCTGCGGTGTTCGCCCCGCAGAGCGTGCGTACGGCCCAGCGCGCGCAGGGCCCCGGTCTGCGCCGCCCGGTCGCCCAGCTCCCGGTACAGGGCCAGGGCCCGGCCCGCCGCGTCCAGCGCCTCCCCGTGCGCGCCCAGCCGGCCGAGGAGCCAGGCGTGGACGCGGTGCGCGTGCGCCAGGCCGAGCCGGTCGCCCGACTCGGTGAACAGGGTGAGGGAGAGCCGGATGTGGGCGCGGGCGTCGTCGTGGCGCTCCAGGCGGGCCGAGGAGCGGGCCAGGGCGCGGTGGAGGTGGGCGCGCGCCCCGGTGGCCGCAGCGGACGGCCGCGTCGAGGCCCGCGCGTTGGAGGGCGGCGGCGTCGTGCCAGTGCCCCTGCCGGTCCATGAGCCGCTCCAGCGCGCAGGCCAGCCCCCACACATGGGCGTCGTCCGCCCGCTTCGCGACCGCCGCCAGCACCCGCGCCTGAGCCGTGTACCAGCGCAGCGCCTCCGCCTCGTCGGCGAACGACTCCGGACGCGCCCCCTCGACGGCGGCAGGCGGCGGATCCAGCCGCCAGGACGGTGAGTGGACGGCGCCCGCCGCGTGCGCGCTGTGCAGACAGTGGTCCAGCAGCCGCCGCACGGCCGCCTCCCGCACCTCGGGGGAGTCCTCCCGCGCCGAGCGCTCGGCCGCGTACGTGCTCAGCAGGTCGTGGCACACGTACCGGCCCGGCGTGTGCTCCGTCAGCAGATGGGCGCGGGTCAGCTCGGCCAGCAGGCGACGGACCTCGCCCGGCTCGCCGCCCGCGAGGGCCGTCGCGGCGGGCGGTGTGACGTCCGGGCCCGGGTGCAGGGACAGCAGCCGCAGCAGCCGGGCCGCCCCCGGGCTCAGCGCGCGGTACGACCACGACAGCACCGCCCGCACGTCACCGGCCGGGTCCGCGTCGGTGAACGCGTCGAGGCTGCCGTCGGCGGTGCGCAGGTCGGCCGCGCAGGCGGCGAGCGGGAAGTGCGGGCGCGCGGCGGCCCGCGTCGCGACGACGGCCAGCGCCAGCGGCAGCCCCGCGCACCGGGCGACGATCTCGTCCACGGCCTCCGGCTCGGCCCGCACCCGCTCCGCGCCCAGCCTGCGGGCCAGCACCTGACGGGCCTCGACGGCCGGGAGCCGGTCCAGCACCACCGGACGCGCCCCCTCCGCCGTCACCAGCCCCGACAGCCGGTCCCGGCCCGTGACGACGACGAGACACCCCGCACTCCCCGGCAGCAGCGGACGCACCTGCTCGGCGTCCCGCGCGTTGTCCAGCACCAGCAGCACCCGGCGCCGCGCCAGCACACTCCGGTACAGCCCCGCCTGCGCCTCCGCCCGGTCCGGTATGCGCCGCGCGGGCACCCCGAGCGCCTCCAGGAACCCCCGCAGCACCTGCCCCGGATCCGCGGGCACCCCACCCGGGCCGAACCCCCGCAGGTCCGTGTAGAGCTGCCCGTCCGGGAAGTGCTGCGCCACTCGGTGCGCCCACCGCACGGCGAGCGCCGTCTTCCCGATACCGCCCATCCCGCTGATCACCGCGATGCGGGCGCCCGCGGCCTCACTCGCCGACAGCTCCCCGAGGCCGGCGAGTTCGGTGCGGCGGCCCGTGAACGCGGCCAGATCGGCGGGGAGTTGGGCGGGACGGACGTAGGCGGGGCCGACGGCGCCCGGCATACCGCCCTCGGGCGCGCCGCCTTCCGGTATGCCGTACCTCGGTATGCCGTCCTCCGGTATGTCCGGCACCAGCGTCAGACCCCTCGCCCCGGCGGCCCGCTCCTCACGCAGCACCTCCCGCCGGGCCGCCCGCAGTTCGGCCCCCGGCGCCACCCCCAGCTCGTCCGCCAGCCGCTCCCGCACCCGCCGCCACGTGTCGAGCGCCGACGCCCGCTGACCGGACGCCGCGAGCGCCCGCACGAGCCGTGCCTGCAACGGCTCGTCCAGCGGATGCTCGCCCGCCGCGCGGTGCAGGACCGTCAGCAGCCGAACGCCCGTCCCCGTGGCCAGCGCCACGTCCGCCGCCTCCTTCAGCACCGCCAGATACTCCTGCTCCAGCGCCCCGAACGCGGGATGCGAACGCGCCTCGACGGGAACACCTGTCGCCACGGGCCCGGTCCGCAGCCCCAGCGCCTCCGCCAGGAGCGGCACGGCAGCCGCCGTCCCCCGCACCCCCTCCTGCCGGGCCCGCCGCACCAGCTCGCGGAAGTGCAGCAGGTCGAGGGAGCCCGGCGACGCGTTGAGCCGGTATCCGCCCGCGTCCCGCACCAGCCACCGCCCAGCGGCCCGCACCGGCAGATCCGGCTCGAGGAGCCGCCGCAGCACCCCCACGTGCCGGTACACGGCGTTGGCCGGAGAGGCGGGCGGCGACTCGCCCCACAGCGCGTACTGGAGTTCCTCCATGGGCACCGGCCGCCCCGCGTGCGCCATCAACTGTGCCAGCAGCAGCCGCTGTTGCGCCGCGCCCAGCTCCGCCTCGACGCCTTCGCGGCGCACGCGCACCGCTCCCAGGACCTCGAACCGCATCGTCACGTCCTCATCCCCGTGTGTCCGACTTCCGCTCCGGTCGCAGGGCCGGCAGGCCGTCCAGCCAACCCAGTACCAGTGCGTTGATCTCCGAGGGACGTTCCTGATGCATCCAGTGGCCCACTCCGTCGAGAACGACCGACACGCTGCACGGATGGAGGCTGAGCGACTCCTCCCAGTCACCGTCGATGCCCTTCGCCTTCAGGGACGCGCCCGCCGACAGCGACAGCACCGGGCAGGCGCGGCGGGCGAGGTACGACTCGACGCCCGGACGCACGGTCAGCGCGACGGCGGCCTCGTCGAACAGGCCGTGGAACACGTCCCGCACGGTCATCGCGTCCATGCCGAGGACGCGCCGCCGGTGCCACACCCGCAGCGCGTCCGACCCCGGCCCCGAGTCCGAGCCCTCCAGACCGGCCACGAACGCCGCCGCCACCTCCACCGGGTCCGGCACCCGGAACGCCGCGGCGAGCGGCGACGCGTACCGCGGCGTGAACCCGTACGCGGGCTCCACCGCCACCACCGCCCGCACCAGCTCCGGGTGTTCGACCGCGAGGACCGACGCGACCACGGCACCCAGCGAGTGCCCCACCACCGTCACCAAACCGGTGTCCAGCAGGTGCAGCAGCTCCACCAGGTCCGCCACGAAGTCACGCGGACGCATCCCGCCCGACAGCCCCGTCGACCGGCCGTGCCCCCGCAGATCCGGGACGATCACCCGGTACCGGGACGCGAACGCGCCGAGCTGCGCCGACCAGTCGTGCGAGTCGCACGCCTCGCCGTGCACCAGCAGCAGCGTCCCCTGCCCGCCGTCGGCCGGGCCCTCGTCGGTGTGGAACAGCCGGTTGCCGTGGATCGTCGTGAACGTCATGAACGCGCTCCCTGCGCTCGGGGGACTGTCGAGTGCGGGGAGGGTAGGCGGGCGGCAGTGGACGAAGTGTGCGTCAGTTGCCGCCGCGCTCGTAGGGGAGCTTGTGGCCCGCCTCGACCGCCAGCGGCAGCCGGTTCTCGCGCGGCGGCAGGGGGCAGGTCGCCAGGTCCGTGTAGGCGCAGGGCAGGTTCGCGGCACGGTTGAAGTCGAGGGTCAGGGTGCCGTCGGCGGCGGGCGCGTCCAGGGACAGCACCCGGTTCGCCGCGTACGTGGTGACCCCGGACGTCTCGTCGGTGAACAGCACCGTCAGCCGTCCGGGCCCGTGCCCCGGGAACGCGGTGAGGGACAACTGCCGTCCCTCCAGCTCGAATTCGACGCGCCCCGGCGCCTCGTACACGTGCTCCAGGCCCTCCACCGCCGCGCCGACCGTGGTCGGGCGGGGCTCGTCGAAGGGGACGTAACGGGCCGGGACCGCCCAGCGCGGGTCCGGGGCGTAGGCGGGGGTGCCGGTGAACGCCGTCCGCAGAGGCGCGTCCGGGTGGCGGGGGCGGACGATGTCGCTGCCGCCGCGCTTGGCGACCTCGATGACGGCGTCGCCCCACACCGCGTCCACCCCGCCCCGCTCGGGCAGCACCCCGAACCGGTGCTCGCCGCGCACCGGTTCACCGCCGACGAGGAGTTCCTCGCCGTCGTCGAGGGTGACGACGACACCGTCCGGGCCGGTGCGCCAGGCGCCCGGGGCGTCGGGGAAGCGCCGCGGGGTGTCGTCGAGCCAGTGCAGGTTCGTGATCGCCAGGAAGCCGTGCGGGTCGGCGAGGCGGGCCTCCTGGGCGCGGTGCCAGTCCCGCCAGTCCGCGGTGAAGGTGTCCAGGCCGGCCGTGGCCGCGTCGGTGGTCATGCGGTCTCCTTCGGGAAGGTCGTGCCGAGTGCTGCTCTCCCGGTCATGTCTGAGAGAACAGGCCCGGGACGGCACGCCATTCCGGTCGGATATGACAGCTTCCTTTCAGGTTCGTGAACGCGGCGGCGGAAGCCGCCGGCCGTGGAGCCGGCACCACCTCACGCGACGACCCCCGCGATCGGGTTGCCCGCCCACCGCGTGCCGTCCGGCACCGATTCGCCGCGCATGACGAGGGACGCGGCGCCGACGGACGTCCCCGCGCCGATCGTCGTGGCGGGCAGGGCGATGCTGTGCGGGCCGAGGGAGGACCCGGCGTCGAGCCGGACGGTGTCCATGCGCATGATCCGGTCGTGGAAGAGGTGGGTCTGAAGGACGCACCCCCGGTTGACGCTCGCCCCGTCGCCCACGCTCACGAGGTCGGTCTCCGGCAGCCAGTACGTGTCCAGCCACACCCCGCGCCCGATCCGCGCCCCGAGGCTGCGCAGCCACCAGTTCAGCGCCGGAGTCCCGAGGTGCGCGCTCATGCCCCACGGCACGGCCAGCGTCTCCACGAACGTGTCGAACAGCTCGCCCCGCCATACGAACGACGACCACAACGGCCGCTCCACCGCCCGGAACCGCCCCACGAGCAGCCACTTCGCGCCCGTCGTGACCAGGCACGCCGCGAGCGTCGCCACCGGCAGCAGGGCGACGCCGGTGAGCGCGGCCAGCGGCAGCCCGCCCACGTCCAGGGCCCGCTGCCCGGCCAGGAACAGCAGCTCCCCGAGGACCGTCCCGATCACCAGCGGCAGCACCCGGCACACCTCGACCGCCGCACGGGCCGCCACCAGCTTGCGCGGCGGCGCGAACGTCCGCGCCTGGTCGCCCGGCTCGGCCTTGCGGGGCAGCTCCATCGCGGGCCGCCCGATCCACGACGCCCCCGGCACGCTCCGCTCGGGCGCGTCGGACAGCACGCCGATCAGGGCGTGGTCCGGCACGTCGTGGCTCGCGATCCCGGAGTTCCCGACGAACGCCCGCTCCCCGATCCGCACCGCCCCGAGCCGCAGCCAGCCGCCCCGCAGCTCGTACGGCGCGACGAGCGTGTCGTCCGCCAGGAACGCCCCGTCCGCGACCCGCAGCAGGGACGGCAGCGGCAGCACCGTCGAGATCTCCGCACGCCGGCCGACCCGGGCGCCCAGCAGCCGCAGCCAGTACGGGGTGGCGAGGCTCGCGTACAGCGGGAAGTACCCGACGCGGGCCCCGTCGAGGAGCCGCGTCACCAGCCACGCCCGCCAGGCGACACCGCCGTCCGCGCGGTGCAGGCCGGGGGTGATCGAGCGGCCCAGGAGACGGACGGTCAGGGCGGTCAGCAGCATGCCGCACACGGTCGTCAGGACCGCGAGCAGCGGGGCGGCGGCCAGCAGGTGGACGGCCGCGCCGGACAGGCTGGGGGTGGTGCGGACCAGCAGCCAGGTGACGGCCAGGGCGGGGGCGGCGGCCACCACGGACAGCAGGGGGAGGAGGGCGAGGGAGAGGGCGTAGGCGAGGTGCCAGCGGCGACGGGGATCGCTGGGGCGGGCCGGCCAGTCGGCACCGGCGGCGGAGTGCGGGCGGGCCGGGGAGCCGGACCACGTCTCCCCGGCCGGGATCCGGCCGTCCAGGCAGCTCCCGGCGGCCAGTTCCGCGCCGGGCCCGAGCGACGCGCCCGGCAGCAGCGTGGTGCGGTGGCCCACCCGCGCGCCCGCGCCGACGCTCACCCGGCCGACGTGCAGCGTGTCGCCGTCCAGCCACCAGCCCGCGAGATCCGCCTCCGGCTCGACGGAGCACCCGTCGCCCAGGTCGGCCAGACCGGTCACCGGAGGCAGCGCGTGGAGCTGGACGTCACGCCCGGTCCGGCAGCCCAGCAGGCGGGCGTAGACGGCGGCCCACGGCGTGCCCGTCAGCGACGGCACCCCGAACGCGGCCACCGCACGCTCCGCGCTCCACAGCCGCAGATGCGTGCCCCCACCCCTCGGGTACGACCCCGGGGCGATCGGCCCGGCCAGCGCACGCGCCAGACCCGCCCCGATCAGACAGCGCAGCGGCGCGCTGAACAGCACCGCCCACGCCACCAGCACCAGCCACCACGACGTGTGCGGCGCCCACCGGTGCGGCGCGATCCAGCCCAGCACGTTGTCCGCGACCGCGAGACCGACCAGCCCCCGCAGCCCGGTGATCCCGTACCCGACCAGCGTCACCCCGAACTGCACGACCGCCGTACGCCGGGGCACCGGCCGCACCGGACGCGCCTCCCGCACCGCACCGGCCAGCGAGTCGAGGTGGTCGGCCATGTCCTGGAGCACCGCATGCCGGTACAGGTCGGCGACCGACAGCCCCGGATGGTCGGCGCGCAGCTCCGACGCCATCCGCGCGGCCGTCAGACTCGTGCCGCCGAGCAGCACGAAGTCGCTGTCCGGGCCGGGCCGCAGACCCAGCAGCCGCTCCCACACGTCCGCCAGCCGGGCCGCCGTCCCGTGCAGCTCGGGCGCCTCCTGGCCTGCGGTGCCGGCGAGCGGGACCGGCCAGGGCAGGGCCTTGCGGTCGACCTTCCCCGAGGCCCGCGTGGGCAGGCCGTCCACCTCGGTGAGCACGGGGACGAGAGGCGCGGGCAGCCGCTCGGACAGCAGCGTGCGTACGGCCGTCGCGTCGAAGCCGTCCCCCGGGACGACGTACCCGACGAGGACCTCCGCCCCGCCGTCCGTCACCCGCACGGCCACCGCGGCCCCGCGCACCCCCGGCACCGCGAGCAACGCCGCGTCGATCTCACCGAGTTCGACGCGCCGCCCGCCCAGCTTCACCTGGTCGTCCGCCCGCCCCAGGAACACCAGCCCCTGCGGGTCGGCCAGCACCAGATCCCCCGACCGGTAGGCACGCGGCGACTCCAGCGCGGGACACGGCCGAAACCGCGCCGCGTCCTTCACCGGGTCCAGGTACCGGGCGGTCCCGGCGCCCGCGATGACCAGTTCGCCCTCCTCGCCGAACCCGACGGGCTCACCGGCCTCGTCCACGACCGCCAGCTCCCAGCCGGCCAGCGGCAGTCCGATCCGCACCGGCGCCCCGGGCTCCAGCAGCGCGGCGCACGCCACGACCGTCGTCTCCGTCGGCCCGTACGTGTTCCACATCTCCCGCCCCGGCCGCGCGAACCGGTCCACCAGACCCGAAGGACAGGCCTCCCCGCCCAGGATCAGCAGCCGCACCCGCCGCAGCGCCTCCTCGGGCCACATCGCCAGCAGCGTCGGGACGGTCGAGACGGCGGTGATGCCCCGGACCTCCAGCCAGGGCCCCAGCTCGTGCCCCGCCCGCACCAGCGCCCGCTCGGCGGGCACCAGACAGGCCCCGGAACGCCACGCCAGCCACATCTCCTCGCAGGACGCGTCGAACGCCACCGACAGGCCCGCGAGCACCCGGTCACCAGGGCCGAGCGGACGCTCGCGCAGGAACAGCCCGGCCTCCGCGTCCACGAACGCCGCGGCGGACCGGTGCGTGACGGCGACACCCTTCGGGGCGCCGGTGGAACCGGACGTGAAGATCACCCACGCGTCGTCCGAGGGCTGCGGAACACGCCCCGCCCCGGACGGCGCCCGCAGCACGGTGCCTGGCGCGCTCGCGCCCAGCACCTGACACACCCCACCCTCACGGAAGACGGTCGCCGCGCGCTCCTCGGGGTCGTCCGCGTCCACCGGGACGTACGCCGCCCCGCAGTACAGGACGGCCAGGATCGACAGGTACAGCTCCGCCGTCCCCGACGCCACCCGCACGCCCACCCGGTCGCCGGCACCTATCCCCAGCGCCGTCAGCCGCTCCGCCCGGCGCCGGGCCTCCCCGGCCAACTCCCGGTACGACAGCACCTCGTCCCCCGTGTCCAGCGCCGGAGCGTTCGGGTGCAGCGCGGCGGTCGACTCCAGCACGTCCACGAGGGTGCGGGCGGGAGCCGCAGCCGACGAGCGGAAAAGAGCCCTGTTCTCGGGGGTCAAGGTGATGCCTCTGGATCTCTGTGGTCCACGGGCTTCGTCGCCCATTACGGACTGTGAGAGAACCAATCCGGGAAGAGAGTTCACCAACTCCGCGTAATTGATTCACGGTCCGCGCATGGCTCGAAATTGAGAAACTCCAGACGTTTATCTCACCTGATTTCGAACCCATTCATAACAGCGGCCACGAATTCCCGTTTCCCTGGCTAAAGTTGCGGCGAGCACTGGTGAGAGGGGGAAAAGGTGACCGGTCGGGTGGTGCCTCCGTTACTTCGCGCGTGGCTCGGGCTGATCTCGGCCCTCGCAGCCCTGGCCGTCGTGGCACTGGGGGTGGCGTACGGCGGCGAGAGCGAGCCGGGGAGAGCCGACGCGCGGATCTCGGCGGAGCTGCTGGAGGAGCCGGGGTCCGGGTGGCGGCACTTCGCGCTGGGCGTGGACTTCCTGGGGGAGCCCGGGGGAGCGGCGCCGCTGGTCCTCGTCCTCGTGGCGGGGTGTCTGGTGCTGCGGTCGCGGCGGGGGGCGGTGCTCCTCGTGGCGGCGGCGGGAACCGTCGTCGCGGCGGCGACGCTGCTGAAACACGTGGCGGGGCGGACGATCCACGGCGACAACCTGTCCTATCCGAGCGGGCACACCGCCTTTCTGACCTCGCTCGCGGTGGTGGCGGCGCTGCTGGTGACCGGGCGACCGGGCCTCGGCAAGGGGGCCGGACTGGCCGTCGTGCTGGGCGCGGCGCTCGTCGCGGGCGCGGTCATGGGGTGGGCGCAGGTCGCACTGGGGGCCCACTATCCGACGGACGTCCTCGGGGGCTGGTGCCTCGCCGTGGCGCTGACACCGGCGGTGGCGTGGGTGGTCGACCGGACGGCCGACCACCTGACCGGGACTTCGGGCACTCAAGGCACGGCAGGCAGATCAGGCGGCTCGGGCACTGCGGAGCGGGAGCCGCGACGGCCCCGGTGAAGTGGCGCCGCACCGCAGGGTTCCCCCGCTGTGCCGCGCCCGCTCCCTCGCGCCGGCCGCCGGATCGCGCTCACCCCCTCACGACAGCCGCCGGAACACCGGCTTCACCGGCCGTCCCCCCAGCCACGGCCTCGGATCCCCCGCGTCCAGCGCCTTCCGGTACACCGCGCACGCCTGCGCCACCACGTCCACGGTGTGGTCGACGTCCGCCTCGTCGAGCGCGGCGCTCACCACGAAGGACGGCGCCAGCACCCCGCCCGCGAGGAGACGGCGCAGGAACAGGGTGCGGTACTCCTGGGACGGCTGCCGGTTCTCGTCGAGGGTCGCGTACACCAGGTTGCTGGCCCGGCCCCGGACGACGACGTGGTCCCCGACACCCATCCCGGCGGCGGCCTCGCGGACTCCGGAGGCGAGCCGCTCACCGAGCGCGTGCAGCCGCGCGGTGGCGCCCTCCTCCACGTAGGTCGCCTGGACGGCCATGGCGGCGGCCAGGGAGTGGGTCTCCGCGCCGTGCGTCGTCGACAGCAGGAACACCCGGTCGCCGGGGTGCCGCAGCCCGCCGCGCTCCATGAGGGCCCGGCGTCCGGCGAGCGCGGCGACGGCGAACCCGTTGCCGAGGGCCTTGCCGAACGTCGACAGGTCGGGCACGACCCCGTACAGACCCTGGGCGCCCGCCTCGGACCAGCGGAACCCGGTGATCATCTCGTCGAAGACCAGAACGCAGCCGTGCCGGTCGGCCAGCTCCCGCAGCCCCGCGAGATAACCCGGCGGGGGCTCGCAGTGGGTGGCCGGTTCCAGGATCAGACAGGCGATCTCCCCCTCGTACCGGCTGAGGAGTTCCTCCGTCGCGGCCAGGTCCCCGTACGGGAACGTCACCGTCAGCTCGGCCGTCTCCGCCGGGATCCCGGCCGACATCGGAGTGAGCCCGATGAACCAGTCGTCCACGGAGAAGAACGGATGATCCGCGCACAGGGCCACCCGGGAACGCCCGGTGACGGCGCGGGCGAGGCGGACGGCGGCGGTCGTGGCGTCGGAGCCGTTCTTCGCGAACTTCACCATCTCGGCCGTCGGCACCGTCGCGAGGAACCGCTCCGCCGCCTCCAGCTCGACCACGGACGGCCGGACGAAGTTGGAGCCCCGCCCCAGCTCCCGCCGCACCGCCTCCGTCACCCGAGGGTGGGCGTGCCCCAGGCTCACCGACCGCAGCCCCGACCCGTACTCGACGTACTGGTTCCCGTCGACGTCCCACACGTGCGCGCCCCGGCCGTGACTGATGACCGGCGCGACGCCCTCCGGGTACTGGTCGTCGCCCTTGGCGTAGGTGTGCGCGCCCCCGGGGACCAGGGCGTGCAACCGCTCGTTCGCCGCGCGCGAGCGGGGCAGGTGAAGTTCTCCGGCTTCCACGTCAGCTCTCCTCGTGCTCTTTCAGTACCTCGGCCAGACTCGGCGCCTTCTGGTCCCGCCCGGACACCGCCGCGACGGGCAGCGGCCAGGGGATGGCGAGTTCCGGGTCGTCGAAGGCGAACGTCACGTCCTCCGACGGGTCGTGCGGGCGGTCGATCCGGTACGACACGTCCGCCGGGTCGGTCAGCGCCTGGAAGCCGTGCGCGCACCCCGCCGGGACGTACAGGGTGACCTGCGTGTCGCCGGACAGCTCGAAGAACGCCCGGTTCAGGAAGGTCGGCGAGTGCCGCCGCAGGTCCACGACCACGTCGAAGATCCGCCCGTACGAACACCGCACGAGCTTCGCCTCCCCCTTCCCCGACCGCAGATGCATCCCGCGCAGCACACCCCGCACCGAACGCGACAGGCTGTGCTGGACGAACGCGGCCGGATCCAGGCCCACCGAGCGCACCACCTCCGCGTCGAACGTGCGGGAGAAGAAGCCCCGTTCGTCGGTGTGCGGGGTCGGGGTGAACAGGTACGCGCCGTCGATCTCCGCGACACCGGTCGCTTTCATCGTGCCTCCCGCAGGGCCAGGGCCGTCGTCAGGGCGGTGAACTGGTCGTCGAGTTGCCGGGTCGCGGCGAGGCCCCGCTCGGCGAGCGTCCGCCGCAGTTCCGGAGCGCGCTTCTCCAACTCCCGGAACTGGTCGAGCAGCCGGTCGGCGTCGACCTCGCGCGCCGGGTGACAGAACGCGTCCAGACCCATCCGGGCCATCAGCGCCTCCGTCTTCGCCGCATAGCTGAGCGCGAGCGTGGGCGTGCCGACCCGCAGCGCGCAGATCAGGTTGTGGTACCGGGTCGCGACGACGGTCTCGGCAGCCGCCGTCTCCCTCATCAGGTCGGCCAGCGAAGCCGTCTCGGCGGCACTGACCCGCGGCGAGCCGACCGCGCCGAGGATCGCGGCGACCACCGGCGCGTCCACGCCGTCCCCGGTGAGCAGCCGTACCCGCCTCCCCTCCGCGACGAGCGCCCGCACGAACCGGATCGTCCCGTCGAGGTAGCGCCGGTGGATCTCCTCGGCCCGCTCCCGGTCGTCGTTGCCGCCGTGGAACGCCATCACGCCGACACAGACGAGCCCCGACTCCGGCCGGGAGGGCGGCGTGGGCAGGGCGAACGCCAGGTCCGGGTGGACGTCGTCGCGCGAGGTGTCCACCCCCATCGCCCGCATGGCGTCCCGCGACGGCGCGTCCCGGTACGAGCGGTGGGCGGCCAGCCGCGCCGACCAGCGCACCAGCGCGCGCACCGGCCGGCTGCCGATCGGCGCGGCCCCGACGCCGACCAGCGCGACCGGCGTCCGCGTCAGCCGGCCCGACGCGCACAGCAGGAACAGGGCGTACGGGAAGCCCCACGGCCGCAGCGGCAGCGTGGCTTCGAGCACCCCCATCCCCGGCACGATCACCACGTCGTGCCGCCGCACCCAGGCCGCCGTCCGGAACACGTCGACGGCCTTCCCGAGCCCCTTCCCCACGACGGCCCTCGCGCGCGACGCCGTCCGGTACTCGCCCCGGTACCAGTGCAGCCGCGTCGCGGGGATCCCGAACCGCGCGGACACGGCCTCGGGGCCGCCGCAGAGCGCGTCCACGGTCGCGTCGGGGTGGGCGGCGCGCAGGTAGCCGAGGAGGGCCTCAAGGGAGCCGTCGTTGCCGAGGTTGCCAGAGCCGAGGAGACCGAACACGCCGATCCGCAAAGGGGTTTCGCGAGCCGAGGCGGGGGCGGGCCCCATGCGTCGGCTCCGCGAGCCAATGCCGTTGTCCTTACGCCTCATGTCCGCCTCCCCTCACGCCCCGCGACCAACGCGTCCACCGACACCGTCAGCAGCGACGGATCCACCGGCGCCCGGTCCTCCACCCGCTCCCCGGCGCCCGGCCGGACCCGGCTGCTCGCCCACGCGGACAGGTGCCGGTAGCAGGCGCGGCGGTCCGCCGAGGAGAGGGGGGCCCGGCGGATCGCCGAGACGAACCCCCAGAGGTACTCGGCGAGCAGGCGGGGTGTGGGGTGCAGGAGGCCCTTGCGGCGGGGGTCGAGGTTCACGCAGCGGGAGCGCTTCGAGGGGTTCGCGCGCTCGGCGCGGGTGGGGTGGTCGCGGCGGAAGTACAGAAGTTCCGGCACCTGGTGGAACGGCCCGTGCAGGGCGATCTCCGCGACGAACGTGCGGTCCGCGTGGTGGTAGCTGTCGAGGGGCTTCACCCGGCGCAGCACATCCGCCCGCAGCACCCCGTAGAAGTCGTCGCCGCCCGGCTCGAAGAGGAGACTCCGGAAGCGTTCCGGGGCGGACGGCGAGTCCGTGGCCAGCGTGTACTCGTAGGGCACGGTCACCTTGCCGTCGCCGTCGACGACCGCCTGCGCTGAGTGCGCGAGGATCATCTCCGGGCGTGCGTCGAGCGCGTCCACGCAGAGCCGTAACAGGTCGCGGCCGTACAGGTCGTCGTGCGAGGCCCACTTGAAGAGTTCGCCGCGCGACTCGGTGAAGACCAGGTTGTGGTTCGGGGTGGCGCCGATGTTGCGGGGCAGCCGCAGATAGCGGATACGGGAGTCCTTCGCGGCGTACCGGCGGCAGATCTCCTCGGTCCCGTCGGTCGACGCGTTGTCGGAGACGATCAGCTCGAAGTCCTCGTACGTCTGCCCCAGCAGCGCGTCGAACGACTCGGCCAGGTACTCCTCGCCGTTGTACACGGGCAGGCCGATGCTCAGCCTGGGTCGGTCGGTCATCATGTCCTCGCTTCGGGAACGTCAGTGATGTCGTGCACGGCGTCGAGGCGCTGCTCCCGCAGCGCCGACCTCAACTGGAGCCACCACACGGCCGAACCGCTCAGCGTCGCGGCGGCGACGCCCCACGCCGAGCCGACCGTGCCGCCCAGCGCCGCCCCGCCGAGCCCGCCGCCGACATAGCCGCAGGACGCGAAGAGCTGGCAGCGCAGGCTGCGGCGGGCCGCTC
>DATCQX010000828.1:0-7708 GCA_036569285.1 Streptomyces sp.
CGGAGCCCCCCACCTCGCGGACCATCTCAGCCACCCCCCGCAGTGCCTGACGCGATTCCCCCGTCGTAAAAGATCGCTCAGGTGCTTCCCCCCGCAGCGGCGTCACCGTGACCTGAACACGGTGACGCCGCTGTGTTTTCGGGTGACATCTCACGATTTACGATGATCCCCCGGTTGGCCGGAAAGCGCCCCTCCGGCCCCTGAAGTCACCCTCGCCCCATCGCTCGCGTCAGTGTGATCTCGATCACCACGCGCTCCGGGTTCGGCGACGGCGTCCTCCCGTACCGCTCGGCGTACCGCCGCTCGGCGTCGGCCACCCGCTCGGGTTCGGTGCGGACGACGGCCACCCCCTCCAGCGTCGCCCAGCGCGCCCGGTCCACCTGGCAGACGGCGACCCGCGCCCCCTCCTCCCCGGCGGCCAGCACGTTCCGCACCTTCCTGCTGGTCCGGCTGGCGATCACCCGTGCGAGCCGGCCGTCGGGGTCGTACGTCACGCCTACGGGTACGACGTGCGGGGTGCCGTCGGGTCGTGGTGTCGTGAGGGTGCACAGGTGGTATTCGCGCCAGAAGGCGACGTACGCGTCGTCCGGCGCTTCCAGATCTTGGGGGTAAGCGGCCATGGCGTGAATCTAGCCGCTCGTGGCCGTTTCCCCTCCCGCGTCAACCTTGAGTGGAATAGACTCAACTTTGTGGACGTTGCTCAAGTCAGCAACAGCGGGGGTCCGTCGTACCCCCCGTAGTACCCGTAGGACGCAAGGAGGAGACCCCGACCGTGGACGCAGAGCTGACCAACCGGAGCCGGGACGCGATCAACGCGGCGAGCAGCCGTGCCGTGTCCGAGGGGCACCCCGACCTCACCCCCGCACACCTGCTCCTGGCTCTGCTCGCCGGGCAGGACAACGAGAACATCACCGACCTGCTCGTCGCCGTCGAGGCCGACCAGGCCGCCGTGCGCCAGGGGGCGGAGCAGGTGCTCGCCTCCCTCCCGAGGGTCACGGGGTCGACGGTGGCTCCGCCGCAGCCCAGCCGTGAACTGCTCGCCGTGATCGCGGACGCCCAGAGCCGCGCCGCCGACCTCGGGGACGACTACCTCTCCACCGAGCACCTCCTGATCGGCATCGCCGACAAGGGCGGCCAGGCCGGCGACGTCCTCGTCCGGCAGGGCGCCACCGCGAAGAAGCTGCTGGACGCGTTCCAGAAGGCGCGCGGCGGCCGGCGCGTCACCTCCGCCGACCCCGAGGGGTCCTACAAGGCGCTGGAGAAGTTCGGCACGGACTTCACCGCCGCCGCCCGCGAGGGCAAGCTCGACCCGGTCATCGGCCGCGACCAGGAGATCCGGCGGGTCGTCCAGGTGCTGTCCCGGCGGACCAAGAACAACCCGGTCCTCATCGGTGAGCCCGGCGTCGGCAAGACCGCCGTCGTCGAAGGGCTCGCGCAGCGCATCGTGAAGGGCGACGTCCCGGAGTCCCTCAAGAACAAGCGGCTCGTCTCCCTCGACCTCGGCGCGATGGTCGCGGGCGCCAAGTACCGCGGCGAGTTCGAGGAGCGGCTGAAGACCGTACTGGCCGAGATCAAGGAGTCGGACGGCCAAGTCATCACGTTCATCGACGAGTTGCACACCGTCGTGGGCGCCGGCGCGGGCGGCGACTCCGCCATGGACGCCGGGAACATGCTCAAGCCGATGCTCGCGCGCGGCGAACTGCGCATGGTCGGCGCCACCACGCTCGACGAGTACCGCGAACGCATCGAGAAGGACCCGGCGTTGGAGCGGCGCTTCCAGCAAGTGCTCGTCGCCGAGCCCTCGGTGGAGGACACGATCGCCATCCTCCGCGGCCTGAAGGGGCGTTACGAGGCGCACCACAAGGTCCAGATCGCCGACAGCGCCCTCGTCGCCGCCGCGACCCTCTCCGACCGCTACATCACCTCCCGCTTCCTGCCCGACAAGGCCATCGACCTCGTCGACGAGGCGGCCTCCCGGCTCCGCATGGAGATCGACTCCTCCCCCGTCGAGATCGACGAACTCCAGCGCGCCGTCGACCGGTTGAAGATGGAGGAGCTGGCCCTCAGCAAAGAGACGGACGCCGCCTCCCGCGACCGCTTGGAGCGGCTGCGCCGCGACCTCGCCGACAAGGAGGAGGAGCTGCGCGGCCTCAACGCCCGCTGGGAGAAGGAGAAGCAGTCCCTCAACCGGGTCGGTGAACTCAAGGAGAAGCTCGACGAGTTGAGGGGCCAGGCCGAACGCGCCCAGCGCGACGGCGACTTCGACACCGCCTCCAAGCTGCTGTACGGCGAGATCCCCACGCTGGAGCGGGACTTGGAGGAGGCGTCCGCCGCCGAGGAGCAGGCCGCCCGCGACACCATGGTCAAGGACGAGGTCGGCTCCGACGACATCGCGGACGTCGTCGGCTCCTGGACCGGCATCCCCGCCGGGCGGCTCCTGGAGGGCGAGACCCAGAAACTCCTGCGCATGGAGGAGGAGTTGGGGCGCCGCCTGATCGGCCAGACCGAGGCCGTCCGGGCCGTCTCCGACGCCGTACGCCGCTCCCGCGCGGGCATCGCCGACCCCGACCGGCCGACCGGGTCCTTCCTGTTCCTCGGCCCGACCGGCGTCGGCAAGACCGAACTCGCCAAGGCCCTCGCGGACTTCCTCTTCGACGACGAGCGGGCGATGGTCCGCATCGACATGTCGGAGTACGGCGAGAGGCACAGCGTGGCCCGGCTGGTGGGCGCGCCTCCCGGCTACGTCGGGTACGAGGAGGGCGGCCAGCTCACCGAGGCGGTGCGCCGGCGGCCGTACAGCGTCGTCCTGCTCGACGAGGTGGAGAAGGCGCACCCCGAGGTCTTCGACGTGCTCCTCCAGGTGCTGGACGACGGGCGCCTGACGGACGGTCAGGGCCGCACCGTCGACTTCCGCAACACGATCCTCGTGCTGACGTCCAACCTGGGCAGCCAGTTCCTGGTCGACCCGCTGACGAGCGAGCACGAGAAGCGGGAGCAGGTGCTGGAGGTCGTCCGGACGTCCTTCAAGCCGGAGTTCCTCAACCGGCTGGACGACCTCGTCGTCTTCTCGGCCCTCTCGCAGGACGAGCTGGCGCACATCGCGCGCCTCCAGATCGACCGGCTCGCCCGGCGCCTCGCCGACCGGCGGCTCACGCTGGAGGTCAGTGAGGAGGCGCTCGCGTGGCTCGCGACCGAGGGGAACGATCCCGCGTACGGGGCGCGTCCGCTGCGGCGGCTCGTCCAGACCGCGATCGGGGACCGGCTGGCCAAGGAGATCCTGTCCGGGGAGGTCAAGGACGGGGACACGGTCAGGGTGGACGTGTTCGGGGACGGGCTGATCGTGGGGGCGGCCACGGGGAAGAGCCTGTAGGGGCCATCGGGCGTCGGACGCCGGCCGGGGCCGGGCGGGTGTCGGGTGTACCGGTGGGGCGAGGCCGGGGTATTACGGGTGACTCGGGGTACTACGGGTAACCCGTAATACCCGCGCCGCCCCGTACCCCTGTGGCCACCGGCTCTCCCGGCCCCGGCACTCCCGATGTTCAAGCCCCGGTCAGTTTGTGTCAGCCGAGGGCTGACAGGGTTCTACGGGGGTTGCCAGTCCCCGCCCCGCATGGGGGAGGATGGCGGCATCCGTACGAAGGGAAAAACACGGTGAGCATCGACCCGTCCTCGATTCCGAATTTCGGGGGCCAGCCCGAGCCGCAGCCCCAAGGACCGGCGGGCCCCGTCGTCCCTGACCAGGATCTCGTGAAGCAGCTCCTCGACCAGATGGAGCTGAAGTACGTCATCGACGACGAGGGTGACCTCGCCGCTCCGTGGGAGCAGTTCCGGACGTACTTCATGTTCCGCGGGGAGGGCGAGCAGCAGGTCTACTCCGTGCGGACCTTCTTCGACCGGCCGCACCAGATCGACGACAAGCCCCAGCTCCTTGAGGCGATCGACGACTGGAACCGCCGCACCCTGTGGCCCAAGGTCTACACGCACACCCACGACGACGGCTCGGTCCGCCTCATCGGCGAGACGCAGATGCTGATCGGCGCGGGCGTGAACATCGAGTTCTTCGTCTCCTCCACGGTGAGCTGGGTCCGCGCGGCCATCGAGTTCGACAAGTGGCTCGTGGAGCAGCTCGGCCTGGAGGACGAGGGCGAGGGCCTGGAGGACGAGAAGGCGGAGGACGGCGACCAGTAGGCCGTCCCTCTCCGGAGGACCCGTAGGTCTGGCGGGGCAGCGGGTGGCGTAGTCCCGAGGTATTGGGGGCGCGCACCCCGTACGACCCGTAGACCCTGCGGTCTACAACGGCGTATCCGCGAGCACGACCAGATACGCCCCGTAGGCGAACGAGAGCCCGGCCAGGGCCGCGACCACCGAGGCCGCGTGCCACGGCCGGGTTCTCGCCGTCCGGGCCAGGGCCGCCGCGAGCGGCAGGAGCAGGGGGAACGCCGGCAGCAGGAACCGCGGCTTCGACTCGAAGAACCCCGACCCGCCGACGGCGATCAGCAGCAGGACGCCCGTGTAGACCAGCAGGGGCAGCGGGGCGCGGTCGGCGAGGAGCAGGGCGTACAGCAGGACCGCGGCGCCGACGATCACCAGGGTCATCGGGAAGACGAACCGGTCGCCCTCCAGCAGCAGGTGCCGGACGAACCGCAGCGACCCCTTCCCGAAGTCGAACCGCGACCCCCACAGCCGCTGCACCGCGAAGTAACCGCCCAGCGGATCGCCCTTCCGCACCCCCACCCACAGCACGTACGCCAGCCACCCGAGGGGTGCGAGCGCGATCCCTGTCCACAGCCTGTGGGAAACCGTGCGCCGCGCGCGGGGGGTTCGCGCGGGCGCCGGTTCCGTGAGCTGTCCTCGCGGGGGCGTCGTCTGCTTCGAGCGTGGCCTCCCGCTCTGACTCGGCATCCCTGCGATGGGGCCACGCGGGCGGGCATGCTGGCTGGTGCTGGTGCTGGTGCTGGTGCTGGTGCTGGTGCTGGTGCTGGTGCTGGTGCCGAGGCCGAGGCCGGTGCTGGGATCGGCGCCGGGGTTGAGCCCGGGACCGGGATCGGGGCCGGCGCCGAGGCTCAGGCCGGGACCGGAGTTCCGTCCCCACACCACCGTCCGATGCCCCCACGCGCGCACCCGCGCCAGCACCCCGCTGCCCCACCCCGACGTCCCCACCCCGCGCCCCCGCGCGCGTACCCCCTCGCACACACCCGCCACCACCACGGCCGCGGCGACCGCGAACCCGTTGGGCCGGGACAGCCCCGCCGCGGCGGCCAGCGCGCCCGCCCACACCCAGCGCCCGGTCAGCACCGCGTACAGCGCCCAGGCGGCGAAGGCCGTGAGAACCGGCTCGGTGTAGGCCATCGACAGGACGACGGAGTGGGGCAGGAGCCCCCACAGGAGGACCGTCGCGGCGGCGACGGCGGGACCGCGCAGGTGCCGCGCCACGGCGTGGATCCCGCAGGCGGCGACGGCGGCGGCCGTCCAGGACACCAGGAGGCCCGCTGAGCCGCCGCTGAGGGGCGTCACGGCGGTCACGGCACGTACGAGACCCGGGTAGAGCGGGAAGAACGCCAGATCGCTGTGGACGACGTCGGGGCCGAAGCGCAGGGTGCGCCCGTAGCCGTGCGCGGCGATGCCCAGGTACCACCGCGAGTCCCAGGAGTGCCCGAGGAGGGCCAGCGGATCCTTGCCGACCGCGCGGGCGGCCCCCGCGAGCACCCCCGCCCCGGCGAGCCGCGCCAGGACGAACAGCCCGAGGGCGACCAGCACGCCCCGGTGGCGCCGGACGGCGGGACGGCGCGCGACGGCGGACGGCGGGGCGAGTGCGGCGGTGGCGTGAGTCACACTCGGCACCTTGCAGTGATCCGGCCCGACATGCGAACAGGAGAGGGCCGGGCGGGGGAATCTGACGGATCGTCGGATCGCACGGAGTGTCGCGTTCCGCGGATGTCCGTATCGCGCTCCCTATGGACGCCGTTTCGGAACCGATGCCGACAACGATGTCCTGATCGACGCCCTACAGGAAGGAGTTTCCGCCATCACCCCGGCCGTCACGGCTCGTCGTCACCCCCACGGTCAGCCCCGGTTCAGCCGGCGAGCGCCTTCAGACGGGACACCGCGTCCTGCAGGACGTCCACCCTCTTGCAGAAGGCGAACCGGACGAACGGCTCCCCCTGGTCGCGGTGGTCGTAGAAGACGGCGTTGGGGATCGCGACGACGCCCGCCCGCTCCGGCAGCGTGCGGCAGAACGCGAAGCCGTCGCTCTCGCCGAGCGGCCGGATGTCAGTGGTGACGAAGTACGTGCCGGCCGGGCTGAACACCCCGAAACCGGCCTCCCGCAGGCCCGCCGACAGCAGGTCCCGCTTGCCGCGCATGTCCGCGCGGAACGACGTGAAGTACGACTCCGGGAGGGCGAGCGCCTCGGCGACGGCGTACTGGAAGGGCCCGGAGGCGACGTACGTGAGGAACTGCTTCGCCGCGCGGACCGCGCCGGTCAGCTCCGGGGACGCCGTCACCCAGCCGACCTTCCACCCGGTGAACGAGAACGTCTTGCCGGCCGACCCGATGGTCACCGTCCGCTCGCGCATCCCCGGGAGGGTCGCCAGCGGGATGTGCTCGGCGTCGTCGTACACGAGGTGCTCGTACACCTCGTCCGTGACGACGAGCAGGTTCCGCTCCACCGCCAGTTCGGCGATCGCCGTCAGCTCCGCGCGCGTGAGGACCGTTCCGGTCGGATTGTGCGGCGTGTTGATCAGAAGCAGTCGCGTCGAGTCGGTGACCGCGTCGCGCAGCTCGTCCAGGTCCAGGCGGAAGCGGGCCGCCTCGGGGTCGGGGCGCAGGGTCACGGGAACCCGGCGCGCGCCCGCCATGGCGATGCAGGCGGCGTACGAGTCGTAGTAGGGCTCCAGGGCCACCACCTCGTCCCCGGGCTCCAGGAGGGCCAGCAGGGTGGCCGCGAGGGCCTCCGTGGCGCCGGCCGTCACCAGGACCTCGGTGTCGGGGTCGTAGGACAGGCCGTAGCGCGTGCTCTGGTGCGCGGCGATCGCCGTACGCAGCTCCGGGACGCCAGGGCCCGGCGGGTACTGGTTTCCGCGCCCGTCGCGCAGGGCGCGCACCGCGGCCTCGCGGACCTCCTCGGGGCCGTCCGTGTCGGGGAAGCCCTGGCCGAGGTTGATGGCACCCGTGCGCACCGCGAGAGCCGACATCTCGGCGAAGATCGTCGTCCCGAACTCGGCGAGGCGGCGGTTGAGGAAGGGGCGTTCGCTGCTGGTCATGCCCGTCATCCTGCGCGCAAGCTCTGGAGTTCCTCAAGTGTGCTTTGACCGTTGAGACGGCCGGGCATCCCCAGGTCACGCACCGCTCACCCGGTGCGCGAGGCGCCCGAGGGGGGCCGCTTCGGGGGACTTGTGAGAAGCGGAAGGAGGGTGATCGTCATGCCTATGGCCATCGGCATCATCCTGCTGGTTCTGTTTGGGGCCCTGCTGACGGCGGCGCTGTTCGGCAGCCGGCGCCGGGAGCGGGCCGAGAGGAGGGCGCGCGCGGCGAGGCGGCGGTCGTACAGCGGGAGCGGCAACACCAACAACTCGAACAGCAACAGTGCGAACAGCTCCGACTCGGGAAGCGGGGGCTGGTGGGTCTTCGGGGGTGACTCGGGGAGCGGCTCGGGGAGTGACTCCGGAGGGGGACACGGGGGGCACCACGGCGGTCACTCCTGCGGGGG
>DATCQX010000829.1:0-3906 GCA_036569285.1 Streptomyces sp.
CTGTTCCACCGCCTCGGCGGGCCCGAGCCAGTGGACCTCGTCGAACGCGTCGTAGGCCACGTTGCGCGGGTGGATGCTGCTGCCCAGGCCCCGCATCAGCCGGGGCCGGGCGGGCTGGCCGAAGATCGTGGAGCCCGTCGAGTCCACGCCGATCAGCCGCAAGCCGGGCCAGTGGCGGCGCAGCGGGCCGATCACCCCGGCGCTGTGCCCGCCCGTGCCGACACTGCACACCAGGATGTCGACGTGGTCGAGCTGGACGGCGAGTTCGGCGGCGAGGGAGGCGTAACCCGCCGTGTTGTCGGGGTTGTTGTACTGGTCCGGCCAGTACGCGTCCGGCAGCACCGACAGCAGCTCCCGCAGCCGGGCGAGCCGTGCCGCCTGCCAGCCGCCGACCGGCGCCGGACGGTCGACGAGTTCGAGCCGGACGCCGTGCGCGCGCAGCAACTGCCGCATGGACGGCTCCAGTTCGCTGTCCCCGACGAGGACCACCGGATGCCCGAGCGCCTGCCCGGCGAACGCGAGCCCGACTCCGAGCGTGCCCGAGGTGGACTCCACCACCGGTGCCCCGGGCCGGAGTTGACCTCGCTCCCGGGCGCCGAGCAGCATCGACACGGCCGCCCGCGCCTTCATCCCGCCCGCCGCGAGCCCCTCCAGCTTCGCCCAGAAACCGGGCTGCGGCCCCGGCAGCCCCGCCGTGATCCGCGCGAGGGGCGTGCGGCCCAGCAGCTCCAGCAACTCCGGCCGGGCGACGGCGCGTTCGGCGGCCGTCGTCATCGCGCACCGCCCGCCCGGTAGCGGTGGACGGTGCCGGGACCGCCGTCCAGCCAGAAGAACGGGTACGGTTCCGCGCACACCGCGCTCACCCCGTGCCCGAGGAAGTGCGGCAGGACCGCGCTGCCGGTCTGGGCGAACATCACCAGGGGCCGTCCGGCGGCGCGTTCGCGCAGCGGGTCGAACGTGCCGTTGCCCAGCGTCATCCCGGACACCAGCAGCGCGTCACAGCCGTCCAGCGCCGAGAGGGCGTCCGTAGCGACCGGCTCGCCCCATTCCGTCGTCCCGCCCTTGAGGTCGCACGCCACATACCGCAGCCCGCGCGAACGCAGCGCCTCCAGCAGGGAGTTGACGACCCCGACGACGAGGACGGTGGAGCCGCGCGGGACGTCCAGCAGTTCGACGACGGCCTTCGCGCGTGCCCGGGACTTCTCCAGGGACGTCCCGGCGGGCAGTGCGACCGGCTCGCCGCCGTGCGGGGCGGCGTGCATGAGGTAGGCGTCCAGCGCGGCCACCCGCACCGGCAGGAGGGGATGGGTGAGCAACTGGGCGACGTCGGCGCCGACACAGTCGTCGAGCGCCTCCTCCGGCAGCGCGCCGGGCTCGACCGCGCAGGACCCGACGGCCTCGCCGATCCGCAGGCTCAGGACCTCGTTGCGGTAGCCGGCGGTGCGCCCGTCGTGCCGGACGGCCTGCTGGGTGCGGAAGGCGACGGCGACGCGGACGTCCGCCGGGTCGGGCCCGTGGGCGCCGTCCAGGGTCTGGTGCAGCAGCGCGTCGAAGGAGGTCGCCGTGAGGGCGGTCACCGGATCACCAGCCCGGCGCGCACAGTGGTGAGGGCCGACTCGACGCGCGCGCGGGCGCCGAGGCCGTCCGGGTCGCCCGCCATGACGTGCCCGAGGTACTCGTTGTTGCTGCCGGCCGCCTTCACCTGCCGTCCCGGCTCGGCGAGTTGGACCTCCAGGAGGTCGCCGGGCAGACCGCCGCCGTCGAGCGCTTCGAGGGTGCCGGAAGTTTCGGGGACGACGAAGCCGATCGCGGCGCTGGCCAGGCCGGTGTCCTTGCGGGCCAGGTCGGGGGCGTGGCCGAGGGCGACGTCCACGAAGGCGGCGGCGAGGTCGATGCCGGTGACGTGGCGGACCAGCTCGGTGATGCGGTTGCCCGCCGGACGCGGGTTGACCTCGACGACGCGGGGGCCCGAGGAGGTCAGTTTGATCTCGGTGTGCGCGACGACGCCGTCCGTCAGGCCGAGCGCCTTGAGGGCGGCCAGGGCCGTGTCGGAGGCGGCTTCCGCGTCGGCCGGGGTGAGGGCCGCCGGGAACATGTGGCCCGTCTCGATGAAGGCGGGCGCCCCGCCGACGCTCTTGTCGGTCACGCCGATCACGTGGACGGCGCCCGCGTGCGACACGGTCTCCACGCTCACCTCCGGGCCGTCCAGCAGCTCTTCGACGAGGACGGCCGGATCGCGGCGCTGGCCACGGGCGTTGACCGGGAATTCCGCCAACGCGCGGAAGGTGTCGGAGAGTTGCGACTCGTCGTCGACGCGGCGGACGAACATGCCGGCGCACAGGTCCACCGGCTTCACGACCAGCGGGTAGCCGATCTCCCGGGCGGCGAGCGCGAGTTCGGGCCACTCGGTGCGGACGGCGAAACGCGGGCCGGGAACCGAGGCGTCGTCCAGGACCCGGCGGGTGGCGTCCTTGCGGCACGCGTCCTCCACGGCCTGCGCGCCCGGTCCGGGGAGGTTCAGGTGGGCGGCGATGCGGGCGACCGTCGGGAGGTAGTAGTCGCAGGAGGTGACGACACCGTCGTACCCGAACACGCCGTGCAGGCGGGCGACTTCGGGGAGGAGGGTGTCCGGGTCGTTGGTGTCGGCGGTGATGATGTGGCGGGCGCCGAGCAGCGGGTGTGCCGTGCCCTCGGGCGCCGCGCGCAGGTAGTGGTGCAGGTCACGGGTGAGGAACGTGAACGTGTGCCCGCTCTCGCGGATCGCCCGCGGCAGCAGTCTGCTCATCGAGCCGACCCAGCTCTCTACCACCAACAGATGAGCCACGACTCCCCTTTCAGGGACAGGAGTTGAGTGTTCGGCGCAGGCCGGAGCGCGCCTTCGGGGAAGGCGGCTCCGGTTGTGTCGTGGACACGTTATCGATAATCATTTTCATTGTCATCTAGTTGTCCATGGCTGCCCATGGTTGATCCATGGCTGTCCGAAGGGGTCTCCTTGACCTTCCTGCCGCGCCGCGCGGCGGCCCTCCTCGCCGCCACCGCGCTCCTGTCCCTCCCCGCACCGGCCCCCGCCGCCGCCTCCGAGACGGCCCTGCGCTTCGGGCCCTGCCCCGACTCCGTCCCCGCCCCGCCCGCCCCCGACCGCGTCGAGTGCGCCACCCTGAGCGTCCCGCTCGACCACCGCCGCCCGGACGGCCCCCGCATCGACATCGCCGTCTCCCGCGTCCCCGCCTCCGGCCCGCCCGCCGAACGCCGCGGCGCCCTCCTCGTCAACCCCGGCGGACCCGGCGGCTCCGGGCTCCCCTACGCCGTCACCAAGCGCGCCAAACTCCCCGCGAGCGTGCGGCGCGCGTACGACGTCATCGGCTTCGACCCCCGAGGCGTGGGCGCCAGCGCACCCGCCGACTGCGGGGCGATGGGCGGACTGTTCGACAGCCCGGCACCCGACCTCGAAGGGCGCGCCTACCTGGCGTCCCAGAAACGCCTCGCCGACGACTGCGCGGCGGGCGCCCTGCCGTACCTCTCCACCGAGGAGACCGCCCACGACATGGACGCGATCCGCACGGCCCTCGGGGAACCCGCCCTCGACTTCCTCGGGGTGTCCTACGGGAGCTACCTCGGCGCCGCCTACACCGCTCTGTTCCCGGCGCGGACCGGGCGGATGGTGCTGGACAGCGTCGTCGGGCCGTGGGACTGGTACGACTTCGACGTGATCCAGGCGCGGGCGCTGCTGCGACAGCGAGAGACGTTCTTCGCGTGGGTCGCGGCGCATCCCGGGCGCTTCGGGCTGGGGGAGTCGGCGGGAGACGTGCGGCGGGCGTACCTGCGGGTGCGGGCCGGGTTCGAGGAGGCGGACGGCGCCGGACGGCGCCCCGGATCCACCCCGACGGCTTCAGCCCCGGCCGACCC
>DATCQX010000830.1:0-3516 GCA_036569285.1 Streptomyces sp.
CACGAGGAGACGCACCGCACCCAGTTCTCGGCCGTCCCGTGGCTGCGCGACCACCTGGAGGGCGAGATCCAGTCGTTCCTCGGCGAGACGGACGTCGACCCGTCGACGTTCCTGGAGCGCATCAGGGAGGCCGCCCAGTCGCTCGCGGGGGGCCGCCCGGAGGGCGAGGAGGACGACGGCGGGCGTTCCCTCGTCGAACTCGTCCAGTCGCCCGCCCAGCGGGAGATCCTGGCCCGCCTGACGGCGGTGATGTCCCTGCTCGAAGGGCACGCCGACTTCGTGATGGACGGCGTGGGCCCCGAAGTCGTCCCGACCGTCTCGGAGATCCGCGAGAAGTTCCAGCAGCGGCGCGCGAAGGGCGCCTCCCGCCTCGACGTCGCGCTGCGCAGACTCCTCGGCCTGGACGCGAAGATGAAGCAGTACCGCGACGGCGAACGCTTCGTCCGCGCGGTCGTCGACCAGGTCGGCATGGACGGCTTCAACCGCGTGTGGACGTCCCCGAACACGCTCCCCACGAAGACGGAGATCGCCAAGCCGTCCGACTGGGTCGCGCGCGTGCACCGCAAGGCCGACATGTGAACCGAATCGTGAACCCGCGGCAGGGAAACGCCGCTTCAATCACCCGTCCGAGGGACCGTGAGCGACCGGAAGGCGTGCAATGCTCGGGGAACGCCCCGGTTCTGTCACCATCTACACACTCTGAGTGACATAACTCGGGTGCACCCCCCGAAAAAACTTCATGAAGGGAACCGGACATGGGTCCCCATCCTGCGGTCGCGGCGATACGCCTGGCGGTCCGCCGCGTCCTCCACGACATCCTCACCGAGAACCACCACCCCGAGACCGAGAACGGCCACCCCGAGACCAGGAACGGCCACCCCGCGCCCCCCTCCCCGCGGCCCCTCGTCCTGGTGGCCTGCTCCGGCGGCGCCGACTCCATGGCGCTCGCCTCGGCCCTCTCCTTCGAAGCCCCCCGCCTCGGCCTGCGCGCGGGCGGCGTCACCGTCGACCACGGCCTCCAGAGCGGCTCCGCCGACCGCGCCCGGGAAGTCGTCGCCCGGCTGCGTGAACTCGGCCTCGACCCGGTCGACTCCACCGCCGTCACCGTCGGCCGCGAGGGCGGCCCGGAAGCCGCCGCGAGGGACGCCCGCTACGCCGCCCTGGACGCCGCTGCCGAACGCCACGGCGCGAGCGCCGTCCTCCTCGGGCACACCCGCGACGACCAGGCCGAAACCGTCCTCCTGGGCCTCGCGCGCGGCTCCGGGATCCGCTCCCTGTCGGGCATGGCCGCGGTCTCGGGGGCCGGCGGCCGTTACCGGCGCCCCTTCCTGGAGATCGACCGGCAGACCGCGCGCAAGGCGTGCATGGTCCAGTCGCTCCCCGTCTGGGACGACCCGCACAACGCCGACCCCGCCTACACGCGCTCGCGCCTGCGCCACGAGGGCCTGCCCGCCCTGGAGAAGGCCCTCGGCAAGGGCGTCGTCGAGGCCCTCGCCCGCACCGCCCAGCTCTCCCGGGACGACGCCGACGCCCTCGACACCTGGGCACGCCAGGCCGAGGCGTCCGTACGGGACGCGGCGGGCCTCCTGGAGTGCGCCAAGCTCTACGCCCTGCCGCCCGCCGTCCGCCGCCGCATCCTGCGCCGCGCCGCCATCGAGGCGGGCGCCCCGGCCGGTTCGCTCTTCGCCCGGCACATCGAGGAGATCGACCGGCTGATCACCGGCTGGCGCGGCCAGAAGGCCATCAACCTGCCGGGCAAAGTGGTCGCCCAGCGGCAGGGTGGCAGACTGGTCATCCGGCAGAGCTGATCCCCGCCCCTCCTCCAGGGGTGGTGGCCGGTGGGACGAGCGACGAAAGTGATGCGGGTGGACGCGAAAGACATGGGTGCCGACCTCCAGCAGGTACTCATCACCAAGGAAGAGATCGACGCCAAGCTCGTCGAGCTTGCCGCGAAGATCGACGCGGAGTACGCGGGCAAGGACCTGCTCATCGTCGGCGTCCTCAAGGGCGCCGTGATGGTCATGGCCGACCTCGCGCGCGCCCTGTCCACCCCCGTCACGATGGACTGGATGGCGGTGTCCTCGTACGGCGCGGGCACCCAGTCCTCCGGCGTCGTGCGGATCCTCAAGGACCTCGACACCGACATCAAGGGACGCCACGTCCTGATCGTCGAGGACATCATCGACTCCGGCCTGACGCTGTCGTGGCTGCTGTCGAACCTCGGCTCGCGCGAACCCGAGTCGCTGAAGGTGTGCACGCTGCTGCGCAAGCCGGACGCCGCGAAGGTCGCCATCGACGTCGAGTGGGTCGGCTTCGACATCCCGAACGAGTTCGTCGTCGGATACGGCCTCGACTACGCCGAGAAGTACCGCAACCTGCCGTTCGTCGGCACGCTCGCGCCCCACGTCTACGGCGGCTGAACAACCCCGTAGACCTCGTACGGGGCAGGCGGGAACTCCAGCGGCATTCGCGCCGTTGGAGCATGCAGACGGCACTGCCGGGTCCTGAGTGCGGCTGTGGCCGCCCAGCCTGGGGTACCGTCGGGAGAACTGTCTTATCAAACTCACTATGGCAGGAGGGACGGGGCGGCACCGCTCCGTGTGGATGGACGTGAAGCGATACTTCCGTGGGCCGGTCATGTGGATCGTGCTGGCCGTCCTTGCCGTGGTCGTGTTGATGCAGGTCGTCGGCTCGTCCGGCGGCTACAAGACGGTGGACACAGGCCAGGTCGTCCAGGCGATCAACAACAATCAGGTCGAGTCGGTCAAGATCACCACCGGCGACGAGCAGACCGTCAAGGCCACGCTCAAAGACGGCGTGAAGATCAAGGGCAGCTCGAAGATCCAGGCGAGCTACATCGGCGACCAGGGCGTGACCATCGCCAGCACGCTACAGAGCAAGTACCAGGACAAGCAGATCCCCAAGGGGTACACGGTCTCGCCGACCAAGCAGAACGCGTTCGTCGGCATCCTGCTCTCCCTGCTTCCCTTCGTCCTCATCGTCGTCGTCTTCCTGTTCCTGATGAATCAGATGCAGGGCGGCGGCTCCCGGGTGATGAACTTCGGCAAGTCGAAGGCCAAGCTCATCACCAAGGACACCCCGAAGACGACGTTCGCGGACGTCGCGGGGTGCGACGAAGCGGTCGAGGAACTGCACGAGATCAAGGAGTTCCTCCAGGAGCCGGCCAAGTTCCAGGCCGTCGGCGCCAAGATCCCCAAGGGCGTGCTCCTCTACGGCCGTCCCGGCACCGGCAAGACGCTCCTCGCGCGCGCCGTCGCCGGCGAGGCGGGCGTCCCCTTCTACTCGATCTCGGGCTCCGACTTCGTCGAGATGTTCGTCGGCGTCGGTGCCTCCCGGGTCCGTGACCTCTTCGAACAGGCCAAGGCGAACGCCCCGGCGATCGTCTTCGTCGACGAGATCGACGCGGTCGGCCGCCACCGCGGCGCCGGCCTCGGCGGCGGTCACGACGAGCGCGAGCAGACGCTGAACCAGCTGCTCGTCGAGATGGACGGCTTC
>DATCQX010000831.1:0-2312 GCA_036569285.1 Streptomyces sp.
ACGGGTCGCGCTCGACGCCGCGCGGGAGACGGTGCTGAAGCTCCGCGCGGGCAAGGGGATGGTGCTGGACGCCGAGGACCACGACACCTGGTCCGCCGGGTCGTTCTTCACCAACCCGATCCTCACGGACGCCGAGTTCGCGGCGTTCCACGCGCGCGTGGGGGAGCGGCTCGGGGAGGGCACCGAACCGCCCGCCTACCCGGCGGGAGAGGGCCACACCAAGACGTCCGCGGCCTGGCTCATCGACAAGGCCGGATTCACCAAGGGGTACGGCACCGGCCCCGCCCGCCTCTCCACCAAGCACACCCTCGCCCTCACGAACCGAGGCACAGCCACCACCGAGGACCTCCTCGCGCTGGCCCGCGAGATCGTCGCCGGGGTGGAGGAGGCGTTCGGGGTACGGCTGGTCAACGAGCCGGTGATGGTGGGCGTCAGCCTCTGAGGACGGATCCCGACCTCAACAGGGACGACTTGGGGCTGCGTAAGCCCTCTCAATACGCCACCCCCACCCCCTGCTTCACCGCCCCCTCCTCCCCGATCATCCCCAACATGGCGTGCGCCACATCCGCCCGCCCGATGAACCTCCCCGCGCGCGGGAACCCCCCGATCACCTTGCGGTAGACGCCGGTGAGGGGCTTGTCCTGGAGGCGGGGCGGGCGGACGAACGTCCACTCGGCCGTGGAGCGGGCGACGTCCGCCTCCATCGCGCGCAGGTCGTCGTAGACGGGACGCAGGATCGCCGAGACGGCCCTGATCATCGCCCGGTCGAGCAGCCTGTCGTCCGCCGGGGCGGGCCCCACGGGTGCGGCGCTGACCAGCAGGAACCGGCGTACGTCCGTCGCCTCCAGCGCCTTCAGGGCCGTCCGGGTCAGCCGGGTGGCGATCCCGGCGTCCCCGCGTCCGCGTGGGCCGAGGCCGGAGAGGACGGCGTCGCGGCCGGTCAGGGCGGGGAGCAGGGGCTGGGGGTCGGTGAGGTCGGCGCGGACGACCTCCAGGCGCGGGCCGGTGACGGTCAGGCGCGCGGGGTCGCGGACGACCGCGGTGACCTCGTGGCCCGCGTCGAGGGCCTGGCGGACGATCTCGCGGCCGATGCCGCCGGTCGCGCCGAGGACGGTGAGTTTCATGGTGGACCCCCATTGGAAAGATGGTGAGTGAGTGCTCACTCACCCTGCCTTCTCCTAGAGTGGGTAAGTAATCACTCACCCGTCAAGCGCCTCCACGGAACGGAGCCCCATGGAACCCCGGCCCACCCGAGCACGCATCCTCGACGCCGCCCACGACCTCATGCGGACGGTCGGGCTGGCACGGGCCACCACCAAGGAGATCGCGAAGGCGGCGGGGTGTTCGGAAGCGGCCCTCTACAAACACTTCGACAGCAAGGAGGACCTCTTCGTCCAGGTCCTCAAGGAACGCCTCCCGAAGCTGACACCCCTCCTCGGCAGCCTCGCCGCGGAGCCCGGTCGGGGCACGCTGGAGGAGAACCTCACCGAGATCGCCCACCAGGCGGCCCTCTTCTACGACGAGAGCTTCCCGATCGCCGCGTCCCTCTACGCCGAGAACACCCTCAAGCGGCGGCACGACGCGGCGATGCGCGAGAAGGGCGCCGGCCCGCACGTCCCCATCGACCTCCTCGCCGCCTACCTCCGCGCCGAACAGGCCCTCGGCCGCATCGCCCCCACCGCCGACACCTTCGCCGCCGCCTCCCTCCTCCTCGGCGCCTGCGCGCAACGCGCCTTCGCCTACGAGGCCGTCGACACCCGCCCCGACACGGCCACCTTCGCCGCCCGCCTGGCCCGCACCCTCCTGACGGGCATCACGAGCGCACCCGGCACCCCGTAATTCCCGTTGCACAACCCCCCACAGAGCCATGACGCTGCCCCCATGAGGCATCCCCAATGCGCCTGAGGCTCACCGAGTTCACACCGGCCGCGCACAGAGTCGTCCAGCCCCGCACACCCCTGCGCCGCACGTCCCTGCGCGCCCCCGACCCGATCGGCTTCCTGCACGGCGATCACGACGGACTGAACCGGCTGGCGGGCCTGTTCTCGTTCGCCGCGTACTCCCGGCACACGATCGTGCACGTACCCCTGCGCGACGGGGAGCCGCCGTCGGAGGGCCTGGGGGAGCGGGTCGACCTGGTGCTCGTCCACCACACGTACGGCCTGCGCGCCAGCCAGTGGCCGGGGCTGCGCCGGAGTCTCGGCACCGGGGCCCCGCTGACCGTCCGCACCGAAGAGGCCCGCACCGCGCGGGACGCGGCGGCCTGGCGGCGGCGCAGCCGGCACGCCGACTTCCGCGAGACGTTCCGGCAC
>DATCQX010000832.1:0-9503 GCA_036569285.1 Streptomyces sp.
GAGACGCCCGTGTCGAGGGCGGGGCGGCTGACGAAGTCGCGGATGAGGCGGCGGGTGACGCTGGGGGCGAGGAGGGCCTCGCCGGCGGCGACGGTGCGGATGCCGGCGAGGAGTTTCTCGGGGGGCGTGTCCTTCAGGAGGAAGCCGCTGGCGCCCGCCTTCAGCGCGGAGAACACGTACTCGTCGAGGTCGAAGGTCGTGAGGATGACGACCCTGATGGACGCCGTGGCCGGGTCGCTCAGGAGTTGCCGGGTCGCCTCGATGCCGTCCATGTCGGGCATCCGGACGTCCATGAGGACGATGTCGGGCAGGTGCTGACGGCCGGCGGTCACGGTGTCGCGGCCGTTGCTGGTCTCGGCGACGACCTCCATATCGGGCGCGGCGTTCACGAGCACGCCGAAACCGGCCCGTACGAGGATGTGGTCGTCGGCCACGACCACGCGGATCGTCATGGCCGGCCTCCGGATACGGACGTCGCTAAGGGCACCGCACCACCGTACAAGCCCGTCCGCCCGCCCGTGACCGACCGCCCGAACAACTCCCCCCGCCGTCGGTTCACAGTCGCACCCCCGCGTACATCCAGCGCTGTACACCACCGGCCGGTACCCCCCTGGCGGGACTCAGGGATCAAGTCGCGGCCTGACGACGCGGGGCCCCCTGCGGCGGCAGGCTGTGAGCTGCGGGAAGGTCCGTGGGGCAAGGAAGAGCGGACTGTGCGGCGCGACGAGGCGCTGAACCCGACCTACGTCACGAAGGCAGAGTTGTGCTTCATTTCGACAAGCGGCGGTTCAGGCTTCCGGGAGGCAGCCGATGAGCGTCATCGCGCGATGGTGTTTCCGGCACCGGTTCACCGTGATCGGCGGGTGGCTGCTGCTGCTCGCGATCCTGGTGGCCGGTGTGCAGGCGGCGGGTGGTGCCAACTTCTCGGAGAAGTTCACCCTGCCGGGCACCGAATCGACCAAGGCAAGTCAGCTGCTGGCGTCGCAGTTCAAGCGCACCTCCGGCGACACGAGCACCATCGTGGTGCACACGACCGACGGCAAGATCACCGCCCCCGCGGTACGGGCCGAGTTCGACCAGATGCTGGCCGAGGTGGCGAAGGTCCCCGAGGTCGGCGCGGTCACCAGCCCGTTCGGACCGACCGGGGCGGCGCAGATCAGCCGTGACGGCGAGACCGCGTACGCGACGGTCACCTTCACCAAGGAGAGCCAGAGCCTCGACAAGGACAACATCCAGAAAGTCGTCGACATCGGCTCGAAGCTGCGCACCGACTCCCTGAAGGTGGAGTTCGGCGGGGCGGCGATGGGGCAGCTGGACAGCCCCTCGACGTCGTTCAGCGAGCTGATCGGCCTCATCGCGGCGGCGATCGTCATGCTGCTGGCGTTCGGTTCGTTCGTGGCGATGGCCATCCCGCTGATCTCGGCGGTCCTCGCGCTGGGCAGCGCGATCTTCGCGATCGACCTGCTCACGCACGGCATGGACGTGCCCAGCACCGCCCCGATCATCGCCGCGTTCATCGGCCTCGGCGTCGGCATCGACTACGCCCTGTTCGTCGTCGCCCGCTACCGCAGCGGCCTCCAGGCCGGGATGACTCCGGAGGAGGCGACCGTCCGGGCCATGGACACCTCCGGCCGGGCGGTCATCTTCGCCGGCGGCACGGTCACGGTCGCGATGCTGGGGCTGCTCATGCTCGGGTTCAGCATCCTGTCCGGGATCGGACTGTCGGCGGCGATCATGGTGGTATTCGCCGTCGCGGTCGCCGTGACGCTGCTGCCCGCCCTGTTCTCGCTGTTCGGGAAGCGGGTGCTGGGCCGCAAGCAGCGGGCGAAGCTGGCGGCGGAGGGGAAGATCGAGGTCCAGATCTCCCACGGGTGGGCCCGCTGGGCCGCGTTCGTGCAGAGGCGGCCGATCCCACTGACGATCATCGCGAGCGTCGTCATGCTCGTGCTGGTGATCCCGGCGTTCTCGATGCGCCTCGGGGCCTCCGACGCCGGCAACAACGCGTCCGACACCACCACCCGCAAGGCGTACGACCTGCTCGCCGAGGGCTTCGGACCCGGGCACAACGGGCCGCTGCAACTCGTCGCCGAGGTCCCGAACGCGCAGGCCGCGACCGACTTCACGCGGCTCGGGCAGGACATCGAGAACGTCTCCGGCGTCGTCTCCGTCGTCGTCCCGCCGGCCAAGCCCGGTGCGACGGTGCAGACCATGCAGGTCATCCCGACGACGTCCCCGCAGTCGGAGAAGACGTCCCAGCTCATCGACACCCTGCGCGACCGCGTGATCCCCGCGCACGAGGCGAACGGCCTCGACGTCCACGTCGGCGGGCTGACGGCCGTCCACAAGGACTTCGCCGCCGCGCTGAGCGGGAAGATGCCGCTGTTCGTCACCATCGTCGTCGTCCTGGGCTGTCTGCTGCTGATGCTCGCGTTCCGCAGCATCCTCATCCCGCTCACGGCGGCCGTGATGAACCTGCTCTCGGCGGGTGCCGGGTTCGGGATCGTCGTCGCGGTCTTCCAGTGGGGCTGGGGGTCGTCCGCGATCGGGGCGGGCCCCGCGGGGCCGGTGGAGTCGTTCCTGCCACCGATGATGCTGGCCGTGCTGTTCGGGCTGTCGATGGACTACGAGGTGTTCCTCGTCAGCCGGATCCACGAGGAGTGGCTGCACACCGGGGACAACAACCTCTCGGTGCGGCGCGGGCAGGCCGTGACCGGGCAGATCATCACGGCCGTCGCGATCATCATGATCTGCGTGTTCACGGCGTTCGTGTTCGTCGGGATGCGGATCATCGCGGAGTTCGGGCTCGGGGTGGCCGTCGCGATCCTGCTGGACGCGCTGGTGGTGCGGACGGTTCTGGTGCCGGCGGCGATGCAGCTGTTCGGGAAGTGGAACTGGTACCTGCCGAAGAAGCTGGACCAGGTGCTGCCGCACTTCTCCGTCGAGGGGCCGTCCGAGGAGCCGTCGGAGGAGGAGCGGGTGCGGGCGCTGGCTTCCGTGCCGTCCGACGACCGCGGCGCCTGACCGACGCCGGGTCCATGAGAGTGCCGCCCTTCCGCGCACATCGGAAGGGCGGCACTTTGTCAGGTGGCTTCACGTGAGGGTGTCGACGTGGCTCGTGGTGTGCTCCGCCGACCGGAACTCCGGGGAGTCGATCAGCTCGCCGAGGAAGTCGGCCGTGGTGTGCAGGCCCTCGCCGCGTACGGACGTCTCGCCCAGCGCCCGGCGCATGCGGGCGATCGCGGTGTTCCGGTCGGGGGCCCAGGCGATGATCTTCGCGATCATCGAGTCGTACTCCGGCGCGATCCGGCAGCCCGGGTGGACGTGCGTGTCCACCCGGACGAACGGGCCCGCTGGCAGGCTCAGTTCGGTGATCGTGCCCGGTGCCGGGGCGAAGCCGCGCCGAGGGTCCTCCGCGTTGATCCGGCACTCGATCGCCGCGCCCGTCAGGACGATGTCCCGCTGGCGCAGGCGCAGGCGTTCACCCGCCGCGACCCGGATCTGCTCCGCGACGAGGTCCACGCCGGTGACCATCTCCGTCACCGGATGCTCCACCTGGATACGGCAGTTGACCTCCATGAAGTAGAACGCGGCCCGGTCCTCGGTGTGTTCGACGAGGAACTCGAACGTCCCCGCGCCCTGGTAGCCGGCCGCCCGCGCACCCGTGACGGCCGCAGCGCGGATCCGTCCGACGAGGTCGGCGGGGAGCGCGGGCGCCGGGGACTCCTCGATGAGCTTCTGGTGACGGCGCTGCATGGAACAGTCCCGCTCACCGAGGTGGACGACGTCGCCGTACCGGTCGGCCAGGATCTGCACCTCGACGTGGCGGGCCCGCCGCAGATACCGCTCCGCGTAGACGCGGGCGTCTCCGAACAGGGTCGCCGCCGTGGCCTGCGTCGTCCGGAACACCTCCGGGAGGCCGTCCGCGTCCCAAGCCACGCCCATGCCCCGGCCGCCGCCGCCCGCCGCCGCCTTGATCAGCAGGGGGTATCCGATGCGCTCCCCGAGGCCGAGGGCGGCGGACAGGTCGAGGGGTTCGGTGGCTCCGGGCAGCAGGGGGAGCCCGTGCCGGGACATCAGCATCCTGGCGCTCACCTTGCTGCCCAGCTCGGCCATCACCTCCGGCGGCGGCCCGATGAGGGTGAGCCCGGCCGCCCGGCAGGCATCGGCGAAGTCGGCGTCCTCGGAGAGGAAGCCGTAACCGGGGTGCACCGCCTGCGCGCCGGTGTTGAGGGCGGCTTGCAGGATCCGCGCGGCGTTCAGATAACTCTGCTTGGCCGGCGGCGGCCCGATGCACACCGTCTCGTCGGCCATCCGCGCGGGCAGGCTGTCCGTGTCACGCGAGGAGTGCGCGAGAACGCTGCGGATACCGAGTTCCTGACAAGCGCGGATGGAACGCAGCGCGATCTCACCCCGGTTGGCGATGAGGATCTTGTCGAACATCCTCAACTCACCGTACCGAGTGCGAAAAGGGGCTGCCCGTACTCGACGGACTCCCCGTCGTGGGCCAGCACCTCGGCGATCACCGCATCCCGATCCGCCTCCACAGGGATCATCAACTTCATCACCTCGACGATCCCCACCTGCTGCCCCGCCTTCACCCTGTCTCCCACCTCGACGAACGGCTCCGCCCCGGGTTCGGGGCTGCGGTAGAAGGTGCCGACCGTGGAGGAGGTGAGAGGGGTGCCGAGGTGTGGGGCGGAGCCGTTGGGGCTGGGGATGGGGACGGCGCGTGCGGGGACGGACGACGGTGCAGAGGCGGACGCCGGCGCAGGACCGCCCGGCGCCAGGGCGGACGACACGGGCGTGACCGGCGCGAGCGTGGCTGGCGCGGGCGCAGCCCAGTCCAGCTCCACCTCCACACCCTCCACCCGAACCCGCATCCGCGCCGGCACCCCGGGCAACTCACCGAGCAACACGACGACGGCGTCCCGGACTTGCTCCAGCAGACCGACACCCACGAGGGCCTGAGCGACAACGGCCCCGCCTCGGACAGCAGCCGCGCCCTCGGCAACACCCCCGCCACCAGCAACGGCCTCGCCCTCGACGGCCTGAGCGTCAACGGCCCCGACCACGACGGCGTTCCCGCCTCGGACACCGGCCCCGCCGCCCTCGACAACGGCCCCGCCCTCTCCGGCCACAGCCCCGCCCTCCACAGCCCCAGCACCTCCGCCGACAGGCCCGCCCGCAACGACGACCCCGCCACGGCCGGCAGCCGCGCCCTCGGCGACGGCCTCGCCCTCGACAGCCGATCCGCCTCCGGCAACGGCCCCACCCCCGACAGCGACATCACCGTCGGGGGCAGGCCGGGACGTCGTCACGACACCGTCCGTTCCGGTGCGAGGTCCGTTGCCGGGGACTTCACGTACTCGGCGCCGTAGCGGGCGAATCGTGCGTGACGGTCGGTGCGGAGTTTCTCGGCGCTCAGGCCGTCGAGGTCGTCCAGTGCGGAGCGGATCGCGAGGCCGAGGCGGTGGGCGGCTGTCGAGGGGTCGGTGTCCACGCCGCCCTGGGGTTCCAGTAACACCCCGTCCACCACGCCCAGTTCGAGGAGGTCACGCGCGCGGAGGCGGAGGGCTGCGGCGGCGCGGGCCGTCTGGGAGGGGTCCTGCCAGAGGATCGCCGAGCAGCCTTCCGGGCTGATGACGGAGTAGATCGCGTCCTGCCACATCAGCACCCGGTTGGCGACGGCCAGGGCGAGGGCGCCGCCGCTGCCGCCCTCGCCGGTGATGGTGGCGATGACCGGGACGGGGAGTTCGGCCATGAGTTTGAGGTTCTCGGCGATCGCGACGGCCTGGCCCTGTTCCTCGGCGGACTTGCCGGGGAAGGCGCCCGGTGTGTCGATGAGGGTGATCACCGGGAGCCCCAACTTCGCGGCGAGGCGCATCAGCCGGGCCGCCTTGCGGTACCCCGCGGGGCTCGGCATGCCGAAGTTCCTGCGCGTCAACTCAGCCTGGTCGTGCCCTTTCTGATGGCCGATCAGAACAACGGGCCGTCCGTGCAGTTGCCCGAGTCCGCCCACCACCGCGGGGCAGTCCCCGGAGACCCGGTCCCCCGACAGCTCCCGGAACTCCTCCAGCAGCAGCGCGGCGTAGTCCAGCGTGGTGGGCCGGCTGATGCGCCGGGCCCGGCGCACGACGCCGTGGGGTTCGTCCTGGCGCAGCAGCGCAGGATCACGGACGACGACGTCGTCCGCCCGGTCGGGATCGTCCGCGTGGACGCCCGGCCGGGGCTGGGCGGCGCGCAGGAGTTTCCCCAGTTCCGTGCGGTGGGTGTCGCGGGGTGCGATGAAGTCGATGAACCCGCGTTCCAGGAGGAACTCGGCGGTCTGGAAGTTCGGGGGGAGGGTTTCCTTGATGGTCTGTTCGACGACCCTGCGGCCCGCGAACCCGAGCCGCGCCCGGGGTTCGGCGATGGTGACGTCGCAGAGGGTGGCGAAGGAGGCGGCGACTCCGCCGAACGTGGGGTCGGTGACGAGGGAGACCGTCAGGAGCCCGGCCTCGTCGAGGCGGGCGAGCATCGCGCTGGTCTTGGCCATCTGCATCAGCGACAGCGCGCCCTCCTGCATACGGGCCCCGCCGGACGCGGTGACCAGCAGCAGCGGGGTCCGGCGGGCGAGGGCGATGTCCCCGACGCGGGTGATGATCTCGCCGACGACGGAGCCGAGGCTGCCGCCGAGGAACCGGAAGTCCATACAGGCGACGACGACGGGGCTGCCCTCGATCTCGCCGAGCGCGCCCAGCACGGCCTCGGACATCCCGGTCCGTTCCCTGGCCTGGGCCAGGCGGCGCGGGTAGGGCTTGCTGTCGGTGAACTCCAGCGGATCGGCCGGCTCCACCTCGAAGTGCAGGAGTTCCAGCGAACCGGGGTCGAGCAGGAGGCTCAGCCGTTCCCACGCGGTGAGCGCGCCGTGGTGGCCGCACTCGGGGCAGCAGCGCAGGGTCCGCCGCCAGCGTTTGCCGTAGACCAGCGTCCCGCAGCCGCCGCACCGCACCCAGTCCGGGGAGTCCGGGGCGGTTTCCTGAACGCCGCTCGTGCTTTCCAGGACGCCGCTCATGACAGGGGTGCCGCTTCCAGCAGGTGCAGGTACGAGTTCACGGGCCGCATGTCCACCACACGCAGATCCGCGTTACGGACGACCGCCGTGATCGTCTCCGTCGTGTGCTTGCGGCCGTCGGAGTTCAGCAGGAACAGCAGGTCCGTCCCGGTGGTGAACTTGATCTCGGGGCTGCCGTCGATCATGTTCGTGATGATGAAGAACCGGCTGTCGGGCCGCCCCGCCCGCGCGGCGTTGCGCAGCGCGGCCACGGACTTCCCGTCGGCCCATTCGAGGATGTTCTTGAACAGGTAGGCATCCGATTCGACGGGTATCCCGTCGAGGCAGTTCCCGCCGACGATCCGCGCCCGGTCGGACAGTTCGCCCCCGGCGCGCAGCCGGCTGTCGGCCTCCGCGACGACGGGCGGCAGGTCGAACAGGACGCCGCTGAGGTTCGGGTTCTTCTCCAGCAGCGTGGCCAGCGTGTAGCCGTGGCCGCCGGCGACGTCGACGAGCGTGCCGACCCCGCTGAGGTCGAGGGCTTCGGCGACCGCGTTGGTGGCGAGCCGGCTCAGCTCGGTCTGCGCCTTGTTGAAGACGTCGGCGGACTCGGGCCACATGGCGTGCAGGTAGGAGAAGAAGTCGGTGCCGTACTTCTCCTCGAACCCGCCGCGCCCGTTGCGGACGGCCTCTTCGAGGTGCGGCCACAGCTCCCACGTCCAGGGTTCGGTGACCCACAGGACGTAGTACTTGAGGCTGTTGGGGTCGTTCTCCCTGAGCAGCTTGGACGTCGCGGTGTGCGCGTATCCGCCCGGGGTCTCGGTGAAGACGCCGTGCTGGGCGAGCGCCCGCAGCAGCCTGCCCAGCATCTCGGCGTCGACCTTGAGTGCGGTGGCCAGTTCCTCCGGGGTCCTCGGCCGGTCGCCGAGTTTCTCCGCGACGCCGATGCGTACGGCGGCTCGAAGCGCCGCCGCCCCCGCGGCGCTGAGTGCGAGTTCCCGCACACCGATGATCGCACCGTGATCGGTGATGTCCTTTTCCTGGATCGTCATCGCCTGCTCCGTTCGCAACCTTCAATTGTCGGCCTGCGCGGGATCCAACATAGGGACCCGCATCTCAAGAACCGGTCGAGAAATCTTCGAGAACCGCCGGACAGTGGACATCCCGGCGACTCAAGGTCTCCTCGACATCGATTCAAGGAAGGCGCCGGAGGATGGACGCGCAACCGCGGCACGACCCCTCACGATCGCCTTGGAGAGAATATGGCGGAGGAAATCGCCCGGACGGCTCTGGTCACGGGCGCCACGAGCGGCATCGGACTGGCCATCGCGAATCGCCTGGCGCGCACCGGACACCGGGTTTTCATCTGTAGCCGGGACGGTGCCGCGGTGAAAAGCACGGCGGAGGAGATGCGTCACGAAGGCCATGAGGCCGACGGTACGGCGTGCGACGTGACGGACGTCGCGCAGATCGAGCAGTTGGTGGCGGCGGCGACCGAGCGTTTCGGCCCGATCTCGGTGCTGGTCAACAATGCCGGCCGAAGTGGCGGCGGGCCGACGGCGGGTATTCCGGACGAACTCTGGCTCGATGTCGTCAACACGAATCTGAACAGCGTGTTCCTGATGACGAAGCGTGTCCTGACGGACGGCGGAATGCTCGGTCTGTCGCGTGGGCGCGTCATCAACATCGCGTCGACCGGCGGCAAGCAGGGCGTCGTGCTGGGCGCCCCGTATTCCGCGTCGAAACACGGTGTCGTCGGCTTCACGAAAGCGCTCGGTCTCGAACTCGCGAAAACGGGCATCACCGTCAACGCCGTGTGTCCCGGCTATGTCGAGACGCCGATGGCGCACCGGGTGCGGGAGATCTACGCGGGGATCTGGGACATCTCGGAGGACGAGGTGCTCGCGAAGTTCAACACCAAGATCCCGATGGGGCGTTACGTCGATCCGGAGGAGGTCGCCGCGATGGTCGGCTACCTGGCGAGCGACGAGGCGGCCGTGGTGACGGCCCAGGCGATGAACGTGTGCGGGGGGCTCGGCAATTACTGAGGTGCGCGGGCACTGGCCTGCGTCCGCCCTGGTCCCGGGGGAGACCAGGGCGGCGCGGAGCGGTGGCGCACAGGGATGGAACGTTTCATGCGCTACGACCGGACAGCACGGCGGTCAGATGGTCCTGGCCGGCGTCCTCGTCCAGCGCGGGGTCGCCGTCCAGGACGGCGTGGTGCAGACGCTGGAGGCGGGGGGAGGGTTCGAGGCCCAGTTCGTCCCGCATCCACTTGTGGAAACTCCGGTATTTCTCCAGGGCCTTGCCCCGGTGCCCGGACCGGTACAGCGCCAGCATGTACAGGGCATGCAGGTTCTCGTTGTCGTCGTACCGGGCGGTCAGGGAGGCCAGTTCGCTGAGCGACTGGCGGTGGCGCCCGCGCCGCAGCTCGATCTCCAGCCGGCATTCGACGACCGTCAGCCGGGAC
>DATCQX010000833.1:0-2486 GCA_036569285.1 Streptomyces sp.
CCGCCCACCCCGCCCCCGCGATCCCCGTACTCCCGAACAGCAGCGCCGCGCCCCCCAGCACCAGCCCGCACATCGCCCCCTGGAGCGCGGCCAGCATCCCCGTGCGCCCCTGTACCCGTAGTACCCCGATGTACAGCTCGACGACGACCCGGGGCAGCGCCCCCAGCGCCAGCAGTCGCAGCACCGTCGTCCCGTGCTCCGCGTAGTCCGCGTCGAACGGCGTGAGGATCTGCGGCGCGAACGCGACCAGCACAAGTACTACGGGTACGAGAAGCACCGCCATCCGCCGCAGCGCGCCCCGGACCCCGTCGGCGAGATGACGGGGATCGTGGGAGGCGTGGGCGGTGAGGGAGGAGGCCATGTTGATGGCCATGAACTCCATCGTCCCGCCCACGGTGTAGGCGACGTAGAAGTAACCGTTCTCCGCGGCACTGAACCGCACCGCGACCATCACCGGCAGCAGATTGATCATGGCGAGGCTGAACAGCGCGCCGAGCGAGTCGCCCGCGAGGAAGCGCCCCATCTCCCGCAGCCGGGGCGGTTCGACGTGCCGGTCGGCGGCCTGCTGACGCGGGATCAGCCGGCGGAAGATGAGCCAGCCGAGCGGCAGGGTGGAGAAGGCGATGGCGGCGGCCCAGGAGACGAAGATGCCGAGCACGGGCAGCGCGGTCGCGAACACGGCGAGCAGGACGAGCTTGCCGACGGAGAACACGGCGTTGCCGACGGGCACCCACAGCGCCTTGCGCAGCCCCGTCAGCACCCCGTCCTGGAGCGTCAGCAGCGCCCACGCCACGCACGCGACGACGAACGCGGCGCCCGCGGCGGGCGTCCCCAGGGGCGCGTACGAGGCGCCCCACAGGTCGAGCGTCAGCAGGAAGACGACCGAGGCGATCACCACGACCACCGAACTCGCCGCGTACGCGCGCCACACCAACGCCCCCGTCGCCCGCCCCGCGCGCGGGACGAAACGGACGACGGCGCCGATCATCGTCGTCGCGGTGATGCTCGCGAGCAGCCGCATCGCGGCGATGGCGGCGGAGCCCTGCCCGACGGCCTCCTCGGAGTAGTAGCGGGCGGCAACCAGCCAGAACCCGAGCCCGAGGACGGCGGAGACGCCGGTGCTGAGCATCAGGAAGTAGGCGTTGCGGAAGAGCGAGTCGGGGCCCCCGCGCGCGGGAGCGCCGTCCGGCTCCTCCCGCACGGCGACCGCCTCCCGTTCCTGCGTGTCCGTCACGGCCGGCCGCCTCCGGGAAGTCCGCCCGCCGAATCACCCGGCCCACGAGCCGTCCCACCCGGCCCGCTCGCCGGTTCACCGGACCCTCCCGCCGGCCCACCGGCCGCCCGCACCCCCGCCGCCCCCAGCACATCGATCACCTCACGCGCCCGAAGCGGGTCCACCGGCAGCGCGTGCCGGGCGAACCAGCGGGCGCCGGACGGGGCCGGGGAGACGTCGGTGAAGTCGGCGCCCGCGTAGTCGTCCAGCGGCGGGTCGTACAGGTAGCCGACGACGATCCCCCGGCGCGCGAGCGCCTCCCGCGCGCCGTCCCGGTCCTCGACGAACAGGGGGACGCGGAACAGGGGTTGCGGCGGGCCGTCGTACGCGCGCGCCCAGGGCGTCGCGAGGAGGCGCTCGGTGCCTTCGCGGCAGGCCGCCAGGACGTCGTCGAGGCGGTCCAACTTGCGCTGCACGCGCGCGAGGCGGCGGGTTCCGGCGCGCAGGCGGTAGTCGTGCATGTCGACGCGGACCCAGGGGTCGTGCCCGGCCAGCCCCGAGGCGGCGCGCGCGAGTTCCGCCGGGCGCAGCGGCATGCGGATCTCCTCGCGCTCCATCTTCCCGAGGAGCTTGAGCGTCGCCCAGGCGGCCTTGCGCAGGCCCAGTCCGCGGACGGCGGCCTCGGCGTACGGCCGTACGGTGTACGCCAGTTCGGCGGTGGGCCGCACAGGGAGCAGCAGGTCCTCGCGGGCCTTCTCCAGGGCGTCGCGCAGACCGGGGTCCGCGCACGCCAGGAAGCCGCCCGCCTTCGCGCCGACGTGCTTGGACAGGCTGAACACGGAGGCGTCGCCCCACGCGCCGACCGGCCTGCCGGCGGCCTCGCTGCCGATCGCGTGCGCGCCGTCCTCGAACAGCGGGATGCCGAGGGCGTCGCACTTCGCGCGCAGGCGCGCGCCGTCGTCCGGGTTGCCGTAAAGGTTCGTCGTCAGGACGGCGGACAGGGTGCCCCAGGTGGCGTCCGGGACGGCGTCCACGTCGATCGAGGCGTCCAGCGGGCGCAGGGGCGCCTGGACGGGTCTGAGGCCCGCCGCGAGCACCACGAAGAAGATCACGTCGTCGTTGACCGGCGACATCAGGACCCGTCCGCCGGGCGGGCACCAGTGGCGCAGCGCCACGTACAGCCCGAACCGGCACGACGGGACGTACACGCATTCCCGGCCGAGTCTGCCGCGCATCGTCGCTTCCAGCCGCGCGAGCCGGTCCGTCTCCCCGG
>DATCQX010000834.1:0-10732 GCA_036569285.1 Streptomyces sp.
CGAGATCGAGGTCGGCCCCGGCGCCAAGTGGTCCTCGGTGGGCGCGGGTGCGTTTGTCGCCGGTGTAGAGGGGGCCCGTGAAGCCGCCGGGGTGGGAGGGGGCCGTCGCGCTCGTCGTCAGCAGGTGCTGGAAGAAGCCGACGCCGCCGAGGATGCCGCTGCCCTCGTACTCGTTGAAGTTGCGGATGTAGCCGTTGGTGACGAGACCGAGGTCCAGGATCTCGCGCTGGACCGCGAGCATGTCGTCCGGGCTCTTGCCGCCGAAGGAGAAGAAGACGCTGTGCGCGGCGCCGGGCCGCAGCCCCTCGACCGCGCGGGAGAGGAAGAGGCGCGCGCCCTCCGGGGTGTAGGGCGGGTCGGTCATGGCCGCGTCGAAACGGCCGTGCAGCTCGGACGGCAGCGGCTCGCGCAGGTCGTGCTCGACGGTGTCGACGCGGGTGCCGAGGGTCGCGGCGACCTTCCGGACGTACCCGAGGATCTCGGGGGAGATGTCGACGACGGTCACCCGCTCGACGATCGGCCCGCCCAGGACGTCCCCGACGACCGCGACCGCGAGGGAGATCAGGTCGTCGTCGCCGATCAGCAGCAGCGAGCCGCCCGGCAGGACGCCCGCGGTGAGCAGGGCGAGGACGCGGCGGACCTTCGTCTCGGGCGTGCAGTGGGACTGGTCGATCGCGAGGTCGGCGGCGGGGCCGTCGGCCATCAGGGCGCGCAGGCGGCGCACCGCCTCGTCGAGGACGTCGGGGATGACCAGCTCGCGGCCGTCGCACGTGGTGCAGGTGGCGTTCATCGCGAGGTCCATGCCGAGTTCGGCGAGGAGGTCACGGCCGGCCGGGGTGAGGCGGGAGGGGCGGGACTCGGTGACCAGGCCGCGGCGGCGCAGTTCGTTGCCGACGGCGGCGACGATCGGGACCGGCAGGCTGGTGGCCCGGCTCAGCTCCTTCGTCGACGCCGGTTCGAGGCGGCGCAGGGCCCGCAGCACCGCGCGCACCCCGGGCGGGCCTTCCTGGAGCCGGACCGCGGCGGCGACTTCGCTGAGCACTCGATCGGCGGCCGTACTCACCAGGGGGCTCCAGAGCGGGGGAGGGTTTCGGACAGTGCGGCATCCAGTGTAAGGGACGGGAGTTCGAGGTATGCGAGGTATTCGCCTGGGTATTTCCGCCGGGAATTCATCGTGAGACGGCCGGTATTCCCTTGATCCTTTATCGGGGTGGAATTCCATAAAGTGGAGGTGATCAAGGTCGGTCGGTTGTCGGTGGGTTTCTTGACGAAGTGGGTGGCCGCGCAGTAGGGGGCGGCTGATGCTAGGCTGACGGCAACGAGCGCCAGTGACTGGCCTCGCGACCTTCCTGTTCGGCCGCGCGGACCAGCGCAGAAACCAAGCGAAAGGAGACGGGGAAGTGACTTCGGTCACGCTCTCCGATTCCCCATGACGAACGCCGTGAGCCTTGCCACCGAGGGTATAAACGTCGACGACCTGTGCTCGTACGCGGTCGACGTATGGGTGAGCGACAACAGTATTCTGACGGACGAGGAGCGCCTTCTCCAGGTCCTCCGCACCGCCGCCGAAAAGGGAAACGCCAAGGTGCTCGGCGAGGCGTCCCACGTATTCCCCAACGGCGCGGTCACGGCCATTCTGCTCCTTTCGGCCTCCCACCTCTCCATCCACACGTGGCCGGAGTTCAACCTCGCCAACGTCGACCTCCTGGCGTACGGGCGGCTGAACGGTGAGCGGATGATGGAGAGCGTGGAGCTGGGGCTCGCGCCGACGCGGATCAACGTGACGCGGATGCTGCGCGCGGTGAACTGACGTTTCGCTCTGTGCTTTTCGAGCGGGCCGGGGTCACTGGTGGTAGGTGTTGATGTCCCTCCCCATGATCACCGGCCCGCTGTAGGTTCCGTTGTTGATCGTGTTGTGCACCGAGCCGTCCCGCTTGGGGGCGAACTCCTCGACCAGCAGGCGGAGTTCCGCCGCCGCCTCCGGGTTCTCCGCGAGCAGGCGGCGTAGCCGGAGGCGGAGCGAGGCGGTCACGTCGGCGGTCTCCTCGTCGGGGGACGCGATCAACGCGGCGCGTGAGGCGGTGAGTTCACCGTCCAGGGCACTTGCGCCACCGTCCGGGGCGCTCGTGTCGCCGTCCATCGCGTTCGTGTCGCCGCCGCGCGTGAAGAGCCGTACCACCCGCTGCCGCACCTGGTCCCACGCCTCCGTCGCCATCAGCCCGACGATCGTCGTCGCGCCTGTTCCGGCCAGTGCCACCAGTTCTGCTTCCATCGTGCCCCCTGTGAAGTGCTGGTTGTTCACGGTAGAGGGAAGGGCGCAGGCTCTGCCACCGGAGTAGTAGGTTGAGGTTTTCGTGGCTGAGCGGGAGGGTGGCCGGGTGGGTGAGAGTGGGTCGGCGTACAACTCGATCTCCGGGAACGCGACGTTCAACGGGCCGGTGGTCATGGGGCAGGTTGTCAACATGGCAGTGCCTCCCGCTATGCCTCAGGTGACACCTCGTCAAGTGCCGGTCGGTACGCCGCATTTCGTCGACCGTGAGGAAAAAATTGCCCGCTTGAACTCGGTTGCGGAGGCGTGGCGCGAGGCGCGTACCCCGGGGATCGTCGTGCTGAGCGGACTCGGGGGAGTGGGTAAGACCGCGTTGGTGGCGCGGTGGTCCGCGGGTTTGTCGGACTACCCGGGCGGCCATTTGTACGTGAACCTGGCGGTCTGGCGCCAGGACGGAGCGGTGAACCTGAGCGACGTGCTCCGCAGGTTCCTGCGCGCTCTGGGGATGCACCAGGAATTCATCCCGGACGAGCCGGACGAGCGTGCCGCGGAGTTCCGGAGCCGCACCGCGCACCGGGAAACGCTCGTGGTGGTGGACAACGTCTGGCAGGCGGCCGAGATCAGGGCGCTCGTCCCGGCCTCGGGTCTGCTGGTGGCCACCAGCCGGGCCCGCGTGCCCGGCCTGTCCAGGGACGGCGCGATCCACATCGATGTGCCTCCCCTGGAGAACGAGGACGGCATCAGGCTCGTCCACCAGTGGTGTGACACGGACGCGGACGGTGCCGCCGCTGAGCTGGTCCGGCTCTGTGGCGGTCTGCCGCTGGCGCTGGTGAGCGTCGGAGACCGGCTGAGCGCGCACCCTCATCTGAGCCTGAGGGATGTCGTGACCGAGTTGGCGGCTCGCGAGGACGGGATCGAAGTGTTGACCACAGTGCTCGACAAGGCGTACGAGTCTCTTCCAGCGCCCGCCCAGTCGGTGTACCAGTTGCTTGGGCTGCTGCCCGGGGCGACGGCTACCGCCGCCCTCGTCGCGGCGGCCGGTGTTCCCGAGGTGGACGAGGCGGTGGGCAAGCTGCTCTCCACGCCCGTGGCGGAAGTCGTCGAACTCCCCGACCGGCCGGTGCACTTCAAGCTGCATGATGTCGCCAGGCCGCACGCGCGCAAAATTGCGCAGAAGCTACCGGAGGCGGATCGCACGGCCCTCCTGCGTGCCGTCGCCGATTTCTACGTCGCCGTGTGCGTACACGCCGCGTCCCGCGTACTTGGCGACGACCGCTTCTGGCTCCAGCCGCCGCCGACCCGCACCCTGGCCGAACTCAGTGGCAGGGAAACGCTGTTCACCGACCGGGCCGAGGCCATCGAGTGGCTCGACGCCGAACGCGGCAACGTGCTCGCGCTGTTGAGGGTGGCCGCCGAGCGGCGCTGGTACGACACCGTCTGGCAGCTCTGTGAATCCCTGTGGGCGCTCTACAACAGCCGCAAACACCACCTGGACTCCATCGAGGCCCACACCCTCGGCATCGAGGCGGCCCGACGCCGCGGACGTCCCGACGCCGAGATCCGGATGCGCAACCAACTGGCGCGGGCGCACTACGGGTTGGGTGAGTATGCGGAGGCCCACCAAGTCCTCGACGCCGCAGGGCAGTTGCTCGACCAGGTCACCGACGCGCGGCTGAGTGGAGTGCTGTGGGAGACCCGGGGGCTCGTTTTCCTCGAAGAGGAAGCACCCGAAGACGCACACGCCTTGTTCCTCAAGGCACTTGAGGCCAACGCGAGCGTCGAGGACGTGCACGGCGTCATCGTCCAGTCGTACAACGTCGGACAGGCGCTGCTCGCCGCCGGGCGTGCGGTGGAGGCGCTCGACGTCCTGGACGAGGCGCGGGACACGGCCGTCGCCGAAGGCAACGCGGGGATGCTGCTGCGCCTCGACATCGTCCGGGCGCGTGCGCTGCACGCTCTGGGCCGGTTCGGCCCCGGGATCGAGGCGGCGGTCCGCGCGGCGGAACAGGCGTCCGAGGGCGGGCAGCACGCCAAGTTCGACCAGGCGCTCGTCGTCCTCTCCGAGCTGGCCGCCGGCACCAGCGACACCACTCTGCGGGCGGCCTGTGAGGCGAAGTTGGAGGAACTGCGCAGGAACGTGGGTGTGAGGCCGTAGCGACTCGCGCGTCCGCCGTCCCGCACCTTCCTTTCTGGAGAAGCCCGTTGTCCCTGTTCCGCCGTCCGCGTCCGCCGCATGCCCGGTCCCGCTGGGACACCCTGCAGCCGCCGAAGGCCGAAGTTCTGGGCGTGGCGCGGACGTTGACGTCGGCGACGCGGGTGCTCGACGTGATGGAGCTGCTGCGGGCCGAGGACGGCATCGCCAAGTACTACACGGTCAACCCGGGTTCGGCGTTCGCGGACGGGCTGCACGAGTACCTGGTCTCCGTGGCGGGGGCGCAGCGGGTGCTGACGTGGGAGGAGGCGACCCGGCGCTCCTTCCACCTGGCCGTCGCCTGCGCCGTCCACCCCTCGATGCGGCGGCTCGACGCGCCGTTGATGGTGCTGCCGCACGGCGCCGGGTACAACCGGCTGGTCAGCGAGTCGACGGGGGACGGCACGTCTCCGGCGGGGCTGTCGCGGCGGGAGCTGACGCACCGGGGGAAGGTGGTGCCCGCGGCGATCGGGCTGTCGCATCCCGAACAGCTCGTCCGGCTGCACGAGTTGTGCCCCGAGGCGGTGCCGCGCGCGGAGTTGATCGGGGACTGGTGTGCGCAGCGCATCCGGGACAGCGAGGCGCGGCGGGATCACTACCGGGCGCGGTTCGGTGTCACCGACGGGCGGCGGCTCGTCGTCGTCCACTCCACGTGGAGCGAGCACTCGCTGCTCGGCCGGTATCCCCGGCTGCCGCTCGATCTCGTCGCCGCGCTGCCCGCCGACGAGTTCGCCGTCGCCGCCGTCTTCCACCCCAACGTCTGGGCCAGGCACGGCCGTTCGGACCTGCTGGAGCGGTTGCGCGAGGCCATGGACGCGGGGCTGATGGTGATTCCGCCGCAGGAGGGGTGGCGGGCGGCGATCGTGGCCTGTGACGCCGTGATCGGCGACCACGGCAGCACCACGTTCTACTCCGCCGCCCAGGACCGCCCGACTCTCCTCGCCGCGACCGGACTTGACGAACTCGACCCCGCCTCACCCGCCGCCGCCTTCGGCCGCACCGCGCCCCGGCTCGATCCCGAGGGGGATCTGCACGGTCAACTGGTGCGTGCGGAAAGGGAGTACGACCCCGGGGTGCTGCGGCCCGTCGTCGACAGCCAGTTGGCGGACGTCGACAAGTCCGGAGAGCTGACACGGCAGCGGCTCTACCGGTTCCTGGAGCACCGCGGGGTCTCGCTGCCCCGGCAGCCGCTCGCGCCGTCGCCGGTGCCCGAGCCTTCACCGGAACGCCATGGCCCGCCCACGGCCTACGTCGTGACCGGGTCCGTCCTGCCCGACGACTCCGTCGACATCCGGCGGCTGCCGATGGTGCCGGGGCGGGTCGAGGAAGGGGGCGGGTTCTACGCGGTGGCGGCGGAGTCGTCGCATCCGACGTGGTCCCAGAGCGCCGACGTCGTCGCGCGGACCGTCCCGGTTTCGGTGCCGTCCCCTGCGGAGTGGTGCCGGCGGGAGGGGCCCCGCCGGCTCGGCGCCGCCGTCCTCGCCGCCCGCATCGACTCCTTCTCCGCCGTCGTCCATCTCCGCGGCAACGTCTTCGAGGCGCGCACGGAACGGGCCTGGGGTGAGGTTCGGCCGGTGCTGGATCCGTTGTTGCTGGGGGCTGCTGTCAATGTGTGGTTGCTGGAGGGGCGTAGTGGGGCGGAGCTGGGGCGGGGGATGGTGATCCGGATGGGGGACGGGTGTGTGCGGGTGGTGTTCTCGGGGCAGACGGGGGCTGTTGTGGCGACGGGGTGTTGAGGGGGCGTGGACTCGTCGCCCTCCCCTGGCTGTTGGCGGATCAGGCCGGGGTGTCCGTGCGGGCCTGAGGCCTGAGCGATCCGCAGCCGTTCGCGGTGCGGGCCCGGGCCGCGATCAGCGCGGTGAACGACCCCGACGACCGTGTGCCGCGCGCGGCGAGCCGTGGCGGGGTGCCCTATGCGGTCATCACGTGGTGGACGGCGCGTTTGCAGCGGGCGACCGCGCTCGTCCGGATCGACGTGCGCGGCCGAAACGGGCAGCACCGCACCGCGACGGTCGAGGACCCCGCCGGGCAGGCTCATCTCACCGGCCTCGGCGGTCTCTTCGGGGTGCGGCGGGTCTTCGGTGGGAACGGCCGCCAGTGCTTGAGGGGGCCGTCTTCCCTCAGATGACGCCGGCGCCGCAGGACGTCGTCGCCGCTCGGTGAGGGCGCGTTGAGGTCACGGTGCCATGAGTTCGCCGTGTGGGAAGGAGAGCGACGTGGGCGGGAAGCCCCATCTGATCGGGCATCTCCAGCATCACTTTCCGGCGCGGTGCGGTAGATGCTCAGCTTCGGGGCTGAGGGGGTGGGCTGGGACGGCAGATCTACGCGTCCCTCGCCGGGCAGGTCGTCGACGAGAGCCAGAAGACCGGCACCATCACGGCGTCCCGATGTGGTCGACGAGACGTGATCCTCTTGCCCTCCGACGAGAGATGGGAGCCGGTGGCGATGCAGCAGTGGGGCGGCGAAGGGCTGGCGGGGTTGCAAGCTGCCCTCGTCCGGGACATGCTCCGGTTCACGGCGGCTCCGCTGGGCGGTGGCCCTGTCGTGAGGGGTGTTCTGCCGGTCGCGGAGCGGGGAGGCGTGGGCCGGGTCGTCGTCTGGGACGGCCGGGAGATCGGGACCTCGGTGGCGTACGACCTGCCTCTGGTGGACCGCTTCGGGGACAACGTCCCGTCCTTCGCGCTGGCGGCCGCGCTGCGGCAGGCCGTCCGGCAGGCTCCCGGCTCTCCGCGGACGACGGTGGACGGCGGCCTCGACGGGCACGGTATCCCCGTCCGGACGGTCGATCTGGTGGACGGCCCGGAGTTCGACCTCACTGACGCCCTCCACGCGGCAGCCGAGGGCATCACCTCGTCGGGAGACGGCGAACACGGCGAGGCGCTGCGGCTGTCGGGTTTCCTGCTCCTCGACGCGAGCAGCGCACGCCTCTACGTGGACGGCGACGGCCTGCCCGGCGTGGTCGGCCTCGACGTGTCCCTGCGCGACGAATCGGGGGCGGTGACCGTGGGCGTCACGGGCCTGGCCGCCGCGCTGCCCTCGCTGATCGCCGACGACCAGCTCCGCTACAACCCCTCGGACGCCGTGGACCCGTACTGCACGCAGGTGTTCGACCTGGCCCACTGGTAGTCGCCGGGGACGTCGGCCGTCCGATGACGACTCGGACCGGCGATCGAACTGGGCGGCAAGGCCGGCCTTGTCCGGTGTCAGACGTGTCGGCGGGTTCCCCGGTGCCGTCGGTGTGGCGCACGATGTGCTTGATCCGGCGGTCTTGAATCGCCGAGATGAAGGAGAGCGGGACGGCCGCGAACGTGCAGACGCAGCCATCCTTCTGCGTGGCGCCCCCGGCGGGAGCCACAAGACATGGCTGGTCGTGGGCGCGGCGCTGACCTGCGGATCTGTGCCGCGGTGGCCGGCTCGGGGCGGAGCCTGGTGCTTCCGCTTGGGCCAGGTGGGAATACGTGACCTGCCGAAGTACCGGGGGCGAGATACATGTGCGCAGGTTCGAACTCTCGGCGGGGGACCCGGAACATGGGGACGCGGAGAATCGCTGACCGTGGGTGGTGATCTTGTGATCGAGACGGTTGTGCGTCTCAAGAGATAGGCGGTTGCCCTTGGCCGCAGGTTCGAGTCCCCGGCAGGAGCCACAAAACATGGCTGGTCGCGTGCGCGGTGCCGATTTGCGCATCTGTGCCACGGTGGCCGTCTCGGGGCGGAGTCGGGTGATTCCGCTCGGACCGGGTCAGGCAGCGGTGTGTAGTGGACGTTGAGGCACGGCAGAAGGGCCCTGATCGAGGGATGACCTGGGCCCACTGCTGGTTAACGGTGACTTCCGAATGGCTAAGGTCCAGGGGGAATCAGACTTGCTTCCGATGAAGCCACGTTGAGCGAGGATTAGTCGGTGCTGCGGAGATGGTCGATGAGCGAGGTGAACGGGGCTGAGCTGAGGAGGATGACGGGGCCGCGTGGGTTCTTGGAATCCCTTATGGCAACTTCGTCGAAGTCGCGGCGTACGTCTGCGACTTCGACGCAGGTGGACTGATCGCTGCCGCTATAGCTGGACTTGAACCAGGCGGCTTCCGGGAGGTCGGCAGCGGTGCGAACCACGGTCTTGTCAGTCATATGTGTTTCCCTTCAGATACTTCTCGATCAGTTCGCGTGACTGGTCAGCGGTCAGGGCCGACTCGTACACCCCGTCGAACACCTCGGTGAACGCATCCACGTCTTCGGGTGCTTCCAGGAAGACTCCGCCTCGGTTGTGGTCGACCATGGCGACGGGCTGCCAGGGGTCCCGAAACTCCATGATGGTCATGTTGCTGGTGAGCCCAGGATGGAGGGGCGCGTCCAGTGGCATGACGCGGAGCGTGACGTTCTCCCGTTCGGCCATGCTCAGGAGGATGAGCAACTGGTCACGCATGAGGTCGGCCGCCGCGCCCGCTCGGGGGTGGAGGGCGGATTCGTCGATCACAGTCCGCAGCTCAGTGGGATCGTAGGGGCGGGTCAGGATCCCCCTGCAGCCTTGTCGGACCTGGACCAGCGCGCTCGCGGTCTTCTTGGTGGAGGCGCGGGGTGAACTGGAGATGAGGGCGTGTGCGTAGGCCGGGGTCTGGAGCAACGCGCCGATCAGTTGCGGGAAGTAGCAGCGGATGAGGGTGGCTTCATTCTCCAGAGCGATGAGATCGGCATAGGTCCAGGGAAGGACGTTGGCGTACGCGCCCCATCATGCCTGCTGTGAAGTGTCGATCACACGGGTGACTTCGGCGATGACCTCGGGACTGGTGACACCGTACGCCGACAGGAGGGTGCTGACCTCGGCGCTCTTGATCCGGTACTGGCCGGTTTCCACGCGGCTGAGACGCGTGTTGTCCCAGTCGAGGACGGTCGCGGCGTCGGCGAGGGTGAGCTTCGCCCTCGTCCGGTAGTGACGGAGCAGCCCCCAAGTCGCCTTCTGAGAATCGGCTTTGGCGTTTGCGAGGTGGCCGTAAGCGGATTCTGGCACAACATTGCGCTTTGGTGAGGGGCGGGCCGATGGAAACGCCTGTTCATTCTTCTGCGGATTCAGCTCGCAATGGTGCTGAGTGGATGGAAAGTGCAGCTCCGTAGGGGCAGGGTCGTTGCGTGCTTGGCGTACGACCTGTTGATCATGCACCGCCGTCATGGCGGAGTGGAACCCTGCGCGAGGGCGCCTCCGCCGACGGCCGCAGTCCGCGAAATAAGGCATTCGATGACCTCGACGGCGTTCCCGGAGCTGCGGCTTTCAGCTGGTTGCTCCGCTGATATCCGTGACGTGGTGCTGGATCCCGTCGCCATGACGGAACAGCAGATCCGCCAGATCAGCGAGCTGATGTGCGTGTGTTGCATGAGGGCTGACGGGTTATCGCCCGCGGGTTTCGCCTACATGGAGCCTTTTCCACCCTCACGCTGATGCGTGGTGAAGGACGAGGACGGCCTTCACCACGTTGGTGATTCGGTTGGTGCTACAGCGGAGCTTCCGCAGCAAACGCCAGCCCTTGAGGGTGGCCATGGCCTGCTCGCCGATGCAACGGATCTTGGCGTGGGTGGTGTTGTGGCGGCGCTTCCACTGCTTGAGGCGGCGGCCCCGAAACGGCACCCGGACGGGTCCACCGGCCCCTTGATACGCCTTATCTGCCCAGCACTTGATGCTCTCATCGGCGAGGGCTTCGATGATCCCGTGCTGTCGCGCGGCGGTCAGGTCGTGAGTCGAGCCGGGCAGAGCCGGCGAGGCCCAGAGCAGCCGTCCGAACGGGTCGGTGAGAACCTGGACGTTCATGCCGTGGCGTTTGTGTTTCCCGGAGTAGTACGGGGTGTCGGCGGCGACGCGGTCGATGGGCAGCAAGGTGCCGTCGAGGATGACGAACGCTTTCGCCCGGATCGTCTTCATCGCCTCGGCCAGCGTCGGGGCGATGCCGGCCAGGACGTCGATGGCCTCGCGTATGTAGCGGAAGACGGTCGCGATTCCGATGCCGAACCCGGCGGCGAGCTGGGCGTAGGTGTCACCGCACCGCAGGTGGGCGGGGGTGAGCAGGGCCTGGCGTGCGGCGGGAAGGCGCCGCCACCGTGCCCCGATCTCTTGCCGCCTGGTGGTGAGTCGTCCGGCCAGGAACCGCAAGGTACGGCTGGACAGATCAATCGAGGACGGGTGGACAAGCACGCGAAGCTCCTGGCGGACACGGGTGATCTTGGTCGAGAACCCGTCTACCAGGAGCTTCGTCGTTGCGCAGGACCGTCCAACTCGTGGTCAGCGCCCGCAGGTT
>DATCQX010000835.1:0-3154 GCA_036569285.1 Streptomyces sp.
GCGGCAGCGGACCGCCGCTGTCCGGGTGGACGGTCGCGAACGTGAGGGCGCCGCGGGCCAGTTCGGTGCGCGAGCCGTCCGGCTCCTCCCGCAGGAGCGTCGCGGCCACCCGGAACTGGGCGCCCCCGACGTGCTCCACCACGGCCTCCCCGGCGATCGGGTCCCGGTAGACGGCCGGCCTGCGGTAGCGCACCCGCAGCTCGACGACGGCGAGGCCGGCGCCGAGCCCGGCGAGCACGGCCAGACCAGCGCCCGCGTCCTCCAGGCGGTCCAGGACGACGCTCTCCATGAGGGAGGCGTACCGGGAGAAGTGGACGACCCCGGAGGCGTCGGTGTCGACGTGCTCGATACGGCGCCGCACCGGCGTCACAGCGTCTCCAGGAAGCGCCGGGTGCCCTCGCCCAGCCGCTCGACGATCTCGTCGGCCTCCGCCTCGGTGGTGATCAGCGGCGGCGCGATCCGCATCGTCGGGTGCACATAGCGCAGACCGTGGGACCGCTTCCCCGCGCCGGCCATGAACTCGACGTACACCCCCGCCGACAGCACGTGCGTCCGCAGGGTGTCCAGCCGCGCCGCGGCCGTCTCGGACAGCTCCACGCCGTGCATGACGCCGAGACCGCGCGCGTCGGTGTAGACGTCGGGGAAGCGCTGGACGAGCTGGGAGCGCAGCGCCTGACTGAGCCGGGCGCCCAGCCGCACGGAGTGCTCCAGCAGCCCCGCGCGCACCAGGTGGTCGAGGCCGTCGTGGATCACCGTGGAGGTCAGCGGGCGCAGGTCGGAGGTGGAGATGGTGCCGGTGGCGCGGGCCCGCAGCTCGCGGCGGGCGATGACCATGGACGTCGACAAGGCGCCCATGCCCAGGCTCTTGCCGATCACGGTGATGTCCGTGGGGACGGGGCCGTCCGCGTCCTGCATCCCGAACCAGCGGCCCGTCTTGGCGAACGTCAGCACCTCGTCGGCGACCAGCCAGGTGGCGTTGTCCGCGCACATCCCGGACAGGAGCCGCAGATAGCCGGGCGGGGGCAGCAGGATGCCCGCGTCCCCCTGGACGGGCTCGACGAAGACGGCGAGCAACCGCTCGGAGTGGGCGGCGAAGTACTCCTCCAGCGCGCCTTCGTCGCCGAACGGGATGTGGTCCACCCGCAGGCCGTACGCCTGCTCCGCCGCCGGGGCAGGCAGGCCCACCCGGTAGTGGCGGCGGTTGAGGAACGGCAGCAGCCCGTGCGTCCAGCCGTGCCAGGCGCCCTCGAACGCCAGGATGGTGTCCCGCTTCTCGCGGCCCGGCCGGTGGCGCAGGTGCCTGGCGTCGAAACGGGACTCCAGCACCAGCCGCAGGGCCAGTTCCATGCCCTCGGAGCCGGAGTTGCGGCCCGCGACGTGGTAGGCGTCGGCCGGGAAGCGGTCCGCCCAGAGCCCCTCGCCCCCGAACAGGCGGTCCAGCAGCGCGGCGCGTTCCCGGGAGGCGATCTCGTCGGTGACGTAGCCGGTGTCCGTGAGGGCTCTGGCCAGGGACTGCCGCACGCTGTCGTGACTCGCGCCCAGGCACGCGCTGCCGTAACCGCCACTGGCGTCGTACAGGGAAAACGTTTCACCTCTTCGGGGGCCCGCGAGTTCCACGGCCTCCATGGCGATACCCCGCGCACTGAGGCAGGCGAACGGCAGGGGCGGCCGGTCGTAGTGGTTGTAGTGCGTGGACTGGCTGCGCTGGAGCTGGTCGAGTTCGGCCTCGGTGAGGCGGGAGCTGACTGGCGCGGACAAGGGAGTCTCCGTCCCCTCAGGATGGTGGGCGGGCCAGGGGTGACGTCGGATCAGCCGGCGGTCCGGGCCGCGCTCTCGGGGGCGTTCTCCTTCTCCTTCAGCAACTGTTCGACGAGATCGACGACCGCGCCGAGCGTGCCGAAGTTCTCCGGGGAAAAGGCGTCGTCCGAGATGGTGATGCCGAAAGTCTGCTCGCACTGGACCCGCAACTCCACGAAACCGAGCGAGTCGAGCCCGTAGGTGTCCCGCAGGCTGTCGTCGGAGTTCATCCGGTCGGCAGGAACCTCCACCATCAGCTCGGAGGAGAGCATTGCCTTGATGTTCTGCGCCACGTTCACAGTGCTCACTGAAGCCTCTTTCTCGACAGGAGTCAGGTTTCTCGACAGACCGGGGCCAGGGCGACACGCAGACGCCGTTCATCAACGGGCGGACTTTCCGTCCGGGAAGAACGGCTCGGGAATGGTGCACCTGGGTCGCGGCGGCCGGTGGGCGGCGTCGATGGGGCACGAGCGGAAGGAGCGGACCAGATTCAACAAGGTCCGGTGTGTTCGTCACAAGCCGGTGTGTGCAGGTTGGCGGTAATCGCGGTCTTGCGGAGAACAGGCGGCGGTGTGTATGCGCGTATGGAGAGCGGATTTGCAGGTGGCGGCGCATAAACAGGGTTTCCGATATGCGGCGCCCGGCGCCGAAATCACGCCATGGTGTCGCACGGGCGTGGTTCTCCGGACAGCCGGCGCGATAGCGGAAGCTTTGCCTCCAACGCCGGGGATCGAGTTCGGCCATCTTGCGGAGGTGTCCGCAGCCGTGCACTCTGATCACCTGGCGGGGCACCCCTCACGCCGAATCCCCCTTTTCCGAGCCGACTCTCGCTATTAAAGGAGAGTTCCTTTCCATGGCCGGCCCGGCTTCCCCGCCCCACCACCGCCACAACCGAGAGGTTCCTTTTGAACACACCGGCCACAGCCACCGCGCAGCGCGTCGACAGCACCGAACGGCTGCCTACGCGCCGGGCCGCTACGGCCTGGCGGCGCTCGCCCGGGGCACCCCGAGGTCAAGGCCGGTCCGGTCGCGGGTGCGGGCGTGCCGGTCCGGCCGCCGCGCGTGATCCCGCGCAAGGCCGCCACCGGGATGATCCTCACCGGCCGCCGCGTCACCGCCGCCGAGGCGACGCCGAACGCCGGGCCCGGAGGCCGGCGGCCCTCTCGCAGGACCGCGAAGAACATGACGAGGTCTTCATGAACCACGGCCGCATCCCGCTCCAGGGCCCGCCCGAGACGGCTACCGCAGAGCGTCCGAGATGGACTTGGCACCCCCGTGTGCGGTGAAGCCGCCGTCGACGGGGATCTCGGCACCGGTGATGAAGGAGGCGTCGTCGGAGAGGAGGAAGACCACCAGC
>DATCQX010000836.1:0-8899 GCA_036569285.1 Streptomyces sp.
GTGCGCGAGGAGCACGTCCGGGCCCAGCAGCCCGAGCGAGTCCAGCAACTCCACCGGCCGTTTCCCGTACTTGACCTCCACGGTCGCGACCTCGGTCGCGTTCTCCGCCGCGTGGATGTGCACCAGCGCCCCGAACTCCCGTGCCAGCGCGAACACTTCGGTGAGCTGCTCGGGGGAGAGGGTGTACGCGGAGTGCGCGAAGACGGTCGGACGGATCCCGTCGTACGCCTCAAGGTCCTTCCGCGCCCAGGCGGTTCGGGACGCGAAGTCCCGCTGGTCCGGCGGCTCGGGGACGTCCATGAACGTCGGCCCGGTCAGCAGCCGCCAGCCCGCCTCCCGCGCCGCCCGTCCGGCCGCCTCGTGGAACCAGTACATGTCCAGCGCCGACGTCACCCCGGCCCGGACCGACTCGGCCGCCGCCAGCCGCACCGCCGCCGCCACGTTCTCCGGCGTCAGCAGCTCCGCCTCCCACGTCAGCACCCGCTCCAGGAAACCCTGGAGCGTCACGTCGTCGGCCCGCCCCCGCAGCAGCGTCATCGCGAGGTGGGTGTGCGTGTTGATGAACCCGGGCAGGACAAGGCAGTCCGAGGCGTCGATGAACTCCCGTGCCTCGTAGCGCTGTTGCAGCTCCTCGGCGGGACCGACGGCGACGATCTCACCGTCGCGGACCGCAACGGCGCCGTTCTTCAAGACGCTTCCGGCGTCGTCCATCGTCAGGACGTCACCGCCGTGCACCAACAGGTCGACGTTCACCGGGAGTTGTCCTCCGCCAGCAGTCGCAGCGCCTCCAGCGAGACCACGGCACCCCGCTCGACGCCCTCGGCGACGACGTCCCGGTGCGGGTCGTAGGCGCTGGTGCCGTCGTCGTCGACCAACTCGTCCGCGTTCGCCCCGTCGACGACGAGGACGCCGCCCGCCGTGAGCCCCCGCAGCGACGCCGTCACCAGCAGGGCCGACAGCTCCATCTCGATCGCGGCGAGACCCACGCCGGTGTACGCGAACAGGGGGAGGTGGCCGGGCTGGAAGGCGGCGCGGGTCCACACGACGCCACGGTGGTGCGGGGCGCCCGTCTCGCGGGCCGCGCGCTGGAGGGCGAGCACCGCCTCCGGGGCCGCGAACGCCGGGTACTCCGGCGGCAGGAGCTGCTGGGTGACACCGTCGTCACGGACCGCCGCCTCGGCTATCACCAGATCGCCGTCCGCTATCCCCGGCTTCATCGCACCCGCCGTACCGAACCGCAGAATCGTCCGCACGCCCGCGTCCGCCAGCTCCTGGAAGAGGAGGTTCGCGCCGGGCGCGCCCACGCCGTGCGAGGCGACGACGACCGGCAGGCCCTTCCAACTCCCGCTGAACACCCGGTACTCGCGGTGGTACGACACCTCCACCGCCCCGTCGAGCAGCTCGGCGACGGCCGCCGCGCGCGCCGGGTCGCCGACGACGACAGCGTCGACGGGCAGCCCGGTACGGGGAATTCGGGTGATCGGCAGGAGGTCCTGCGTCATGAAACGGCTCCAGACGAAGAAGGGGTACGGCGACGGCGGCGGGCCGTCGACAGGAACAGTGCGCCGAGCGTGACGACGTACGGCGCGGCGTCGGTGGCCTGTTGGGGCAGACCGACGCCCTGGAGACGGAAACCGACCGCCTCCGCGAGCCCGAACAGCAGCGCCGCGAGCAGCACGCCGACCGGCAGGGCCCGGCCCAGCATCACGGCGACCACCGCGATCCAGCCCCGGCCCGCCGTCATGTTCTCGGTGAACAACGTGACATTTCCCAGAGCGAGTTGGGCGCCCGCGAGTCCGCACAGCACACCGGACGACAATACGGCGCCGTACTGGTACGTCACCGGACTGACCCCCAACGTCGCCGCCGCGTCCGGGGATTCGCCCACCCCGCGCAGCCGCAGCCCCCAGGCGTGCCGGGACAGCAGGAGCGCGGCCACACCGACCGCGGCCCAGGAGAGGTAGGCCAGCGGGCTCAACCCCCCGATCAAGGGAAGGCCGCCCAGGGAAGGGTCGCTGAACGTGCCCTGCACACCGAAGACCGTGCGCAGTAGGAAGCTCGTCAGGCCGACGGCGAGGAGGTTCATGGCGATGCCGAGCACCACCGCGTCGCCCTTCAGCGTGATCGCGCCGACCGCGAGGACCAGCGAGTACGCCGCCGCCGCGAGGGCCGCCGCGAGGACACCGAGCCAGGCGCTGCCGGTGAACCAACTCGTGGCGACCGCAGTGAAACAGCCCAGCAGCATCATGCCTTCGAGGCCGATGTTGAACACGCCCGCGCGCTCGCAGATCGCGCCGCCGAGGGCGGCCAGCAGGATGGGGGTGAGGGCGCGCAGGGCCGACATGAGGAGGTCGGAGTCGAGGAACATCAGACGGCCTCCACCTTCGACGGCTCCTGGGACGGCCTCAGTTTCCTGAACAGCCTGTGCGGGAACCGGAGTCGGGCCGCCAGGAACACGATCACGATCGCCTGGAGCACCTGCGTCAGCTCCCGCGGCACCTCCGTCGTCCGCTCCATCGCGAGCCCGCCGACCTGGAGGACCGCGAAGAAGAACGACGCGATCAGCGTGCCGACCGGGGCCGCGCCCGCGAGCAGCGCCGCCGTCAGACCCGTCCACGTGTAGCCGGGCGCGGTCAGCGAGCCGTCCACGAACCGGTACGGGAAGCTCAACACCCCGATGGCACCTACGAGTCCGGCGAGCGCCCCTGAAATCGACATCAACTTCAGGGTCAGGCCCGCCCGTTCGACTCCGGCGTACGCGGAGAAACGGGAGTTGAGTCCCGTCATCCGGATCTCGTACCCGAACGCCGTGCGCCGGTCGGTGAACCAGTAGGCCGCCGCCGCGAGGACGACGAGGACCAGGCCGGCGGTGACCGTCGAATCGCCGAACGTGGGCAGCGCGACCCCCTCCGGGAACGCCCGCGTCTGCGGCAGGCTGGAGCCCGGCTCCTTCAGCGGGTACCGGGCGAGGTAGGACGCCAGCGACACCGCCGGATAGCTCAGCAGCAGACTGCTGACCAGCAAGGGAACCCCGAACCGGTTCTCGCACAGCGCCGCGAGCACGGCATATCCGGCACCTGCGGCCATTCCCACGAGGAGGGCGAGGACGACGGTGAGGGGCGCCGGGAGCGGGGAGTGCAGGGCCGTCATCGCCGCCGTGATCCCGCCCAGCACCAACTGGCCGTCCCCGCCGAGGTTGATCAGCCCCGCCCGCAACGGCACGGCCAGCGCGAGCGCGAGACCGAGGACGCTGGTGCCGGTGGTGAGGGTCGAGCCGATGCCGTCCGCGCCGAGCGCGCCGGTCAGGACGGCGTCGTACGCGGTGAGGGGGTCGGCGCCGGTGCCGAGGAGGATGAGGGCGCCTATGAGGAGGCCGGCCAGGACTGAGGCGGTTATGGGGGAGCGGAGGGTGGTGAGGAGGGTGGCGCGGAGGGCGGTGGACGGGCGGGTGATGGTCATATCAAATTCCCGCACTTTCGCCCGCGCCCGCATCTGCACCTGCACCGGCACTCGCCCCAGCCATAGCCATCCCCAACACCCTCTCGTCCGCCTCTTCCTTCCCGAACACCCCCACAACCCGCCCCTCATACATCACCAGCACCCGATCCGAGAGCCCCCTGATCTCGCTCAGCTCCGCCGACACCAGCAACACCGCGTGCCCGGCGTCCCGGTAGGCGATCAACTGGTCGTGGATGGTCTGCACGGCACCGATGTCGACGCCCCGAGTGGGCTGTTCGACGAGCAACAAGGGGGCGCTATGGGCGAGTTCGCGTCCGATCAGAAGTTTCTGGAGGTTGCCGCCGGACAGGGAGGAGGCTGGAGCGGTGACGGACGCCGTCTTCACCCCGAACCTTTCGATCAGTGCGCGCGCGTGCTCCCGAACAGCCCCCGGGGCGAGCAGCCCGCGCCGGGACAGCGAGGTCCGGTGGTGCCCCATCGCCAGGTTCTCCGCGACGCTCGCCGCAGGCGCCGTACCGACGGCGTGCCGGTCCTCGGGGACGTAGGCCAGGCCATGGGCCCGGCGTTCGGCGGCGGAGGCGTGCGTGAGGTCGCGGCCCTGGACGGTGACCCGCCCACCGGTGACCGCCCGCAGCCCGGCCAGCGCCTCGACCAACTCGCTCTGCCCGTTCCCGGCGACCCCCGCGACCCCGACGATCTCCCCGGCGCGGACCGTGAGGTCCACGTCGTGGACACCTGCGGACGAGAGAGAGGCCACCTCCAGCACCGGCTCACCCGGCGTCCCCGCCGCGTGCACCCGGTCCAGCTTCACCGCGCGCCCCGTCATCGCCGCCGCGATCTCCTCGGCGGACGTCCGCGAGGTGACCAGCCGGGACACGACCCGCCCGTCCCGCAGCACCGTCACCCGGTCGGACCCCTCGAGGACCTCGCGGAGCTTGTGCGTGACGAGGACCACCGAACGGCCCTGCGCGGCGAGGGACTTGAGGACGGCGAACAGGGCGTCCGCCTCCGCCGGCGTCAGCACGGCCGTCGGCTCGTCGAGGATCAGCGTGCGCGCACCCCGGTGCAACAGCTTGAGGATCTCCACGCGTTGCCGCAGCCCGACCGGCAACTCCCCGACGCGCGCGTCCGGTTCGACCGCGAGCCCGTGCTCCTCGGCCAGCTCCCGCACCCGCCGCCGGGCCGCGCCCCGGTCCACCAGACCGAACCGGCGGGGCTCGGCGGCGTACACGACGTTCTCGGCGACCGTCAGCGAGTCGAACAGCTTGAAGCTCTGGTGGACCATGCCGAGCCCGGCGGCCATCGCGTCGGACGGACTCGCGAACGACACCTCCCGGCCGTCGACCCGGATCGTCCCCGCGTCCGGCCGCAGCATGCCGTACAGGACCGACATGAGCGTCGACTTGCCCGCGCCGTTCTCACCCATCAGCGCATGGATCTCACCCCGTGAGACGGTCAGGTCGACGGAGTCGTTGGCGAGCGTGCCGGGGAACCGCTTCGTGATCCCCAGCAGCTCGACGGCGACCCCGGCGCCCTCGCCGTCAGTGCGCGGCGGGGTCATCGACGGTCAGCGTCCCGGCGACGATCTGGTCGCGCAGCGCCTTCACCTTCGTCAGGACGTCCGGATGCTTCGCGATCACGCACTGCGAGGACTCCACGCCCGCCTCCAGGCCGGTCAGGCTGATGCCGCCCTCCTTCAGCCCGTACGACACCGTCGTCCCGGCCTTCCCGGCGAGCACCGCGTCGACGCCCTTCTCGACGGCGACGTCCGTCCGCTTGATGACGTTGTCGACGACCGTGCCCGGCGAGGACGGGCACTGGTTGACGTCCACGCCGTACGCGAACGCGCCCTTCGCCTTCGCCGCCTCGAACACGCCGTAGTTACCGGCCGCGGCGGCGGCCATCACCTGGTCGTAGCCCTGCGAGAGCAGCGTGTTCGCCTGCTCCTTCGCGCGCGGCGCGTCGTTGAACGGGGACTGGCCGCCGATGAACCGCGTCCCGGTCGACGTCGTCGGCGCGACCTTCTTCGCTCCGGCCGCGAACGGGTCGCTGAACCGCCTGAACAGCGGGGTGTCGAGGACGTCCACCGCGCCGACCTTGCCCGACCTGCTCAGCAGCCCCGCCTCGGCGCCCGCGAGGAAGACGCCCTCGTGCTCCCGGAACACCGCGCAGCTCACGTTCTTGAAGGGCTTGGCGGTGCAGGCGTCGATCAACAGGAACTGCTGGCCCGGATTCTTCCGCGCCTGCTGGGCGACGATGTCCGCGAACTCGAAACCGACCAGGACGACGACGTCCGGCTTGGCGTCGACGGCCGCCTGCACGTTCTGTTGCTGAGACGCGGTGTCCGTGGACTGGAACACCTTCTGCGAGCCGCCGTGCGTCTTCGCCGCCGCCTCGACGCCCGTCACCGCGAGCTTCAGGAAGTCGTTCTGGCCCACGGCGTCCGGCGTGATCAGCGTGAACGACTTCCCCGAGGCGCCGGAAGCCGTGGTGTCCGTGTCCTTCTTCGCGGCGGCGTTGCAGGCGGTGGCCAGGAGGACGGCGCCGGTGGCGAGCGCCGTGAACTGGAGGGTGCGACGGGGTCTGCGGTGCATCGGGGACGGCCTTCCGGGTATGGCGAACGGCACTCCGCGGGGGCGACGGTGCCGGGCCGTGAGAGCGCTGGGGGAGGGGGACTTCAGATGCTCTGGCTTCAGAGGCTGGGGCTCAGATGCTGTGGGGGAAGGGCTCAGCCGCGACAGCGGTCGCCGCAACACCGGCCGAAGTCGAGGAAACGGCGCTTCGTGAGCAGGGGCACGTCTCCTCCGATTCCATGATTCATCTCGGCTGGTGGGATTGGTTGTGGACTGTACCACCCGGTTTCAGCCACCCGACAGACCGTCTCGAACTGTGGTTCTCCGAGGTCATGTACGGTGTCGGACACCACAGCAGACCCAGGCAGCACCTCAGGAGCCAGCCCTTATGTCCCAGGAACTGCGTGCCGTCGACTGGACCGGATCCGGCCTCGCGCTCATCGACCAGACCGTGCTGCCCCACCGCACCGAGACGGTGGACATCCGCGATGTGGACGCCCTGATCGACGCGATCAAGCGCCTCGTCGTCCGCGGTGCCCCCGCGATCGGCGTCGCCGGAGCCTACGGCGTCGCCATCGCCCTCATCCAGGGCGAACGCGAGGGCTGGAACGACCTCCAGATCCTCGACGCCGTCGCCCGCGTCCGCGAGGCCCGCCCCACCGCCGTCAACCTGATGGCCTGCGTCGACCGTGTCATGACCCGCTACGCCGAAGGCCTCGACGCGGTTCTCGAAGAAGCCGCCGCCGTGCAGCGCGAGGACGTCGAGGCGAACCGCGCGATGGGCGTCCACGGAGCGGACTGGCTGATCAAGAAGGCCGGCGTCGACCGGCCGCTGCGCATCCTCACCCACTGCAACACCGGCGCCCTCGCCACCACCGGCTGGGGCACCGCCCTCGGCGTCGTCCGCGAACTCCACGCCCGGGGCCGCGTCGAGGTCGTGTACGCCGACGAGACGCGCCCGCTGCTCCAGGGATCGCGGCTCACCGCCTGGGAGTTGGTGCAGGAGGGCATCCCGCACTACGTCCAGGCGGACGGCGCGGCCGCCGGCACCATCCTGCGCGGCGAGGTCGACGCGGCGATCGTCGGCGCCGACCGCATCGCCGCCAACGGCGACACCGCGAACAAGGTCGGCACCGTCGGCGTCGCCCTGGCCTGCGCCGACGCCGGGATCCCGTTCCTGGTCGCCGCCCCCACCACGACCGTCGACCTCGCCACGGCCACCGGAGCCGGCATCCACATCGAACTCCGGGGCGAGGACGAGGTGTTGGAGTGGGGCGGCATCCGCACCGCCCCCGCGGAGTCACGCGGCCACAACCCGGCCTTCGACGTGACGCCGGGCCGCCTGATCACCGGACTCGTCACGGAGCGTGGGGTGCTGGAGGTCTCGGCGGGCGAACTCCCGGGCGAGCACCTGAAGTAGACGGCACGTCATGAAAGAAGGGGGACCGCACGGTCCCCCTTCTCGCGCAGCCGCCTCAGCGCCGCGCCAGCTCCAACTCCAGCAGCCACTCCACCACTTCGGTGTGGTGCCGCGCCTGCCGGGGATCCGCCCCCCACACGTACAACCCGTGCCCGGCCACCACCACGGCCGGCATCGACGGATTGCGCGCCTCCTCCAGCCGGTCCCCCAACTCCTTCATGTCCTGGCTGTTGGCGATGACCGGCAGCACGACCTCCACGTCGTGCGCGGGCTGCCCCACCCCCTTCAGCATCTCGATGTCCCGGAACGGAATCCCCCCGGGCAGCCGGTGCCCGAGCGCCACGGACGCCACCGTGTGCACATGGACGACCGCCCCCGCACCCGTCGACGCGGCGACCCGGGCGTGCAGTTCGGCCTCCGCGGACGGCTTCCCGCCCTGCACCGCGGCCCCCTGCCCGTCCACCAACACCACGTCGGCCGGGGTCAGTTCACCCTTGTCGTGCCCGCTCGCCGTCACCGCGAGCCGCAGCGGCTCCCGGGACAGCACCACCGACAGGTTGCCCGACGTCCCGCGCATCCAGCCGAAGGAGGCGAACCGTGCGGACTCGGCGGCGAGCACGGCGCCCGCCTCGTGAAGGTCCTGCGCGCTGATGCCGTCAGTCATGCGGTGCTCCCGGAAACGGTGATCTCGTCGAACGACCCTGCCTGCGCATGGTCCCCGACGCCTTGCTCGAAGTACGGCTCCCCGGGCCGCCGGACACCGACGGTCCGCCAGCCGGCCTCGCGGGCGGCGTCCAGTTCACCCGGACGGTCGGAGAGGAAGAGGAGACGCGACGCCTCGGCACCGGTCGCCGAGGCGATCCGGCGGTACGACCGCGCGTCCTGCTTGGGACCGGCGTTCTCCGTGTCGTAGAACCCCGAGACCAGCGAAGTCAGGTCGCCCTCGGGGCTGTTGGTGAACCACGCCCGCTGCGCGGCCACCGACCCCGACGAGTACACGTACAGCCGCACCCCGGACGCGTGCCAGGCGCGCAGCCGGGGGACGACGTCGTCGTAGAAGTGCGAGACGAGGTCGCCCCGCGCGAAGCCCTCCGCCCAGACGATGCCCTGGAGGGTCTTGAGCGGGGTCGCCTTGCGGTCGTCGTCCAGCCACGCGTTCAGCGTCTTCTCGATCGCGGCGGCGTCGGCGTCCGGCTCCCCGGACAGCTCCCGCACCTGCGCGATCGCCCGCGCCACCTCCGGCTCGTCCGCACGCTGGGACAGCAGGTCCGCGAAGCGGGCGCGCGAGTACGGGTACAGGACGTCGACGACGAACCCCGTGGCGCTCGTGGTGCCCTCGATGTCGAGCACCACGGCGTCCACGGCGTACCGGAGCGTCACGCGACGTACCCGGCGGCGATCGTGTCGTAGTCCGGGAAGCGCCCGGCGATCGTCGACCCGGTGAAGT
>DATCQX010000837.1:0-3569 GCA_036569285.1 Streptomyces sp.
CGCCGACACCGCCCCCGCTCCCGGACCGACCGAGCCGACCTCCAGCCCCTGCTCGACAGCTGGCCCCTCACACCCGCCTACATCCAGGGAACAGACGGCCGCGTCGTCGCCGCCAACCGCCTCGCTGTGGCCCTGTGTCCGTTCTTCGCGGTGGGGAACAACCCTTTGCGAGCCGTGTTCCTCGAACCCGAGATGCGCGCCCTCTACCCCCAGTGGGACGACGTGACCGCCAAAGCCGTCTCCGGACTCCGCGCGACCCTCACCCTCGACGACACCGACCCCCAACTCCTGCAAACCATCGGCGAGTTGACGGTCGCCAGCGAACGCTTCCGCACGCTATGGGCCCGACGGGAAGTACGCCGCCGCGCCGTCGGCCACACCCGCTTCGACCACCCCATGGCCGGACAACTGGAACTGCGCTACGAGAAGCTCCTCAGACCAGAGGAACACCAACTCCTCGTCATCTACCACGCCGACCAGGACTCACTCAGCGCCGAGCGCCTGCAACTGCTCAGCAGCCTCTGACAAAGACAGCCGGGAAATGTGAAAATGAGGCGGCATCCCGATGGCTGGCGGAAAGTGACGGTATGGGTGGCGGAAAACGACCCAGGGGCATTGCTTGAAATCGCAAATCGTTCAAGGCTCCACAAGTTCTATTGACTGCTCACGTTGGGCGCTTTTAACCTCACCTCATGTGTACCTGTTTGCAGTTATCGACGATGCAATTCCGTGACGTTCTGGCAGGTGTCGCCCACGCCCCTGCCGCGTGTGTCACCTGCCGGGTTGCCCCCTCGCTCGATATCGGCCCGTAGTCCGCACGGCGATTCACGGAATTGAAAGACAGGCATATGACAAGCGCAATGGTCAGCAGCGGGATGCAACTGACGGCGAAACGGATCATCAGCTCTGAACTGGCACCGAAGGTGCGCACGGTACTCATCTGCGACGCCCAGGAAGTCAGTCGGATGGGGCTCCGGGCGATGATCGACGACGAATCCGACCTACGTGTCGCGGGCGAAGTGGAAAGCAGTCGTCAGATAGTCCCTGTGGCACTCAGAATTCGCCCGGACGTCATCGTCGTCGAACTCGACCGGCATTTGCGTGAAACGCAGAACGCGTTGCACTCGATCACCGAGATCGCCCCGGTCGTCATCCTCTCGTCGAATTGGAGCCACAGGAGCGCACTTTCCGTCCTTCGTGCGGGAGCTCAGGGTCTGGCGGGTAAGACGGACCGCAAACAGGTGCTCATGGAGGCCGTCCGTGCGGTGGCTCACGGTGACATGTTCCTGACACCACCGCTCATCGCGCAGTTGGTCGACCGCATGCTGAGCCGTACGCAGGTCGACTGCGGCATGTACGACAACGTCGCCCTGCTGACCGAGCGCGAACGGGACGTCCTGCAACTGCTGGCCCTCGGCAGGAGCACCGGTGAGATCGCGGCGAGCATGTCCATCAGCGCTACCACCGTGAAGTCCCACATCTCCCACATGCTGACGAAGCTGGGGCTGCGGGATCGCGTCCAGGCGGTCGTGCTCGCCTACCGGATGGGGCTCGTCGAGTTCTGAGGAGCCCGAGGGGCTGTTCCTGGGGCACGGCCTCCCCTCTCGTTCGGATGATGGGTCCACTCCAAACGTACCCTTGCCCGGGTCGGACGATCAACACTACCTAAGGTCATTTACTAGTGTCTTCGGTCATGGTGTGGCACCTAGCCGGTGGAGGCCGCCTCAACTCACCGACGATCCGTGTCCCGTGCGATGCGATCAACGATGTCCCCTCGGCACCAAGGGAGTTGACCCCCAGGGCTACGGACGCGTGAAGACGGCGCCGCAAGCGCGTCCCTACGCTGCTGGTGGCGTCCCGGCCACCTGTCTGCGAAAGGAACCGTGATGGCACTCACCCCGGACGTGTTGGTGCTCGGAGCAGGGATGGTGGGGGCGAGCATCGCGCACGGCCTCACCGTCCAGGGCGCACGCGTGGTCCTCGTCGAGCGGGACCACCCGGACCTCCACGCGGGTACGTGGAGCGCGGCGGGCCAAGTGCACGTGCACGACAGCGACCCGGCCCGGGCCCGGCTGGCCGCCCTGGCGTTCGACACGTTCGCGCACTGGTCCGACGCCGTCGGAGGCGACTGCGGTTTCCGCCGCACCGGTCACGCGTTCCTCGCCGGGGCGGAGCAGGCGGGCCGACTCGCCGACGAGGTCCGCTCGTCGGCCGAACTCGGCGCGGACGTCACGGAGATGGCCCCGCACGAGTTCGCGGACATGCATCCCTGCCTGGATCTCACGGGTGTGGCCGCAGTGGCCCACGAGCCGCACGGCGGTTACGCCGATCCGGTCCGTGCGACCCTCGCGCTGAGGGCGGCGGCCCGGGCCGGGGGCGCCCTGATCCTCTCCGGGCCCTCCGGTGGCCGGCTGCGCCGTTCCGGCGACCGGGTCACCGGCGTCGACCTCGGTGAACTCGCCTTCGAGGCCGGGCAGGTGGTCCTCGCCGCCGGGGGATGGTCCACGGCGCTGCTCGGTACCGCCCGGCTGCCTCTGCGGGCCGGGCGGACCGGGCTGGCGGTCGCCGACGACCCGGGTGTCCGGGCCCGGTGCCCGCTGCCGGCGGTGACCGACCGGGTCTCGGGGGCGCGCTTCCGCCCGGACGGCCGTGACCGGATCCTCTTCGAAGTGCCACTGGAGTACGAGGGCGGCCCGCAGAAGGTTCTGGACGGACGGACAGAGCCCGATCCGGAGCGGACGGCCCTCGCGCAGAACCTGGTCGGCACCAGGCTTCGGGGCCTGGCCGGTGCGCGGCGGATCACGACCGGCTCCGCCGTCGACGGGTACACCCCGGACGGGCGTGCGCTCATCGGCCCCGTCGACGGCTCGCCCGGTCTGTACCTGGCGACAGGCTTCAACGGCGACGGCTTCCGGACGGCCCCCGCCGTGGGCCGTTCCGTGGCCGCCGAACTGACGGACGGCGGGAGCCGACCGGAACTGGAGCCGTTCCGCCCGGGCCGGTTCCAGGGACGAGCCGAGGGCGGGATGCCGGGCGGCGAAGCGGGGGCGGCTCGGCCGGAACTGGTCGCTTAGGGGGCGCCGCGTCCGTCGCCGACCGGTCGACGAGCTGCCGGCTCACTCCTGCCCACGCCCCGCCCCCGGTGTGCCTCCTCTGGAGGCACACCGGGGGCGGGGCGTCTGTTCTTTCGGGGCGTCCGTTCTTCTGAGGCGGCCGGGCCGCCGTTCTCGTCGGCGGACAGGCGGACAGGCGGACCCGTGCTCACCCTGGCCGTCGCCCACACCGGCATCATCGGCTTCGCCGCGTCGGAGCAGGCGTCGGAGCAAGTGCCGGACGGTCCTGACGGCAGCCTCGTCCTGGTGGGCGCGGCTCGTCGAACGTGCGCCCCGCCGGGCACACCCTCACGGCGGACCGCCCCGGGCCGCCGGAGCCAGGGGTGCGGGATCTCCCGCTTCACCGTGCCGGAATCGGCGGACGGACGCCGCCGGTTCGCCTGTGCCGGTCGCCGCCGAGGTGGCGGTGACCGGCGTGATGGCGTCGGCGGCGGTACTCCTTGGCTCCTCGCCGTC